>JAIOPX010000026.1 GCA_021413705.1 Planctomycetota bacterium | reverse complement strand
TCCTTCTTGGGCAACCAAGGCATAAATAATCTCCTTTATCTAGCCATATTTTTACACACTAAATGATTTCATGTCAACGCTTTACGTCAAATCGAAGTCTTCGCAAGAACATTATTTACATAGATCCTTGTCAAAAATCGGCAAATCCCTATGATGATGGTATTGGGAGTATGAGTTTCGTGCCCCGTTGGTTGGCAGAATGTCTATGCAAGACATCGACTTACAACACGCCGAGAGTTCCGATTCCGCGATGCTCGACCTGCTCCGACGGGGCGGCGAGCTGAGGATTGGGCAACTCGCCTCGGGGATGGGTGTGACGGCCACGGCCGTTCGCCAGCGGCTCAATCGGCTGATGCGTCAAGGACTCATCGAGCGAACGGCTGTGCGAGAAGAGGATAGTCCGGCGGGTCGGGGCCGCCCATGCTATCGCTACCGGCTTACCGAACGTGGCCAGCGTTTGGCAGGTGATAACTTTGGCGATCTGGCCGCGGCGATGTGGAAAGAGATTCGGGCCGTAAAGGATGTGGAAGTAAGACGCGGACTGTTGGATAGGCTTGCCACGACCATGGCTGCCATGTATCAGCCCCACGTCTCGGGGGAAACCGCCGGTGAGCGGATGGAGTCGGTTTCGCAACTATTGAAAGGACGGGGCATACCGTTTTCGGTGGAACGATCGGGCACGCTGCCGGTGTTGGTGGCCGAAGCGTGTCCCTACCCGGGCCTGCCGGAACAAGACCGATCGCTGTGTGCCATGGAGCGAATGTTGTTTTCGAAATTGGTAGCTCAAGACGTGCGATTGACGGGTTGCCGATTGGATGGCGCGAATTGCTGCACCTTTGAAATGAGTTAAAGCTCGGGTATAAATGAAGGTTTTCCAGGAATCGTATTATGGCCAGTTCAGTTGATGAATTACTCAGTTCGTTTGATCGATTGAGTGAGTTGGAACAGGTCAAAGTGGCAAAGGAAATCAGGCTTCGCCTTAATCGAAAGGAAGACGCCTCGCTTTGCGAAGAAATGACTGCGTCTGCTGCTGAGGTTTTCAAGATGTTTGACGAGGCCGAGGAAAAGAGTGGCAAGGCCGAAACGTGGTGAGGTCTGGATTGTCGATTTGGGGTACACGGCAAAACGAAGGCCGTGCGTAGTTTTGTCTGTTGAATTTCAGGGTCATGAGTGGGCGTTAGTGACCTATGTGCCCCGGACAACTGAGCGTCGAGAAACTCGTTTTGAAGTGGATGTAGCAACAGGATTATTCGATCAAGACGGAGTATTCAATGCGCAAGCATTGGGTTCAACGGATCACCAAAAATTTAGTCGCAAATTAGGGACTTTAACATCCAGCCAATTGTCATCTGTGGAAGATGCCGTTAAGCGTTGGCTTGGTATTGCTCTGGCAAATTAGGCAGTTATCCGAGAAAGACCCATGACATTGACCCCTGAAACACGCCCCTGGATCGAAGGGCGATTCGAAGAGAACCTGATCACCACGACGATCGAGCAGGCAATCAACTGGGCACGCCAGTCGAGCTTGTGGCCGATGACGTTTGGTTTGGCTTGCTGTGCCATTGAGATGATGGCGGCGGGAGCGAGCCGTTATGACCTCGATCGATTTGGAGCAGGTGCTTTTCGGGCCACGCCGCGGCAGGCAGACCTGATGATCGTGGCCGGCACGGTGACCTACAAAATGGCCAGCCGCGTTCGCAGACTCTACAACCTGATGCCCGATCCGAAGTTCGTGATCGCCATGGGCGCCTGTACGATCGGTGGCGGGCCGTATTTCAAGTATGGCTACCATGTGGTGAAGGGGGTCGATCTGGTCGTCCCGGTGGACGTTTATGTGCCCGGGTGCCCGCCACGGCCGGAAGCTTTGCTGGAAGGCCTGATGCGGATTCAGGACAAGATCAAGGGACAGAAAATCAACAAGCGTAATGGCGTGCGAGTGGAAGACGAATTGCCGGTGCCTCACCGCAGCGGATATTCGAAGCCGCAAATCGACCTGCCGCCGGTATTCGATCACCAGAAACTGACTGCCTAAACACGGAAAACCCATGACAGAAACATTAGCGATCAACGACCTGCACGTCGCCGTTGAAGGCAAGCCGATCTTGCGCGGGGTGACGTTGCAAATCCGCCGCGGTGAAACCCACGCCCTGATGGGGCCCAACGGCTCCGGCAAGAGCACGCTTGGCTTGGCCATCATGGGTCACCCGAACTATGAAGTGACCAGTGGCACAATCACCATTGATGGCGTCGATCTGTTGGAACTCTCTCCCGACAAGCGGGCTCGCCAGGGCGTGTTCATGGCCTTTCAGCGGCCGATGGCGATCCCCGGCGTGAAAATGGCCGACTTCCTGCGTCATGCGACCACGAATGTTCGCAACCCGAACCGCAAAGAAGGGGAAGAACTGATTCCCATGCGGGAGTTCCGCAAGGAATTGAAGGCCAAGA
Source organism: Planctomycetota bacterium (assembly GCA_021413705.1). Classification (GTDB taxonomy): domain Bacteria; phylum Planctomycetota; class Planctomycetia; order Pirellulales; family UBA7805; genus JAIOPX01. Next base: position 3,848 of record JAIOPX010000026.1, on the reverse strand, counting down.
TGGATCAGCTCAAGATTGATCAGGAGTTTGCCCGGCGATATGTGAACGACGGCTTCTCCGGCGGCGAGATGAAGCGGGCCGAGATATTGCAGATGGCCATGCTCCAGCCCCGATTCGCAATTCTCGACGAGACGGACAGCGGGCTGGATGCCGACGCCGTGCGGTTGGCCAGCCAGAGCATCGCCGAGATCCGCGGCGGCCAGATGGGACTGCTGATCATCACGCACCACGAAAAACTTTTGGAACACAATCCGCCCGATGTGACGCACGTCATGCTCGGCGGCCGAATTGTCGAGACCGGCGGCCCCGAACTAGCGATCGAACTCCACAAGCACGGATTTGAACGCATTCGAGCCGACCATCCCGATGCGGCTGCAGAAGAACGGGCAATGGCGGAAGCGGAAGCTGTTGAAGGCGCCGCGTAGAGGCAAATGAGGAATGACGAAGTTCGAATGACGAATGAGTGACGAAACCTGAAGTTGGCGTTTTCGTCATTCTGGTTTCGACATTCGACATTGAGACTTTAGATAGTGCCCCTTGGAAAGCGGGGATACTGCCATGGCTACTGACCTGACTACTACCAGTTCGTTTGATCCCGCGCATACCGAGATCAATAAGTACGACTTCAAGACCAAAACCCAGGACGTCTTCAAAGCGAAGAAGGGTTTGAATCGGGAGGTTGTCGCGCAGATTTCCGAGATGAAGAACGAGCCGGCCTGGATGCGCGATTTCCGGCTCAAGAGCTTGGAGATATTTGAGTCGAAGCCGATGCCCATGTGGGGCGGCGATATCGCTATCGACTTCCAGGATGTGTACTACTATCTCAAGCCGACCGACCACCAGGGCAAATCCTGGGACGACGTGCCCGCGGAGATTAAGGAAACCTTCGACCGGTTGGGCATACCCGAGGCGGAGAAAAAGTTCCTGGCCGGCGTGAAAGCCCAGTTCGAGAGCGAAGTGGTTTATGGCTCCCTCCAGGAAGATCTCGCCAAGCAGGGAGTGATCTTTACCGACACCGACACAGCACTGCGCGAGCATGAAGACCTGCTGCGCGAGCATTTCGCCACGGTGATCCCGCCGACGGACAACAAGTTCGCAGCGCTGAACTCGGCCGTCTGGTCGGGCGGCTCGTTTATTTACGTTCCCAAGGGCGTGAACATCGAGTTTCCGCTCCAAGCCTATTTCCGCATCAATGCCGAGAGCATGGGGCAGTTTGAGCGGACACTGATCCTGGTCGATGAAGGGGCCAAGATTCATTATGTAGAAGGCTGCACGGCCCCGATGTACACCACCGAAAGCCTCCACTCGGCCGTGGTCGAGATCAAGGTGATGCGCGGCGCACGCTGTCGCTACACCACGATCCAGAATTGGGCCAACAACATCTATAACCTGGTGACCAAGCGGGCGATGGCCTATCGAGACGCCACGATGGAGTGGATCGACGGCAACCTGGGAAGCCGGCTGACGATGAAGTATCCGGCCGTCTATATGATGGAACCAGGCGCACGAGGCGAGATTCTCTCGATCGCGTTCTCCTCGGCCGGTCAGCACCAGGACGCCGGCGCCAAGCTGGTTCACTGTGCCCCGCACACCTCGGGGCGGATTATCAGCAAGTCGATCTCCAAGAACGGCGGACGCAGCAGTTACCGCGGCCTGGTGAAGGTCGAAAAGGGAGCTGTTAAGTCGAAGTCAAACGTCGTGTGCGATGCCTTGATTCTCGACTCGAAGAGCCGCAGCGACACGTATCCGTACATTGAGATCGACGAGCAGGACGTTTCAGTTGGTCACGAGGCGAGCGTTTCGCGGATCGGCGAGGAGCAACTCTTTTACCTCACCAGCCGCGGCCTGACCGAGGCCGAGGCCAGCACGATGATCGTTAGCGGATTCATCGAGCCGCTGGTTAAAGAACTGCCGATGGAATACGCCGTGGAGATGAATCGGCTGATCGAACTGCAGATGGAAGGGTCGGTGGGGTAGGATCCAGAATGCGACTGCTCACCTGGTTGGTGCTTGCGGCGGCTTTTTTCTTGCTCGTTCAGGGGCTATTGGCATTGCGGTTTGGATACCGAATGCCGGTGGGCGATAAGGTGGTTAAGGATGCGGAAATCTATTCCATATTTGCTGGCGGAGTAGTTTTCGGCGTGTGGGCGTTGATGAGAACAATATGGCGACCAAAGAAATGACATCGACCAACCAAAAACCAGAATCATTAACAACTTCTCCCTGATTTCACTCACTTCGTCAGGCAATAGCCTGACCTACAACATACCCAGCACACTATGCCAGGCACAATCGTCGAAGTAGGATTTACCAACGCTGCGTTTCAGGAGTTTCTCTCCACCCGCGATGAGCCGGGTTGGCTCGTGGACTTGCGCCGCACGGCGTGGAAGAAGTTCAACGAGCTGCCGATGCCGTCGCGGCAGGATGAGGAGTGGATGCGGACCGATATCCGCACGTTCCACTTTTCCAAGTTTGGACTGCCGCAGCAGGCTCCGGCCGAATCTGTTACGCCACCCGGTTTGCTGACACATGGCGTTGATTTGGCCGGCCGCACGGCAACTCTCAACAGTCAGCCGCTCCAAACGGAACTCGAAGAAAAATGGTCGCACGCCGGAGTCCTTTTCGGCAGTCTCGACACGCTGGTTCGTGAACATTCTGAACTGGTGCGGAAGCATTTGTTTGCCCGGGCCGTTGATCCTGGTTATGACAAGTTCGCCGCGCTGCATGCTGCCTGCTGGACCGGCGGCACGCTGCTCTACGTTCCCAGGGGTGTCGAAATCGACCGGCCGCTGCACATGCTCTCGGCCATTGCCGATGGGGGCGTCGATCTGGGGCACACGCTGGTCATTCTTGAAGACGGGGCCAGCGTGGCCCTGTTAGCCGAAACCACCAGCCTCGTGCCGACCGGCAAGGGGCTGCATGTGGGTGCGGTCGAATTGATCGTCGGCCCGCGGGCGCATCTGCGGTACGTCAATCTTCAGGATTGGGGTTCTGGCGTCTGGCACTTTGCCCATCAGAAGGCGCTGGTCGATCGGGACGCGGCAATTCAGTGGACGATCGGAGCGCTGGGGGCCAGATTGGCCAAGGTCAACCAACACGTCGCGCTCATCGGCCCTGGCGCCGAAGCTCAGGTCAACGGCGTGATGTTCACCGAAGAGAAGCAGCATCTTTGCTATCACACGCTACAGCATCACGAGGCTCCGTCGTGCCGTAGCGACTTGCTCTACAAGGGGGCGCTGCAGGACCAGTCGCGGATCGTGTGGCGCGGAATGATCAAGGTGGATCCTGACGCCCAGAAGACTGACGGCTACCAACGCAACGACAACCTGATGCTCAGCGGCGAATCGCGCGCTGACTCGATTCCAGGACTGGAAATCGAAGCCGACGACGTCCGCTGCACGCACGGCGCCACCAGCGGCCGGGTAGACGATGAATTGATCTTCTACTGCCGCACCCGCGGCATGACTCGCAAAGAAGCGATCCGCACTGTCGTGGCGGGGTTTTTCCAGCAGGTGTCGGATCGGATCCCGATCGAAAGCGTCCGCATTGCCCTGGCCGAAGCAGTTGGTCGAAGGATTCGGGAATATGAGTAAATTGATGTCTGAGTTCGTTCCCATCGCCAAAGTGTCTGACGTACCCGACCCGGGCAAGATGACGATCGAAGTCGGGGACGAAATCGTAGTGCTGGTACACTTAGGCGGCAAGTTTTATTGCATCGACGATATCTGCACCCACGATGGCGGCCCGCTGGGCGAGGGAGAGATGGTAGGCTGCGAGATCGCCTGCCCACGGCATGGCGCCAAGTTTGATGTGCGCACCGGAGCGGCCCTGACGATGCCGGCCACGAA
>JAIOPX010000346.1 GCA_021413705.1 Planctomycetota bacterium | reverse complement strand
CGGCGCACTGCTGGAAACTTTCCAACAGTTGCCGCCAGGCATGGCCGCGTCGGTCGTCTCGCTCGGAGAGACCGTGTTGACGCTGGTCACCCAGAGTTTCCAACTCGGCATTCGTGGTGCGGCCCCCGCTTTGGCCGCGCTGACGCTTTCCACGATTGCATTGGCCATCGTAGGACGAAGCGTACCGCAGCTCAATATCCTCTCGTTGGGCCTCGGCGTCAACTCGCTCATTGCCATGTCCGTGATGATAGCCGCCGTCGGACTAACAGCTCAACTCCTGGGCAATCAATTGGAACCCACGCTATCCACCCTAGTTGAAGCAATGAAGCCCGCCGGGGACTGTCCCAATTTTTGGGAACCAAAAATGGGACTGTCCCCTTTGGGAAAGCACGATGAGTGACTCCGCCGATCGTACCCATCCTGCAACACCGCATCGTCGCCGCCAGGCGCGCGAGCAGGGTAACGTCGCGCGCAGCCAGGATCTCGGTTCCGCCGTGGTGCTCCTCTGCGGCGTGGCAACTCTCACCTATTTCGGCGCTGGTCTGGCCGGCTATCTGACGACGATGCTCCGCGACCAACTCGGCGGCAAAGCGTGGCTTACGATCCATGCCAGCGATGTTACCTCGCACATGGCGAGCCTCACGTATGGCCTGGCTGCCACGCTATTACCGATTTTGGCCCTGCTCATGGTGGCCGGCGCTATCACGCAACTGGCGCAGTCCGGCTTCCTCCTCTTCCCTGAACGATCAGTTTTCGATGCTCAGCGCATCAATCCCGCTCAGGGTTTCGCCAGACTCTTCTCGCTCGACAACGTGATGCGAACACTGCTGGGCCTGATCAAACTGGCAGCTGTGGCGGCGCTGACAGCTTGGTGTACTCTGGACAACCAACAATCCATCACGGCCGCCGCTGGCGGGGAGCTTTCACAACTAGGAAGCTCGCTCGTAAACGTGGTGCTGTGGACTTGTCTGAAAATCGGTGGGCTGTTGTTGTCGCTCGGCATTGCGGACTATGGCTACCAGTGGTGGCGGCATGAGCGATCGCTCCGCATGACCACGCAGGAAATCCGCGAAGAGCTCCGCTCGCTCCAAGGCGATCCCCAAACGGCCGCCCGACGCAAAGGGCTTCGGCAACAACTCTCGTCAGGCGCTACACCAACAGAAGCGGTGTCACGAGTCGAGGTCTAGTTTATACCCATACCGCCGCGCATAGTCTCCCCAGCGGTCGGCGATCTTGGCCAGCGTTTCAGGATCGGTCTGATGGCGGTTCGTCTTGAAGTCTTTCACCGACTCAACGAACGGGCGGACCTTCGGAAGGACTTTTTCAAAGTCGCCCAGGTCAAGTTTCTCGTAGATATTCCGTAATTGGCCCAGCGGATCCTTTGCCAGGTCTTCATAGCGAATCTCGCAAAAATGCCCCTCGGGTATCAAGTGCTTGTGCGATTCAAACGCTCGGTACATCCGCTCGTGCGATTCCAGCACATGCTCTTCCAATCGCCAGTAAGGGGCGGAGTTCATCGCTTGCGACTGGTAGAGCGAGTTCCAGAGACGCATCGTGGACGGAAACAGCACCTGCGGATCGCGCACGATGTGAATAAACCGGGCGTCAGGTAACATCTCCAGCAGCGTCTTGATCCGGCCCGTGTGGGGAGGAGATTTGAGCACAATTCGCTTCCGATCCCGCAGGCTCAGAGCCTGCATAAATCGCAACAGCCCTTGTTTCCAGGTGTTCAACTCAGCTTCGGACAGGCCGCTCATATCCAGATAGTTCTGCGCCTCGGCGGGCTCATTGGGAAACGCCATCGTCAGATAGGGGCTCGGCAAGCCCATGTTCATCAGCGCGAACTCATCTTCCTGGGGACGGTCCCAACCGGCGGCCACGTTGTCCATCGGCCGTCGCGAGGGCAATAGGAACCAGAGCATCTTGGGCACGATCCAGCCGGTTACTAGAAAATGATTCGGCGCAAAGCAGTCATACGTCGAAGCGAACGTGTTCTGGGGATCGAGCATCATCAGCTCGTGCAGATACGTGGTGCCGCTGCGCCAATGTCCCACAATGAACACGGGCGGCTGCTCGACCCGAAACTTGTCGATAGCTTTGCCGTAGAACACTTCTTGCAACACCCGGCAAATCGAATTGAACGGGGTAATCAGGGACGTCGTGAAGATCATTCCCCAACTGGTCGGCGTGGCCCGAAATCGATGCCGCCACAACAGCTTCCACCAGGTACTGACCAACATGCCAACCCAGAACCGCGGCGTATACCAGTGATACGCATTGGTCGGGGTTTTTTCGCTCTTGGACTTGGTGGGTGCTTCTTGATTCATGGTGGGCCTATGTTTGTGACCCACCATCGTAACCTTTTGCATCCACATCCGGCAATGACGCATCGACTTGACACTTCGCTATTTCGCCCCCTACGATTCAATGCTCTTCCGGCGTGGGCTAACGCTTGAGCTACTCTGGGGTGGCGCCTCGCCCACCACGGCGGGTCCGAGACTTGCCCCAGGCACCTTCACGTCGTCGTTTATTCAACATGCCAGCTTCCAACCGACAACAATCGTTCGATTTATTCGCGTCGGAGACTGCGCCGGAAGCGGCAGAAATAAAACAGACCGAACTGCGGCCAGCGGATCTACGCGGCAAGACCGTCTACGCCATCGACACCCTGTCGCTGATCTTCCAGCTCTATCACGCCCTGCCGGAAATGGCTAGCCCGCGCGGCGAACCGGTCTCCGCCGTCTTCGGCTTTGTGCGGGACATGCTCCACTTGCTCGAAAAGAAGAAGCCGCATTTTTTACTCTGTGCCCTGGACATGCCGGGCAAAACATTTCGCGACGACTTGTACGATCGGTATAAAGCGGATCGGACCGCGATGCCAGACGATCTTGTGCCACAGATCGATTCCATCATGCGGCTGCTGGAGGGAATGGAGATCCCCGCCGTCGGTGTATCCGGCTTCGAAGCGGACGACGTCCTGGCCACAATCGCTCGGATGTGCGACGAGGCCGGCGCCAACTGTTTTCTGGTCACCGGCGACAAAGACTGCCGGCAATTGATTTCAGATCATGTGAAAATCTACAACGTCCGCAAAGACCAGGTGTACGATGCCGCAGCGCTGTTGGCCGACTGGGGCATCCGCCCGGATCAGGTGGTGGACTACCAGGCGCTGGTTGGCGATGCCGTGGACAACATACCCGGCGTTCCCATGGTCGGTCCCAAGGCGGCCAACGAGTTGCTCGCTCAGTTTGGAACGCTGGACAATGTGCTGGCCAACGTCGATCAAGTCAAAGGGGCCAAGCGACAACAGAATTTGCGCGAATATGCAGATCAGGCTCGTTTGAGTCGCACTCTGGCACGGCTGGACACAAATGTTTCCTTCCCGCTCGATTGGAATGCTGCCCGCGCCCATCTCCCACAGCCAGAGCGCATGGTCCCGCTGATGCGTGATTGGGGATTTCGCACACTGCTAGAAAAATTCGGCGGCGCAGCGGCCGTTCGCGCGGACGAAGAATGGGAGGCCGATTATCAGTGCATCAGCACTCCAGAGTCGCTAACCGCGCTGGTGGAGAAACTAAACCTGGCGCCACGACTGAGCGTGGATCTGGAAACGCGGATCACGCAATCCAGCGAGGCCGGCGTCTGGCCGCGGTGGGCGGAGATTGTGGGATATGCCCTCTGTGCCGAGCCGGGTGTCTCCTACTATGTCCCCGTACATGTTCCCCCCGGAGAACCACATGTCGAGCCGCAGGTGGCTCTGGACTTGCTAAAACCTCTGCTGGAAAACCCGGCGGTTCAAAAGATCGGTCAGAATCTGAAGTATGAACTGATCGTGTTGCGGAGTGCGGGAGTTCGACTTGCCGGAGTGACCTTTGACACGATGTTGGCCAGCTATCTGCTGGAGGCTGGCGAGCGCAATCACGGACTGGATGAACTTTCCCTGCGATACTTGAAGCACACCACGGTCAAAATCGAGGAGTTGATCGGGAGCGGCAAGAACCAGAAGCGAATGGACGAAGTGCCCGTGCCGCAGATCACCCACTATGCGGCGGAAGACGCCGATGTGCCAATGCGGCTCTTGCCGATGCTCCAAGAGCGGCTGGACGCACTCTCATTGAACAGCCTGTTCATTGACCTCGAAATGCCTTTGGTTGAGATATTGGCCGACATGGAGTTCCAGGGTATTCGGGTTGATGTAGATCGTCTGAAAACCTTAAGCGACGAATTCGGCCGCCGCATGGCATTGTTGGAAACAGAGATTCACGCGTTGGCAGGCCGTTCGCTTAATATTAACTCGCCCAAGCAACTGGCCGTGGTGTTGTTCGACGAACTGAAGCTGCCTGTCTTGAAGAAAACAAAAACCGGTCCCAGCACCGATGCGGACGTTTTGGAAGAACTCGCCCGCCAACATCCGCTGCCGGCCAAGATCATCGAGTATCGCCAGTATGCCAAGCTCAAGGGAACGTACGTCGATGCCCTGCCTTCGATGATTCACCCGGAGACCGGCCGCGTTCACGCTTCTTTCCATCAGACAGTGGCGGCCACAGGCCGGCTGAGCTCCAGCGATCCGAACCTGCAAAACATTCCGATCCGCACCGACGTGGGGCGCGAGATCCGCAGTGCGTTTCTGCCGGGTTTCGACGGCTGGAAAATTGTAGCGGCCGACTATTCGCAAATTGAGCTGCGCGTGCTAGCTCACTTTTCCGGCGACGAAACACTCTGCGCCGCGTTTGCCCGCGACGAGGACATTCATGCCCTGGTTGCCAGTCAGGTTTACAATGTGCCGTTGGCCGAAGTGACTTCCGAGCAGCGTCGCGCCGCCAAGGCGGTCAACTTTGGCATCATCTATGGCCAAAGCCCCTTCGGCCTGGCCAAAGCTCTCGACATCGAACCGGAGGAAGCGGCGGCCTTCATCGACGCCTACTTCGCCCGTTACCCACAAGTCAACGCCTTCATGCTGTCGGTCCTGGCCGACTGCCACCGTAATAGCTTCGTGAGTACCATTGCCGGCCGTCGCCGCAACATCGAAGGAGTCCGAAGCGAGTCTCCCGGCTACCAGCGCAATCTGGCGGAGCGGACGGCGATCAATACCGTCATTCAAGGCTCAGCGGCTGACCTGATCAAGCAGGCGATGATCGACGTCCACCGCCGTTTGAAGCGAGAGAATTTGAAATCCAAGATGCTGCTGCAGATTCACGACGAGCTGCTTTTTGAAGTTCCACCTGAAGAGTTGGATACTATGGTGGCGCTGGTCAAAGAAGAAATGTCCGGCGCTGCCAAGCTTAAGGTACCGCTGAAGGTCGATGCCAAGATCGGAAACAACTGGGCGGATGTGGAAGCCCTATGAAACTCATCGGCATCATAGGTGGTGTGGCCAGCGGAAAGTCGGTTGTAGCCAAATGCCTCGCGGAACTCGGCGCGGCAGTTTTAGATGCCGACGCAGCCGGCCATGCTGTTCTGCTCGAGCCCCAAGTCGAACAGGCCGCAAGTGTACGCTGGGGAAACGCTATCTTCACTCCTGACGGACACATCGACCGCCGTTTACTGGCCGCCATTGTGTTTGGCCCAGGGGCCGAAGCTCCCACGGAACTAAAGTACTTGGAATCGCTCACCCACCCGCGAATTCGGCAGCGTCTTCTAGACAAAATTGCAGTGCTAACGAAGCAGGGAATTCATCGCGCCGCGGTGCTGGACGCCCCCGTGCTGCTCAAAGCGGGCTGGGACGAACTGTGCGACGCGATCGTCTATGTGGATGCCCCGCACGCCGTCCGGCAAGCCAGGGCACTACAGCGAGGCTGGACCGCTGAGGAGTTTGCCCGCCGGGAGGGGGCTCAGGAATCGCTGCCGGAAAAACAGGCACGTGCCGACAAAACAATCGACAATTCAGGGAGCTTGGAGCATACCCGGCGGCAGGTTCGAGATTTTTGGGGTTTTCTTTTTCCTGGTTTTCGGCCAGATTAGACAAATATTCATCACCCTCTTGCTTCATTCGAAGATTTCGTTCACTATTGAGATAGGTCCAATGTCGGGCCAGGAACAGTCCGTCAGGTTCTTCTCGTTAGTCCGCCGCCCGGTGCGACGAAGAGATATTGCCATTGCGCCCGCCGCATCATCCTTGCGTTTTATCGCAAGGCATCATTCATCCATTCGGCGATTGTGTAGTGAGTGAACCGTTATTCCCCGCTTCCCTCCCATTCATCACATCTTTCCCCATGATTTTAAGAAGGCAGCGACAAGTTTCCTTGTGAGCAATGCTCGCGTAGGGGCTTTGGCCGGTGTCTCTGTCTATTCGTAAATTTCAGGGCATGATGTGGCATTGCGCGCTGTGAAATCCAGGCTGTAGATAGCATTTTGAATATCATGCCAGAAGCAGTCGAGTTGCGGCACGATGTTTGCATTGCCACTTAAGTCCGCCATCCCCATGCTAATCCATTTTCAATCGTTGCAGTCATTCCAGGTCGATCGACCTGCCTTCATTCCCCAACAAGTTCCCTGACTCCCCTCGCTTCACTTCACCGTTGATTTCCCCCACCGCCGTCGCCTTCCGCGCGCCGGCCCACGATTTGGCTCCCATCAGGAGTGCGTTATGAGCAATGGAAGAAATTTTGGATCCCGCCCCAGCAATGGCCCGCCCCGCAGGCGTCCGCCTATGGAGGGTCTCGAATCGACTCTCCAGTCCCTGGAAGACGAAGAGCCGCTGTCGCTTGCCGAGGAATTGGCTGGTGAAGTCGATCGCGGTGCTGACTTGCAGAAGCGCTATGAGCAGGTCAAACAGGGGGATATCCACCTGGCCGCCCTGCAGCGGATGAGCATGCCGGAATTGATCGAGCAGGCCCGCCAGGAGCAAGTGGCCGATATCGGCGGAGACAAAAAGCAGGATCTGATCTTCAAGATCCTCAAAGAACGGGTCAAGCTCAACGGACTGATGTTTGGCGAAGGGACTCTAGAAATCCTGCCGGACGGCTTTGGATTTCTGCGCAGCCCGGACTATCACTACCTTTCTTGCCCGGACGATATCTATGTCTCCCCCAGCCAGATTCGCCGCTTCGGCCTCAAGACCGGCGTAACCGTCTCCGGCCAGATTCGTCCGCCGAAAGAAAACGAGCGTTACTTCGCTTTACTGCGCGTCGAGGCGATCAACTACCAGGATCCCAACACGCTGCAGGGCAAGGTCTTCTTCGACGACCTGACGCCGCTCCACCCTGACAAGCGGATCGTCTTTGAGACGACTGCCAATGAAATCGAGATGCGAGTTTGCGATCTGGTCAGCCCCGTCGGCTTCGGCCAACGTGGACTGATCGTCAGCCCGCCACGGGCCGGCAAGACAATCCTGCTGCAAAAGATGGCCAAGGCCGTCCTGACGAACTTCCCGGAAGCATATGTGATCATGCTCTTGATCGACGAGCGGCCCGAAGAAGTGACCGATATGGAGCGGCAGGTCAAAGGGCGCAACTGTGAAGTCATCAGTTCGACCTTCGACGAAGCGTCGGCGCGGCACGTTCAGGTATCGGAAATGGTCCTGGAAAAAGCCAAGCGGATGGTCGAATTCGGCTATGACGTGGTGATCTTCCTTGACAGCATTACGCGATTGGCCAGAGCGTGGAACGCCGAGTGCCCCAATTCCGGCAAAATCCTTTCCGGCGGCATCGACGCCAACGCCATGCAACGTCCCAAGCGGTTTTTTGGCTCCGCTCGCAAAGTGGAGGAGGGGGGGTCGCTCACCATCCTGGCCACGGCGCTCATCGACACCGGCAGCAAGATGGACGATGTTATCTTTGAAGAGTTCAAAGGGACCGGCAACCTTGAGATCGTGCTGGATCGCAAGCTGGTGGACAAGCGCATCTGGCCGGCCATCGACATCAATCGCAGCGGCACCCGCCGCGAAGAAATGTTGATGGACCCTGAAGAGCACCGTCGCGTGTGCATCCTCCGCCGCGTCCTGACCGACATGAGCGCCCCTGACGCCATGGAACTGCTGGTCACGCGGTTGGCGAAAACGCAGAGCAATGCCGAGTTCCTGATGAGCATGAAGCAGTAGGAAGTGCATGCCCAACGAACTTCACGGCGAGCGCACCGGCGATGAGCGATTTGGCATCGTGGTGGCTCGCTACAACGAGACCATCACATCCAAACTCCTGGCTGGCGCCGTCGAAACACTCAAGGCCGCCGGCGTGGCCGATGCGTTGATTGACGTGGCCCGCGTCCCCGGCGCGTTTGAGATTCCGTTGGCCGCGCTCTCGATGGCCCAAAGCGGAAATTACAGCGCTGTTCTCTGCCTGGGCGCGGTCATCCGCGGCGAGACCACGCATGATCAACATATCAACCGGGCCGTGAGCCTTGGTTTGACCGAGGCCGCCTTGTCCACCAGCGTTCCCGTAATCTTCGGCGTGTTGACCTGCGAGAGCCTGGAGCAGGCCATCCATCGCTCGGGAGGCCAAACGGGACACAAGGGCGTCGAATGCGCACAAGCCGCGTTGGAAATGGTGGCGCTGATGCGTCGGCTCACAGAAGGAGAATAGCCATGCCACTGCTTGAAAGGCGCCAAGTTCCGCACTGATTTCCAATAACGCTTCAACGGCGTCTTTCAAGCAGTGCCACCGGGCTCTACAATACAGGGCAACCCACCAATCCTCCCCTGTTGCGTAAGCCAATGCCTCGCCGTAGCCGAGCCCGCGAAGTCGCCTTGCAGGTTCTTTATCAAGAAGACCTGAACCCGACCACCGAACTTCAGGAGTCCGAGAGATTCCTGCGTGGACGCCTGACCGCAACAGACCTGGTGGAGTTCGCCACTTCGCTCGTCAATGGTGTCCGCGAGCACCGCACCACGCTGGATGCATTGCTCGGCAAGACGGCCGATAATTGGACTCTCAGCCGTATGGCCGCCACCGACCGCAATGTACTTCGGCTGGGCGCTTTTGAAATGCTTCACACCACCACGCCCGGCAGGGTGGTAATCAACGAAGCCGTTGAACTAGCCAAGCGATTTGGCTCCAAGCAGTCCGCCCAATTCGTCAATGGAATCCTCGACCGGCTGTTGAGCCACCGCGGGGGGGAACGGTTTGTAGATTGATGGGAATATTTGACAAATTTAAGCAGGGCCTCAAGAAGACGGCCCAATTGCTCAAGACCGACGTCCGCGACCTGTTCAAGCAGGAAGGGGAACTGGTCAACGATGAGTTCCTGGAAAAACTGCGTGCCCGGTTGCTGAAAACCGACATGGGTGTCAAAGCGGCCCAGGCTTTGACGGATCGCATAGGCCGCGACTTTCGCGCTCGAGTCATACACTGGGAGGAAGCTCACAACTCCATCAAGGCGGAGCTTAAGCAACTGCTCGCGCAGCCACAGGAGCCGATCAAACTGGCCGCGAGCGGGCCGACCGTCATCATGCTGGCCGGCGTGAACGGCTCCGGCAAGACAACATCCATCGCCAAACTGGCGGCGATGTTCACCGCCGACGGCAAAAAAGTGGTGCTGGGCGCCGCCGACACTTTCCGGGCCGCCGCCGTGGAGCAACTGACCATCTGGGCCGGCCGCCTGGGCGTGGAGATCGTCAAGGGAGAGCAAGGGTGCGATCCGGCGAGCGTGGCCCACCGCGCCGTTGCCGCGGCAATCGCTAAGAACGCGGACATTTGCATCATCGACACCGCAGGCCGATTGCAAACCCAGCAGAACCTCATGCAGCAGCTTGGCAAAATCCGCCGGGTAATCGAAAAACTGATCCCAGAAGCCCCGCACGAGGCTCTGTTGGTGCTCGATGCCACGACCGGCCAGAACGGCATCAGCCAAGCCACGCACTTCACCGATGCCATCCAATGCACGGGTATCGTCCTGGCCAAGCTCGACGGCACCGCCAAAGGGGGTGTGGTTGTAGCGATCCGGCAAAGCACCGGATTGCCCGTCAAATACATCGGCGTTGGCGAACAGCCCGAAGATCTGGCGCTTTTTTCACCCGACGAGTTTGTGGACGCTCTGTTTGAAGACGTAGCGGCAATCAAGTAGAGTAGAGCAGGACGAACACCTGCTGACGGTGCTGCGCTACGTGGAGCGCAACCCATTGCGTGCCAGCCTGGTGCGCAAGGCGGAGAACTGGGCATGGTCGAGCCTGGCCTGGCGGGGAGGAGGCCAGCGCGCTGCCATGTTGAGCGATTGGCCAATTCCCTGTCCGCGCAACTGGCTGGACCGAGTCAACTCGGCGCAGACAAAAGGTGAGGTGGAGGCAGTGCGCCGAAGCATCGCCCGCGGCGCCCCGCTGGGCGACGAGCGATGGTCCGAGCGAACGGCGGATCGGCTGGGGCTGGAGTCGTCGCTGCGCCCCCGTGGACGACCTCGCAAAAAGTAGAATGTCCCCACGCATGTTCGGCTCAAGGTTTGCTCGCGATGCCATTTTGACATGGTTGAACTAATTTGTCCGCCCGTGTGTGGATGGAGAGTTGGTGACGAGATATAAGAACGTCACTTGGCGTCGCATGCGCGCAGCATGAAGCGGT
>JAIOPX010000345.1 GCA_021413705.1 Planctomycetota bacterium | reverse complement strand
TTGTCCCACATCTTCCACAGGCCGTGGTTGACGTAGTTTTCTTCGGCGTCGCGAATGACTTCCCGCTCGACCTTGATCTTGCCGTCGGGATAGCGCTCGCGGACCACCTCAACGTCGGACTTGTCAGCAACCACAGCCGGTTTGGCCGCGGTCACGACCGATGGTTCGCCACTGGTCGACAGTGCGGCAGCTTCGATGGGTGTCGGCTCAGCCGGAGCCTTAGTGGACAAGGTTGATGCTGGCGCCAGCGAGGGCTCTTTTCCCATTGCTGCCGGCGCTAGCACGGCTCCCGTCAGAAAAGCACCTGCACAGAGATACCAACGGCGGACCATGATAAGACTCCTTGCCTGCAAAGCACCGAATGATGCCAGTCCATCGAACTTTCGCCGCTTGCGCACTTGAGTAAGGGCACAGCGACGAAATGTCCCACCCGGCGCGTCCCTGCGCCATCGGGGTACATAGTTCCTTATCGTTGCCTTAAGGCACGACCTTTAGCGGTCGTATGGAAGTTGCAGAAGATTCCACAAACCGGGGTAATATGCAAAATATGGGCGAATTGTTGCAGGCTTTGCCGGTTGCCTTGACTGGTGCGGCCCGGGCCTCCTACCAAACCGGCCAAAAACGCCCGCCAGATTCGATCAGCCTGGAAATAGGGCGGCCATAGAGTTCACCCAACAACTTGGCATCTACGATCTCTGCGGTAGGCCCGGCTGCTAGCACCCTCGCATTGCGAAGCACGAGAGTTTGGGAAAAGACCGGCATGATTTCTTCGACGTGGTGCGTGACCATTAACATGGCAGGCGCTTCGGGACGCCGGCCGAGCCGCTCGATGGCCTCCAGCAAAGACTCCCGGGCAGCCGGATCGAGCCCGGCACAAGGCTCGTCAAGAATCAGCAGCTTACGCCGCGCCATGCTGGCTCGGGCAATCAACACTTTTTGCTGCTCCCCTTGCGAGAGGGTGCCAAAGGTACGCTCCGCCAGTTCCGCACAGCCGACAGTCTCCAACGCTGCCTGAGATTGTCGTTCCACGTCTGCGCTCTCCTCCCATCCTGGAAAGCGCTTCAGGCCCAATTGCGCCCAGCGCCCCGAAAGCACCGTGTCGCACACGCGCTCGCTCGCTGGAACCTGCGTTGTCAGTTGCGCGGTCAACCAACCGACCTGTCTGCGCCAGAGCGAAAGATCGACGAACTCTTGGCCTTCGCGCAGCACGCGCCCGCCGCCGTTGGGCCAGAGATAACCACAGATGATTTTCAGCAGCGTCGTCTTGCCGGCGCCGTTGGGGCCAAGGATCGCCCAGTGCATGCTCGGGTCGATTCGCCAGTCGATGTCGGCCACCAGCGGTTTCTTGACGACAAAGTGCGAAACCTGTTGGAGTTCAACGATTGGCGTGACGGTCTGCTCGCTTTTGATGGACAATGCTCGCTCCCACGCCCACGCCTAAGATCGTCATAATCAGCGCCAGCAAATAGAGATTGATATGCTCTCCGACAAGAGCCCGAAGCTGCTCGGCAATGAGCATTTTGACACCCACCACCAGCAGCACCAAGGCGAGCGAAGGGGTGAGATAGCGGAACTTCACGATCATGCCTGAGAGAACAAAATAGAGCGATCTCAAACCCAGAATCGCGAACACATTGCTGGTGAAGACCAGGAAGGGATCGGCGGTGATGGCAAAGATGGCGGGGATAGAATCGACCGCAAACACGACGTCGGTCACTTCGATCATCACCAAAGCCAGTGCCAGCGGAGTGAGCATAAGCGTGCCGGCCGCCGCTTTTTCCAGAGCCTCATCGGGTACGACCGGTTCGCCTGGTTCCGGGGCTTGCAGCGATTGGGGTGAGCCAGCGCGAACCATAAAGTGCTTGCCGTGATAATTGGAGGTGATCCGAAAAAACCGCCTGGCCATGCGAACCACGAAGTTCTCGCCGGGCTCGGTTTCGTCTCCTTTCATCAGCAGCATCTTCAGCGCCGTGAAGATCAGAAACAGCCCAAAGATGTAAATAATCCAATGAAAGCGAGTGATGAGCGCCGTGCCGGCAAGAATCATCACGCCGCGCATCACCAACGCTCCCAAAATGCCCCAATACAACACCCGGTGTTGGTAGATCCGCGGCACGGCGAACGCACCGAAGATCATCGCCATCACAAAGATATTGTCCACCGACAGCGATTTTTCGACGACATAACCGGTGAGATACTTCAGCGCGGCGGTGCGCCCCGTGTTCATTCGCCGGTCCACGGGATCGGCAATGTCGTTGAGCCCCAGCCAATGATGCTCGTAGCTGAAATAGACGAAGACCGAAAAGGCGAGTCCCAGCGCCACCCAGACCGCTGACCATGCCAGGGCTTCTCGCACGCTGACTTCGTGCGATTTGCGGTGAAACACACCGAGGTCGATCGCCAGGAGCACAAAGACAAAAACCAGAAACAGCCAAATCATTCAGCACCTGTAGCGGCGAAATTGAGAATCCGTTCGTTATTCCGGCAAGGGTTGCCCGCGCGTTTCAGGGGCGAACGGCAAGGCCAGCAGACCAATCAGATACACGGCGCACATGGTTACTCCGGCCCAGCGGAATGGCTCCGCGGTCCACCCGCCAAACACGGTGGTCGCAAACAGCCCCAGCGCGATCGGTCCAGAGGCCGCCGCGAATCGCCCCACGTTGTAACAGAAGGAAGTACCCGTGCTTCGCAGCCGGGTGGGGAACAACTCCGGGAAATAGATGGCATAACCGCCGAACACGCTCATTTGGCACAATCCCATCAGGGGCACCATCCAGAACACGTCGGATTGCGTGCGAATGAACGCGAACACCAGCGCCGTGGCCGTCATCGCCGCCACGAAGGCGATGGCAAAGGTGCCTCTCCGTCCCAGGAAGTGCGAAATAACACCAAAGCTATACATGCCGAAGAATCCCGCGGTGTGGAACATCAACAGCACGTAGCCCGACCAGGTGATGAGCCGCCCATCGATGCTCTTGGTCCGCTTGAGAATGCGCGGTACATGAGCTGATAAAGAACCATCACCTGATTCGCCGCCGAGAAAGCTCGCACGCCTCTCTCGCTCAACGGAGGATTGGCCGGGCTTGGCGGAATTGGCGGGAACGTGCTGGTCGAGAATCGCCAGCACTGCTTCCTTTTGGACCGACAGCTTTTGGCCATGAAGGTACAACGCCGCGCCGAAAATAACACCCGCATCGTTGGTTGCGTCTGGAGTTAGCAGGCGGTCGGCCTTGATTCTCGCTGCCTCGGGGATATCGGCCAACTCCGCGGGATTTGCCATGGCCAACAAGACGAACTCGCGATCGTGGTCGGCTTCCTTCTTTTCGCGGGCCTCGGCCTCAAACTGTTTGCGAAACAACTTCGTGGTCAAATCTTGAATAAAGAATCCTATTCCCCAAACTCCGATCACGCCGCTGGTGGCCAGCAACAATCCAATAATCGCCCGATGCCGCCACCGAGGATCCCCCAACAGCTCTCGATAGGAACCCAGTTGACGCTGAACGGCATGTTCCGCCACTTCCTTCCAGCGCTCCGGTTCCTTGAGTCGCCGTCGAATCAGCAGCGCCAAGAGTGCCGGCAGCGTTCCGATGATGAACATGATCCGCCACGACGACATGGCTCCCAGCGATCCCTCGCCTTCAAGCTGTCCCAGCATGATGCCGATGAGCGCTGCCGTGACGTTCCCCACCGCGGACAGTGCCTGAAGGAGTCCCAGCGCAAACGGCCGAGCCCGGTTGGGCATGACCTCGGCCACCAGCGCAACGCCCACCGCGAACTCTCCTCCCACACCCAATCCGGTAAGGAACCGATAAAACGCGAAGTCCCAGACCGACACGGACAAGGCACTCAAACCGGTACAGAGCGAATACAGAAGAATGGTCAACATCATCGTCTTCGCGCGGCCCACGCGGTCGCCCATAACTCCAAAGGCCAAGCCCCCGGTCGCCCAACCAATGAGGAAAATCGAGGTTGTCAGCGGCCCGTAAAAATCTCCCTTGGACGCTAGATTGCCCGTCAGCAATTCGTTCATCGCCGGCACTCGCGCCAGGTTGAACAATTGCTGGTCCATGGTGTCGAACAGCCAGCCGAGGGAGGCCACGACGAACACGAACCAGTGGTAGCGATTGAGTTCTCGCCACCAGCCGCGATGGCCGGACGACTGCGAGGTGCTATCCGGTGGGAGTATTTCCATCAGTACACCGCGGGTTCCGGCTCAGGAAGGAGGGAAGGGAAGGAACGTCAGAACGAACCGGCCATTATAGGTGTTGAGCCGAATACGTCCACCCGCGACTGACGCCTCTCAACGCCGCGGTTATACTCAGCGTAATATGACGCGAAACGAAATAGCCCTCGATCGCCGGCGCTTCCTCGCGAGTGGATTGACCGCTGCGGGCGGCGTACTGGCTGCTTCCTGCTTGACGCCTGTTTGGGGCGCGCTCGTGGCAGACGTCCCCGGCTATCTGCGCGGCTTTGAAGCTCTCTATGCCAAGGATCCCGCCGCCGCGGCCAGGGCGTGGTTTGCCTCCGCCCGCTGTGGGCTGTTCATGCACTATGGACTCTATAGCCTATTGGGCCGCGGCGAATGGGCCATGTGGTGGGAGAAAATCCCGCTAGCGGAATACGAGAAACTGACGGCGCAATTCACCGCGGAAAAGTTCGACGCCGCCGCCATCACCGATCTGGCGCTGGCCGCCGGAATGAAATACGTCAACATCACCACCCGCCACCACGATAGTTTCTGTTTGTTCGCGTCGCAGCATACGAACTACTCAAGTGTTCATTCGGCTGCGAAGCGCGACTTCGTCGCCGAACTGGCCGAGCAATGTCGCAAGAAAAGGCTCGGGCTGTTTCTCTATTACTCCTACGCACTCGATTGGCGGCATCCCTATTTCTATCCGGTTCGCTTTCTCAACGAGCGCAAGCCCCACTTCAAAGGCCCGCAACCGCATTGCCTGTGGAAAAAAGAAGAGGACTCCAAGCACTACATCGAGTTTGTTCACGGCCAATTACGCGAGCTGTTGACGAACTACGGTCCAATAGCCGGCATCTGGCTCGATCCGCTCAGCGGCTACACCGCTCGGCCCGACCTGTTCCCGATCGAAGAAACCTACCAACTCATCCGCCAGTTGCAGCCGCAAACCTTGATCTCGTTCAAGATCGGCGCCACAGGCACCGAGGATTTTGCCGCCCCTGAGCGCGGCACGGGCTTCAACGCCGATGGGATCCGCCGCCGTCACGGCGCCAAGAGTGCCGACCTTATCTCAAAGGCCTGGCAGGCCAACCGCGGCAAGCACAACGAAATCTGCAACACGCTTCAAGACGGCGCGTGGGGATATGACAAGAGATCCGACGGCCGCCACCGTGATTCTGCCGAGGTGAAGAAAATGCTTGCCGAGGCTGCCGCTGCCCATTGCAATCTGCTTTTGAACACCGGCCCGCTGGGTGATGGTTCGATACACCCGGAAGACATCCAGACGCTGCGCCGGCTTGCCGAACCTATCTGAACTCGCTCCGTTTGGGTTAGTCATAACGCCTGTAACGCGCTGTGTGCCAAACGCCACACGGTAGCCTATCTTTGCTCGGCGGAGCCTCCCGAAACTCGAAGTCTCCGCACCTGCCGTTTGGCCCACCTGCCATCGTGTCGTTCCCTCCCGGCGCTTATGTTCTCCATGAATACCCCTCGTGGCAGTCGTGCTCTGTTATTGATTTACGCGGCGACCGTGTTCGTCAGCGCGTTTTTATTGTTTCAGGTGCAACCGCTGATCAGCCGGGTGATATTGCCGTGGTTTGGCGGCAGCCCGGCCGTGTGGACCACCTGCATGCTCTTCTTCCAGAGCGTGTTGTTTCTCGGCTATGCCTACGCTCATGCCACCCACGGCAAGCTGACGCCCCGCTGGCAGGCCGTGGCCCATTTGCTGTTGCTGTTGGCGGCGTTGGCGTTGGCGCGGATCGAGCCGTCTTCCTCCTGGAAGCCGCACGACGGCGATGCGCCGATGTGGCGGATCATGATGCTGCTGGCGGCCTGCGTCGGCCTCCCCTATTTTGTCTTGGCCACGACAGGTCCGCTATTACAGGCCTGGTTCAGCCGCAGCTATCCGGGACGCAGCCCGTATCGGTTGTACGCCTTGTCGAACCTGGGTTCGTTGATCGCGCTGTTGAGTTATCCCTTTTGGTTCGAGCCCCGCTTCGCGCTGAGCCAGCAGGCCAACCTGTGGTTCTGGGGTTTCGCCGTGTTTGTGGTGTTGTGCGGACTGGTGGCGTCTCAACTCTGGCGGCGCGATGCGGCAATGGCAAAGAGCACCCCGGAAGCATCCGCCCAGCCAGAACTACCGACCGACGAGCATCCAACCAGGTATGGTGATTGGATCTTGTGGCTCGCGCTCCCGGCATTTGGCTCGTTCATGCTGCTGGCCACCACGAATCACGTCTGCCAGGATGTGGCCGTGGTGCCGTTCCTGTGGGTGGTGCCGCTGAGCGTCTACTTGCTGTCGTTCATCGTGGCGTTCGATCATCCGCGCTGGTATCGACCGCTGACGATCGCCCTGCTCACGATCGCGTCGCTCTACGCCGTAGGGGCCGTCTACTTCAATGGTTTTAAGACGCTCGACCTGTCGATCATGGGCCGCTTGGGACCGGTGGCCGGTTCGATCTTTGGGGCGATTGGCTGGTTGATCGGCCGGCCGCACTGGCTCGATGGCCATGGACCGCAAATAGCCGTCAGTTTTCCGATCGCTTTGGTGTTGTATTTCAGCTCGCTGTTTTTTGTCTGCCTGTTGTGTCACGGGCAATTGGCCCGGATGCGACCCGCGCCACGGCATCTGACTTCGTACTACCTGATGATTGCCGGCGGCGGAGCGCTGGGCGGCCTGCTGGTGAGCATCGTGGCGCCGTTGCTGTTTAATTCCTATCTGGAATGGAAGATTGGCATCATTGTCGCCTACGTATTGGCCATGCTGGTGGCGCTCTTTACCTGGTTCACCCAGCGAGCGGAGCGTGGGATCCCGGTATTGGGTCTGGTTCCCCTTGCCCCACCTGTGCGACGGACGAGCAAGGCCCGCAAAGTGGGAAATGCCTTCACCTGGATCACCATGATTCTGGTTGTGCTAGGATTGTCCGACGTGATGACGTTTCTCGGCCTGGGTGGAGTTCGTCCCGTCGCGGCGGCGCGCAACTTCTACGGCACAGTCAACGTCAAGGAAGCAGATCGAAGCAAGCCGCAGGCGCATGGCTTTGCCATGTTCAACGGGAGCATCGTCCATGGATTTCAATTCAGCGATCCCGCCAAGCGGACCGAGCCGACGGCCTACTACAGCCGAACCTCCGGCATCGGCCGCACATTGGCTCATCTCCAAGAGCGCAAACCCAACCTCAAGGTAGGAGCGGTCGGCTTGGGCGTCGGCACGCTGGCGACGTATGCTGGCCCACAGAGCCAGTATCGCTTTTATGAAATCAATCCGGCCGTGGAGCGATTCGCCCGCGACGTGCGATTCTTTTCGTATCTGTCAGATCGCGCGGAGCAGACCAAGATCATTCTGAGTGACGCGCGGTTGTCGTTGGAACGCGAACCGCCGCAAAAGTACGACGTGCTAGTGCTGGACGCTTTCAGTGGTGACGCTATTCCGACGCACTTGCTCACTCGCGAGGCGTTTGAAATCTACCGCGGCCACCTGGCCCCCAAGGAGAAAGATGGAATTGAAGGAACTCTCGCCGTCCACATCACCAACACGTTTCTCGACCTAAGACCCGTGGTCCTGGCCGGGGCGGAGCAATTGGGGCTGACAGCGATCGTACTCGATACTCCGGGCGACGATGCAAAAATGATTTTTTCGGCCCGCTGGATGATTCTCACACGCGATCCAGGGCTCGTCGCGGCGCTCACGCCGCACGCCACGCTCGATGCCAAGTTGCGGCCCATCGTGTGGACGGACGATCACAGCGACCTGTTTAAGTTGCTGGTGCGGTGAGGGAGAACACCCTCACATCGAGCCAACGCTGATCGATTCCACGGGACGGACGGCGAAGAACGTCTCGTGAATCGCCTCTCCCACTTGGTTCAGTCCCGTCTGAAGCTCATCGATAAACTCGTGCAACCCGCGGTGGATCACTTCTTCGGCTTTGGTATAGGCCAAATCGGCCCGCAGTTGCCCCATCTGCTTTTCCGGCAAATTGCTGAAACTGCCGGGCGACGTGCCGGTAATCGCATGGAGCGACTCGTTGGCCTTCGTCAAACAATAGAGCACGGCCCGGGGAAACTCCCGGTCGAGTATCAAAAACTTGACCACGTTCAGCGGCAAAATACGCCCAAAACGCTGGCGGTACATTTCCAGTGCGCTGGCCGAACGCAACAGCGCCGACCATTGAATATCGTCCAGCGGCGTACCTACGTCGCTTACCGTCGGCAGCAGGATGAAATACTTCACGTCGAGGATGCGCGAGGTTTTATCCGCCCGTTCGTTGAGCCGGGCCAGGCGGCAGAAATGCCAGGCCTCGCCGTGGGTCATCGTGGCGTCGGTGACACCCTGGAAGTTCTGGCCCGACACGCGCACCTGTTCGCAAAAATCAAACAGCCGGTAAAGCACCGTGGCCAGCCCGCCACTTTGCTTCACGCTCAGGTAGAACGCATTGATCAACTCCCACATTTCGCAGGAAATGATCTCTCGGACGCTCCGAGCATTGAAGCGTGCCTGCTCCAGACAGGACAAAATAGAATTGGGGTTCTCGCGGTCAAACGTGAGAAACTGGACGACATTGGCCTTGGTGGTGGAATCGTAGCGTTTGGAGAACTGCTCCATGTCGCCGGTGGTAACCACCAGGGGACGCCACTGATAGTCGGCGCTGCCTGGTTGGTCCATGCTCAAGTTCAGATTGACCGAGATAAACCGCGCAACATTCTCGGCCCGCTCCACGTAGCGGCTCATCCAGTAAATTGATTCGGCAACGCGGCTGAGCATGGGGAGCTATTACTTCGTTCAGGATTGCGATTGCGACTGACTGGATTGTTGTTGCTGTTGGCCGGCGCGCGGGGTTCCGTTGGCCAATACCCAGGTGTCCTTGCTGCCACCCCCCTGCGAGGAATTCACCACCAGCGAACCCTTGGTCAACGCCACCCGAGTAAGGCCACCGGGAAGCACATAAATGTCCTTTCCGTAAATAATAAAGGGCCGCAAATCGACGTGCCTCCCTTCAATCCCCTGCGCTCCGAGCACGGGCACGCGCGACAGGCTGAGCGTGGGCTGGGCAATATAGTTGCGCGGGTTCGCCGTGATCTGCTTGGCCATTTCTTTTCGCTGCTCCGCGGTGCTGCGCGGACCGATCAACATGCCATAACCCCCGGACTCGTTGGCCGGCTTGACCACCAGGTGCTCCAGGTTTTTCAGCACATGATCGCGCTGCGTATCATCCCAGCAAACAAACGTGGGTACGTTGTCGATAATCGCGTCTTCGCCTGTGTAGTACTTGATGATCTGCGGCACGTAGGCATAGATCACCTTGTCATCGGCAATGCCGGTGCCCGGCGCGTTGGCCAACGCAATGTTACCGGCCTGATAAGCGTCGAAAATACCCGGCACACCCAGCATCGAGTCTTCACGAAAAGCCTTGGGATCGAGAAAATCGTCATCGATCCGGCGATAGAGAACATCAACCCGCTCCAGACCCTTTGTGGTGCGGACATATACCTGTCGATTGACGACCACCAGATCGCGCCCCTCGACCAGATTGACCCCCATCTGTTGTGCGAGGAACGAGTGCTCAAAATAAGCCGAGTTGTGAACGCCGGGCGTCAACACGGCCACTCGCGGCTCACCCAGCCGTTGCTCCATCAGATATCGCAAGGCATCCAACAGATGCCCGCAGTAGTCATCGACGGGGCGGATCGGCAGTTGCTCGAACAGGTGCGGAAACGTCTGCTTCATCAACTGGCGATTCTGCAAGACGTAGGACACACCCGATGGGCAGCGCAAATTGTCTTCCAGCACATAGAGCCGGCCATCGCGATCGCGCACCAGGTCTGTGCCGGTGATATGGCACCACACACCCTGGGGTGGATTGAGCCCCACGCAGACTTTTCGGAAGGAGGACGCCGTGGCCACGACAATTTCTGGGATGGCCTTGTCCTTCAGTATTTTCTGATCGTGATAAATGTCGTCGATAAAGGCGTTGAGCGCCCAGATGCGCTGCTTCAGCCCGCGATCGAGAAAGTTCCATTCTTCGGAACTGAGCACGCGCGGGACAATGTCGAACGGGATAATCCGCTCGGTCCCTTGCTCGTCGCCATAGACGTTGAAGGTGATGCCAAGCTGCACCATGGCTTGGCGGGCAGCATGTTGCCGCCGGGCCAGCTCATCGCCCGAGAATTGGCTCATTCCCTGTTTCAGCGCGGAGCAACAGTCGCGGATCTCTCCGCCGTCGCTGAACATTTCATCGAAGAAGTCCTCGACCTCATAGGCCGAAAAGACTGTCCCGTCGCCTGCTTCCGGTGGGGCCATAGCACTGGCTTGCGCAAACATAGACTAACCTTTTGCCGCAACGCGACTGTTGTGAATCCGCCTTCCGCCAACTCCACTGCCCCACCAGGGTTGGAGGGGCCACGCTGCGCGCAAAATGTGCATATTGCGCGGAGGAGTGAGTTGAAAGCAAATCTCGCGCCGGCTCGGGCTAAGTTATTGCCGTGATACCTAACTTTTTAGATAGCCGTAAGATAGGGCAACTGTGGGTCGAGTGCAATCCACGGCAGTGGGCCGGTCATTGCCCAACATGCGTGCAGCCCTTCTCAGGCCGTTTCGGCGGCCTGGACTCCAAGCTGGGGTTTGGCGAGGTCGATTCCGGCGGCCGTCGGAGTGGAAGGGAATGCTTCTGAGTGCTCGTGAATCTTCAGCCAGCGTGCCCGCCGCACCCAGTAGAAGCGGACGGGCAGGAACAAATCGACCACCTCGTCTGAGATCAACAGCCCGCCGAGGACCGGCAGGGCCATAGGGGCCAGAATCTCGCCTCCGACACCTTGAGCAAAGAGCATCGGGAAAATGGCGATGATGGCCACCCCTTCGGTGAGCAATTTTGGGCGCAGGCGATGAACGGCCCCTTCGATCACGGCTTGCCTTAGCTCTTCCAGCGATTTGATATTTTCCAAACCGCCCCGTTTGTCGATTGCCTCGCGAAGATAGACCAGCATGATGATACCGGTTTCCGTAGCCATGCCAAAGCAGGCTATGAAGCCGACCCAAACAGCCACGCTGAAATCCATCGGCGGAGTGTTCCAACCTTGCATGATCTTGGGAAAGATGACCATGAAGAACGCGCCGCCGGCCAATGCCTCTGGGACGGCCAGCATCATCAGGCCCGCGTCAGCCAGATCCTTGTACGTCAAATAGAGGATGATGAAGATCAAGGCTCCGACGGCAGGGAACACGAATCGCAGAGTTCGAGCCGCCCGCACCTGGTGCTCGAACTCTCCGCTCCACTGAACGTGGATCCCTTCGGGCAAGCGAACCTTGTGTTCGACGGCGCGCTGGGCTTCGTCCACGAAACTGGCAATGTCGCGACCACGAACATTGAGCGTCACATAGTTGAGCAAGCGGCCATTCTCGCTTTTGATCATCGCCGGTCCCTCGACGATGCGGACATCGGCCAGCGTGCTGAGCGGAATCAACGTGTTTCCCCGGATCGCGTGGGCCGGGCTGGCGCCATGTACGTCATTCGCAGTGGGAGCAGCCATCGCCGCAGCCGTCACTGAGTCACCTCCTACTGCTCTGCTGGTGGCCTTGCCTCCCATCCCACCCGGGCTCACCAACAGTCGCCGGATGCTTTCCTCGTCGCCGCGATCGGCACGCGCGTAACGAACGCGAACCGGAAATCGCTCCCGCTTCTCCACGGTGAAAGTCACCGCTCGGCCGGCCAGCGCCACCTCGATTTCATTTTGAATATCCTCGACGGAAATGCCGTAGCGGGCTGCCTCCTCACGCTTGATGTCAATCTGCACATATCCTTTGCCCATGATCGGCGCGGCCACAACATCCCGCGCCCCGTTGATGGGCTTCAGCACGGTCTCGATCTGCTTGCAGACACGGTTGATCGAGTCTAGATCGGGGCCGAACACCTTGACGCCAATATCGGTGCGCACTCCGGTCGAAAGCATCTCAATGCGGTTGATAATCGGCTGCGTGAAAATGTTGCTCCAACCGGGTACCTGCAAGATGCGTCCCATTTCGTCGTCTACGAGGTCTCCTTTGGGACCGGTCTTGCGCGGCCAGAGAAAGACCCGCTCCCGAAACGGCTTTTCCAGTTCTTCGCGGAGCGCGTGGAAGGGCTTCAGCACGGTGGAATCATGGGGCTTTGCGAGCTGGACCTTAACGGTTTCCGTTGCAAACCGCTCGGCCTCCTGGCCGCGCGGCGCCCCTGCCAAGAGATCGACGTTCTTCGCGCCCTTGACGGCCTCTTCCAACGCGTACCAGGTATAGGCTTCCATTCCACGGTCGAACAGTTCCCAATCGACCGTCTTCACGCGCTGCTGCCACAACCTCAGCCGCTCTCGCTTCGCAGCCTCCAACACATTGCCGGCAAATGTCTTGTGCTCGGCCCCCAGAAATTCTCTTAAACCGGTCCGCAAGGCTTCCATGGCCGATTGCTTTAATTTCAGGCTACCGACGCGATCGCCAATCGCCTTCGAGTTCGCCAGGTCGTTTGCGACGTCGCCGACAAGTTGCGTGACGTCTTCCAACGCCGGGGTCTTGGCCAGCCACTTGCCGTACTTGGGTGTGAGCTTGTCAGTGAGCCTGCTCAGTTCCGCCGTTTCGTCAGTGCCAGGCGGCCATTTCAAACTTCCCGCATCCCGCATTCGCCAAAACGTTTCCGAGATCGTATAACTTGTCAATTGCCGTCCCAAGTCTCGCTCTAGTTCCGTATAGCGAAGTAGCGCCAGTTCACGCATCGCCTCATCGAACCGTTCCAGGGCCTTCTGGCTAGTGTCCACTACCAAGCTTGTGCGGTCCTCAGCTTTCGGTGCAGGCAATATGAATCCGTCTTCGACCAACTTGTCCAGCACCCGGTTAGTCTGTTTGGCTGCATCGTCATAGCGAAGCACTCGCTTGGGCCAGAATTGCTTAGGGCGATAGTTGACCAGTGTCTCCACCATGTCCAGCGGCGCAGGATCGGTGGGAGTGTCCGCTCGGCCAGCCTTGCCGATGACCGATTCGACCTCCGGAAATCCGCGCAGCAGCGCATTGCGGGCTTTCAGATCGTCGGCCACCTGCGTCACGCTGGCGCGGGGAACCGTGACCGGCATGTCGAGTGTGGTTCCTTCGTCGAGCGCGGGCATGAACGATGCCCCGATCTTGGGCTCGATGTGGTAAGCCCAGATGCCCAGCCACAACAGCGTCGCCAGGGTCAGCAGCTTCCAATACCATCTCCTCGTCAGAATGACCGTCAGCGACACGACGAACCCAAACACCAGGAGAAAGCACGCCCTCCAGGCCACGTCGGAAGGCGCGACGCCGGTGAGAAACTGGGTCAGATCGCTCAACCAATAATCGACTTGCGTGAAGAGGCCACCGGGACGAGGCCGCGGGTAGGTACCCGAGGCTCCCATGCCCAGGAGGGCTTGTAGCGGAAAAATCCCCGCGGCCACGATGAGCATTGCGGAGAAGAACCACATCACCAGATTCCGCCGCGGCATCGCCCAGGTCAGGAGCGGCTTGTAGATGTTGATGAAGCTGCGGACGATCCAGTTCTCTTCCTCCCTCCGCAATCGGCCCTTGATGAACGTCGGGATCAGCGCGGGCACCAAGGTTACGGAGATCAAAGCCACGCCCAGCATGGCGAAGCTTTTAGTGAACGCCAGCGGGTGAAACAACTTGCCTTCCCGCCCGCTGAGCATGAACACGGGTATGAACGACAACAACATGATCATCACGGAAAAGAAGATCGGCCGGCCTACGGTGCGGCACGCCGGAATCACGAGTTCCTGGATATTGCCCGCGACTTTGCGATCGCCGAAATGCTCCTTCAAGTGATGCGTGGCGTTCTCCGTCATCACAATCGCCTGATCGACCAGGATGCCGATGGAGATCGTAATCCCTGCCAACGACATGATGTTGGCTTGAATGTCGATGATCCCTGTCCGCCTCAGCACCCACATCAGCAGGAACGCAAACAACACGGATAAGGGGAGCGTGATGCAGATCACGAACACACTGCGAAAATGCATCAGGATCAGCAAGATGGCCAGAGACGCGATGAGCATCTCGTGTCCCATGACTTCTGTGAGCGTATCAATGGCGCCGTGAATCAGGCGCGTGCGGTCGTAGGCGGCGACAATATGCACTCCTTCAGGAAGGCCGGGCTGCATTTCCTGGATCTTTTCTTTGACACGCTCCGTCACGGTCAAGGGATTTTCTCCATGCCGCATCAGCACAACACCGCCGGTTACTTCGTTGCCATCCTTCTCAAACACGCTGCGGCGAAATTGCGTTCCCATCTGCACTGTGGCCACGGTTTTGACATAGATCGGCGTTCCGTGGACCTCCTTGATAACTGTGTTTTCGATGTCGTGTGCATCCTTGATCCAACCTACGCCCCGCACGATGTACTCGGCATTGTTTTTCTGCACCACGCCGCCGCCGGAGGGCATGTTGCTCTTGGACACCGCCGCAAACAAATCGCCGAGGGTGACACCGTAGGCCCGCAAATCCTCCGGCCGCACATCGAT
The DNA here is from genome assembly GCA_021413705.1 of Planctomycetota bacterium. Classification (GTDB taxonomy): domain Bacteria; phylum Planctomycetota; class Planctomycetia; order Pirellulales; family UBA7805; genus JAIOPX01. The sequence continues at coordinate 4,068 of JAIOPX010000345.1, read as the reverse complement.
TTGGTATTCCAGCGGCGTGCCCCCCACCACGGCCACATCCGCGACGCCGGCGGCCGCATTGAGCTGCTGCGCGATATAGAACTTGTTGATCGCCCACAAACGGCCCGGATCGACCGGATGATCTGGGCTGGGCTCCACCGTGTACCAGAAAATCTGGCCCAAGGCCGTAGCATCAGGAGCCAGGTAAGGAACCGCACCGGCCGGCAGAAAGGTGCCGGCCTGGCTCAATTTTTCTGTTACCCGTTGGCGTGCGAAATAGAAATCAATGCTGTCGTCAAATATGATCGTGATCATCGAGAAGTTGAACTCCGACGATGACCGAACCGTTTTGACGCCCGCCAGACCCTGCAACTTTCGAGACAGGGGGTAGGTGACCTGATCCTCAATCTCGCGCGGGCTGCGCCCCATCCAGTCCGTGAAAACGATCACCTGGTTCTCGCTCAGGTCGGGAATTGCGTCTACCGGCGTGTTGATCGTGGCGTAGATTCCCGCGATGGTCATCGCTCCTGCGAGAATCATCACCAGGAACCGATTGCGGATCGAAAGTTCGATGATTTTCTCAATCATGGTAGTGTTCCTGGGACTTTGTTCTCTTGTTCGCCATGGGTATCTCTCAAACGCTTGGCCACGGCGGCCGTCTCCTTGGGTTTGGCCTTCGCTTTCTTCTCGCATCCCTCACAACACAGGAAGACTGCCTGCCCATCGAGCATGAGCTTGATCGGTGCGTCCATTGAACCCAGCCGATTGTCGGTCAGCACGGCGCAGAAACGCTGTGCTTCGGCAAGCACGCGATCGGCTGGAGCGAGCTTGGCCAAGGCTGCGCGTATTTCAGCTTCTTCCCCCTGTTCTTCTACCGCAGCCTTGGGCGCCGAGTCTTGAGCCGCCTGAGGCTCGAGTTTCTCCTGCTTCAGCTTGGCGAGTTTCGCCAGCGTGCCCTTCGGATCGGCCAACGCGTTCTTCTTGCAGCCACTGCAACAGAGGAAGACAGGCTTTCCTTCCATCAGCACCTTGATCGGAGTTCCCATCGAGCCCAGGAGGCTATCGAGCTCTGGACAATACTTTTGATCTCGAGCCAGCGCGCGGTCCTCCGGCGACAAGTTGGCCAGCGCCGCCTCGATCTTGGCATCCGAATCTTCGGGAGTCGTGGGGCGAATCGTCGTCGCGGCGCCGCTCTTCGAGCCGCTGCTGCCGCCAAAATAGATCGAGCCGGCCGCGGGGTTCAGTCGCGTCTCGGCATCGACCAGAAACGAGCCGCTCGTCACTACCCGGCTTCCTTGCCGCAAACCGCCCAACAGAGGAAAGAATGCCGCTCCTTCCGGGTTCGACATCCGCGGCCCCAGCGCCACTTCGACTCCTTCAAATACGCCCGGCGTTTCCTGGCGATAGACAATCCGCTGACTCCCTGTGTCGATGACCGATCCTTCCGGGACGGCCAGCACGCGGCCCTCGGACCACATCTGGCGGCTTCGCGCGTCCGCCATTTTGCTCAAAAGGCTCGGCAATTCCTGCGTTTGCAGTTTAAGCATGACCTTAGCCGTGCTGCCGGGGCGCAATTTGTGGCCAGGGTTATCCAGCTCAATTCGCACGGTGACGGTGCGCGTTTCCTGATCGACGTGTGGGTAGATGAACGCCAGCTTGCCGTGAAACACTTCATTGGGGGCAGACCGCGTCGTCGCCGTCACGCTCAGGCCGGGCAAATCGGCCGGCTTCGCGCCATGCTCATAACCGGCTGGCAGAAGCGCCAAATCGTCCTCATAAATCTGGGCCTGAATCCAGACGGTCGAAAGATCGCTCACGTCATACAGCGGCATGCCTTCCTGAACGTACTGCCCTTCGCGGACATATTTCTTGATGATGTGGCCGTCGATGGGAGATCGGACGAGCACATGGATGTCCGTCTTTTCGTTGGCCAGCGCCTCTGCGATTTGCGCCTCGTCGATACCCAGCAACTGCAACCTCTTTTGAAAACTGTCCACCAGACGTTGGTCGTCGCGGCGTTTGGCATCCCGCATATTTTGCATCGTGACCAGCAGCTCGGGGCTGTACAGCGAGACAAGTGGATCGCCTGCCTTGACCATCTTGCCGGTTTCATTGGCCAGCACCTTGTCGATACGTCCGTTGACGCGGGCCGCGACCGTCCGCTGTCCGCGCTCGTCGAATTCGATCGTGCCGACGGCAGTGATTTCTTTCGTCAGCGGTGTGTAATCGACCGGCCATGTCTGGACGCCGGCCAGGACGACCCGGTAGGGCGTGAGTTGAACTCGGTTGACCACTCCCGCCGGCAAGGGCTCGACCTGTTCGGTTCCTTTCTTGCGCTTCGACAACGGCATGAAACAGATTGGGCACTTGTCCTTCGGCGTATCGCGAATCACGGTCGGGTGCATGGGGCAAAAATACTCGGTGTCGGCAGCCCCCGCCTCAGCCGCAATCGCCGGCCGCGTCCATTTGTCGTAATACGCCCCCAACGTGTCCCACTGCGTGATGACAATGCCGATCACGACCAGCACGCCGATGAATCGCAGACGTGCAAGCTTCACCAGAATGATAAAGTCAAACCACCACCAGGCCTTTCGCCAGCCGTGCAGCTCTGGCGGCGCGCGCAGACCCCCTTCGTCATCAAGTTGAGGCGCCGGATGGTTCACGGCCTCTGCCAGTACTGGGCGATCGTCATTGCCAACCATGGAAAACTCTCCCTCTGCAAATGCGGCGAAAGCACGACGGCTAAGCGCATGTTTGGCCGACGTGGAGACAAACTGCATCCAGAATGCGCAGTGCAAGAGATTGCACCGCGCGGGAGAGCGTCAAATGACGAGTCGTTGGAGAGTTACGACAAGATTATCGGGCGGGGGGCCAGAATCGATTTCGACGCAGGCACACGTCTGGCTCACAACCCAATGACTTGCAAGATCCAGCGGCACAACAAACAGGGCCAGCACATCATGCTGGTCGTTGTATTGCGATGCGATGACGACACCGGGAATCGGTTTCATCTGAATCACAGCCGTGCAACCGTGGTTCGGCGAACCTGCCTGGCGACCACCTGGCGATGGCTTGTTCGCTTGTTGGCAGCATTTCTTCGTCGGCCTTGGTGCGCTACTGTCGCCTCCCCGCTCTGCACAGCACGGACATCCGCAACAAGGTGAGCCTGCCCCGTTTTGTCCGGCGTCAGTATGAAGAGCGCAACAACCGATCCCGCGACCCGACCGATTGGATTGCCCGTCGGCGCAGCTACAAGCTATGGACGGCCAGCCATTCAAAATGGTCAAAGGCACCATTCCAAAGAACAAGGCCGTCCGCAAGCGAGCGCGGAAGTTGTGATGAAACGAAACCCCGAACATTGAACGTATCCTGCGGCTTTATCTCACTGAGTCTCTGAGGTGGATTCTATGTGGCCAACTCAATCCAAGTCAAACTCGCACATGTGGGAGGCATTCAGGAACCGCCCCCTCCATTTCTATTATAGTCCGTCGCTCAGTCGCGGGTTCAGCCGGGTCGGTCGTCAAATTGTTCGCGGGTTCAGCCGGGTCGGTCGTCAAATTGTCATATTGCCCAAAATCATGACCAAATAAACATCAAATTAACTTTATGGGCGGCGTCGCCCCAGGCTGGCCAGCACCGTGATCAATCCCCACATCAGCCCAATCACGGAACCGGCGATGGTGCCGATCGTCGCATACATTCTCCAGGCGGCGACTTTTTCCGGCCAGGTGGAGTACCAGTCCAGATAGGCGTGGCTGAGGTATCGATCGAACAGCCAGAAGGCCCCGCCCACCGCCGGCCCTCCGACCACGGCAATCAGCATCGCCGTGATGCAAACGCGGACCACGCTCATGCCGGCCAAGTTGTTGCGACGGATCGCGGCGATCAGCGATCCCACAATCACGATCAAGAGAAAAAACAAGCAACTGAGTTCTGACATGGATCATTACTCAAAGGTTGTGCCCTTGGTGGATGACAGATGATAGCACCGCTAGCCCCAGTCTGGAACACATCAGCCGCCGGGCGCTAGCCCCCGGTCTTTGCCGGTACGTCACGCAGGACCGGACGCTAGCCCGGATTATTCACGGC
>JAIOPX010000046.1 GCA_021413705.1 Planctomycetota bacterium | reverse complement strand
CTCGGATCCGGCCAAGGGATTCCAGGTTCAAACGCCCGATGGCACCGTGACCGACCTGGGAACAGAGTTTGGGGTGTACGTAAAGAATGAGGCTGCAGGAGTGAGGCTTGAGGAGGTAGGAGAAGAAGAGCAGCAGCCGGGTGGCGGTCCGCAGCAAGACGGCACGCAGCCACCGGTCACCGAAGTGCATGTCTTCAAAGGTCAAGTGGACGTGGCACCCGGCGACCAACTCGCCCAGGCACCTACTTCCTCCATCCCCCATCCTCCATCCACCATCCTCCAAGCCGGCCAGGCCGCCACGATCAGCGAGAACAAGGTCCAGCCGCTGCCCGCCGCCGATCCGTTCAAGTTCGCTCTCGACAAGCTGCAGGGCAAGCCGCGGCAGGTGCTGCTCACGGAGGATTTCGAGTCGTATGACATCGGCGTCAAACGCGACAACGTCGGCCAGTGGATCGTCCAGGGGAGCAGCCGCAAGGGGCAAAACGTCAGCATTGGCGACTACGACAAAGCTGTGGCCGATTTCACGGCTCTGCACGGCCCGGCCGACCCGAGCCTGAATCCTCCTCCTCCGTCGATCTCGCGATTGCTGGTTTTTGCACCCTCGGCGGATAATCCGCGTAGCGAGTTTCCAAGGATCGTCCGGCCAATTGACGCTTTCCCGTCGGCCGATAGCTGCCAGATGCTGGTGGAGTTCGTGATTTTTCCTTCGCTGGCTGAGATCGAGCCGGCTGAGATCGAGCCTTCGTTCTCCTTTGCCGCCGAGGCAGGCATCGCGCCGGGCATTGAGTACTGGAGAAATGCCGACGCGGCGGCGCCGCGGATTCCCTGGAAAAAGAATCTGGTCTATCGGGTCCGCGTGCTGATGGATGTCGCGAACGGCAAGCTGCGCGACGCGCGCGTCGAGCGCTCGCAATGGAGCGGTTCCGCGGGCTGGATTCGCGATGCCGACTTCCGGACTCCGGTCCCCACGGTCGATTGGACCACGCCCCCCAAGTACGTGATTTTCGGCTATCCGACAGTGACACCGCAGACGCCTGCGACCCCCTACAACATCGACAACATCCGCATCGAGGTTATTGCGGAAAGGTAGATTTCCTTCTCTTGGAGCAACGCTTATAGCCAACCCATCTCATCGATTCGAAGTTTAAACATCATTCGTCCCCCACTTCTCCCGGGGTGTTCCCGGCTGCGAGGTGGAGAAACACTCGTCAACACACAAAGGTGAGCCAATGTTACCGCTCAGAAATTCGCTGCACATCGTTCGTTTCGCAATCGTGGCTGCTGTCGCGCTTGCAACTGCACAGATCGCTTCCGCTGCCCCCATCGACATACGTGTGGCGTGGGACGGCCCCAACGGTTCAGGTTCTCCAAATCAAATCGCCGGGCACGTGAATGCAGCGACTGATGGCTACAACGAGATTCTGGGGGCGTTCGGCAACGGTGGAATTCAGACCGGTGGAGACAGCCCCAACAATCTAGTCAATTACACCACTCTGACGACAACGAGCGTCAATGTCGCATGGGCGGGTTGGTTGGGCACCGATTATGGAAACGGCGCCTTCTCAGCAACTAATAATTGGGTCCTCCGAGATATTACTGGCGCACAACTATACAGAAACTATCCTGCCGCCAATCCCGTACCCGGTACGGTCACATTCACGGGTCTGACGAGCGGCAATAATTACAAGGTCGAAGTTGTCATGGCCGGAGTTGTGGTTGCCGGTCAATGGGACATAACCATTGGCGGCGGTTATGCGGATCACTCCTTTTCAAATACACAAAACGGCGCTGTTTCCGCGTGGAGTGGGAGCGCGAATGGCAACGCTCAGAACGATTGGCTTGTCTGGGATGCCGAGGCTGCCACCGGCGGAACATTGACGATTCTCTTTGCAGACTCTCCTGGCTTTACTCCAGTTGACGGACTTGCCGCGATCCGCATCACGGGAGAACTCAGCGAGGCGTCAGCCGTCCCCGAGCCGGCCACATTCGCCCTGGCCGCGCTGGGCCTGGCCGGGCTGGGGCTGATCGCGTGGCGGAGGCGGAAGGCAAATGTGGAATGAGGAATGAGGAAGGTGGATCGACAAGGACGTCGATCCGCGGCCCGTTCTGGCACTCTGGGTTTTGCCCGGCATCACGCGCGAAACCTTAGACTCTGCCGCAAAACGGCAATTTCGATCAGCCGCAGGGCGCTAGCCCCCGGTTTGGCATCGGCTCCGCGCAGAGAACCGGACGCGGGCACCCTCGCGCAGCAATGGTCGGCGTGCCGGCTGATGTTGTCCGACAAACCCTACATTGCTTCCCTACCGTCCACTCACGCCCAGTCATTCCCGAGGCGCCTAACTCGTTTCAGCGGCATGACATACTGCCAGCCGTGGAAATCCTTCGAGATTTCGGGTGTCACCGTCCCGGTTCGACACGTTATGTCTTGGGGTTACTCCCACCTAACGCATGGACGAGACCACCATCCATGTTTAGAGTTGGATTACGGCCTTTAAAGCTGCTTTCAATGAGCAGTTAAGAGGCCGTACCCAACGGCTTGCCCCCGGGCCGAGCCCGGGGCTTTGCAGCATCCGACGGCCCGCCACTTGAACGAACCCACCCCTCCCAGCCTGACGCTGCTGGCCGCTTTCGACCTGCTGCGGAACAAGAAGCCGGCCGAATTGACGACCCCAAAAAACGTTGTTTTCGAGGTTCATAGGGGGCAGGTCGAATAGTATTGGGACCAAGATCGAATAGAATAGCTGAGGCGCCTGCAGGGAGCCCGGACAGTCAACTGTCCCGGGTAAGGGCCAACATCGGGGAATTTGCATGAGCGGAAGCAGTTCCGTCGGCGGCGACAGCAGCAACTTGAATCGTCGCGAGATTGAAATTCGCGTTGCCCGCGCCAAGCTGGACGAAGAGGCTGCGCGGCTTAAGGAAGAAGCTCGGGAGCTGAAGCGTCGCCGCGGGCAGATCGCCAAAAAACCGAAAGCGAGTGGGAAGTCCGAGCAAGCGGAGGCGGAAGTCGAAGCAAAGGCACTGCCGCCACGGCCAGGGGTTGCAGCGCCTTCGGTGCCCATGCGCCCCGCCGCGCGACCGAGTGCCAAGCCGCAAGAAACGACGCGAACACCCCTGCGGCCAGGCGAGACAGCTTCGCCTGCGGCCACGCGGGGCGCGGCCGTTCCGATTGAGGCAAGCAACCCCCGGGCAGAGCACCCTCGGGCAGAGCACCCCCGGGCAGAGCCCGGGGCTATGGGCGATCCGTCCGACGACGAGCCATCGCTGGGTTGGATCGGAACCTGCAGGCTGTGGATTGCCGAGGTTGGCGGCGCCTACCTGGCTAGCATGTTGTTCCACGCGGCGCTCTTTATCGGGCTGTTCCTCTTTTTAGGCGCTCGCTATATCCATCAGAAACTCAACGAAGGGACGTCGTTCGATTCGGTGGAACTGACGCAACTCGAGGACGAAAATCTCAAGACGTTGCAGTTGGATCAGCCGCTCGACGGCCAGCCGACCGAGCTCGATCTCAATGCGCTAGTTCAGGGGGATAAAGATTCCAAGTTGAAGGACGGAGATGCCGTTACCCAGTCGGCGAAGTATTTCGACGACTCGCCGACGTTCGAGGACGAGGGGGGCGGGCTGAAGAGCGCAGCGGTCGATGCGCCGCAGCTTGGCGGCGCCTCGTTCGATTTCTCCACGTTCAAAAGCGGACCCGCCATGAAGGGCCCCGGCGGACTGGGGGGTGGCGGAGGTGAAGGAGTTTCGTCGGGGCTGGGTGGTTCTGGCTCGGGGCCTTTGGGAGGACGCGGCAAGGGAAGTCGCAAAGCGACCGTGGCGCGCAAAGGGGGCAACGTCTACAGCGAGGCAGCCGTCGAGGCTGCGCTGAAGTGGATCGCCGCGCATCAGAACGCCGATGGGAGTTGGAGCTACAACCATCAGCTCGGAGGCAAATGCCAGTGCGGCAACCCTGGAGGCGCCACGGGTTCGTTCGGTTCCACCGGCCTGGCTCTACTGCCGTTCCTGTCGGCGGGCTACACGCACAAAGAGGGAAAGTACAAGAAGACCGTTGAAGGGGGGCTCAAGCATTTGGTCAGCACCATGCAGTTGGACGCCGCCAAGGGAACCGGAAAAATGTTCGGTGGGAATGAGCACATGTATGCCCATGGCCTGGCGACGATTGCACTGACGGAAGCCTACGGCATGACGAAAGATTCCAAGCTCAAAGCGCCGGCGCAGGCGGCGTTGAATTGGATTATCGCCACGCAGTCGCAAGATCGGAATTTTTGGGGATACGAGGGGGGCGGAGGCGACACTTCGGTCAGCGGTTGGCAGATCATGGCGCTTAAGAGCGGCCGTGGCGCCTATTTGAATGTTCCCCAACTGACTTTGGATCGGGTCACCAAAGGTTTGGACGGCGTGCAATCCGAGAGCGGAGCCTATTACGGCTACGGAGGCCCTGGCAAGACACCGGCCATGACAGCGGTGGGGCTGTTGTCTCGAATGTATTTGGGTGCGAATCGCAACAACCCGGCCTTGGAACGAGGAATGACCTATCTGGCGCAGACGGGTCCGGACCTGAAGAATATGTATTACACGTACTATGCCAATCAGGCGATGTTTCAATATACCAACGGCGAGGGGCCGCAATGGAAGTTGTGGAATGGGGTGTTGCGCGACGGGTTGATCAAGACGCAATTCACGCAGGGGCATGAAAGCGGCAGTTGGAATCAGTGTGCATTCATTGCCCAGGGAGGACGCCTCTACGCCACGTCGCTCTGTTGCATGTCGCTGCAGATCTACTATCGCTATGTGGGCGTGTATCAGCGGGGCGCGGGTCACGCAGGCCCCGGCGGCGCCAAGAAAGAGATTCCGGCCGAAGGTATCGGGCCGATAGCGACGGCAGAGGCCGCTGCGAGAAAAGCGAGGATCGGACGGTGCTATGCACAGTCGTTGGTGATCCTGGCCTACGCTGTTGTTAGTCCCTCCGACGGTATATAGCCCGGCAGTTTAACGCTCTATGTGGTAATTGTAGCGTAAGATCGGCTGCGATGCGCGGTCAACTGGAGCAATTCTTTCGATGCGGTGCCAGCACGTGTGCCCGCTCGCCGGGCGAGCGGCCGGTGTGAGTGGCCGGCGGAAGCCGGCCGTTGGCACAGTACTGGCAATTTCCGGCATCAATCGGTGCTTGAAGAAACCGGGGGCGGGCACCGTCGCGCAGCGATGGTCGGCCCCCCGCTCGCCAGTGGTGATACGTCCCTCGCTTGCGCGTCGGGCTATTGTTCGGAACTCACTACCGGGGCCGAGCGGGCGGGGCATCGTTCTTTTCAATTTTTACGAGCATCGCGTCGAGAGCGGCCGAAAGTTTCTCGGGCGTCTCGTAGGTGCCAGCGGCAATCTCGCGGCGGATGGCCGCAATCCGCTCGGCGCGGTCGGCAGTGTCGGGAGCTGTGGTGGTCTTGGCCATAGAGTGCGATCCGCAGGTACTTGCTCAAGTGCCCTGTTCTCTCCATTGAGCATACGCTGAAGAGAGCAGGGTGGCAACTTCTGTCGGAACAAAGCACTTTCAGGGGCAAGATCAGCACTTTTACCCAGGGAAAAAACCCCACCCGCGCAAAAAACCGCACCAGCCGGTTTGGGGCGCTTCCTTGCGCCGCGGCTGGTGCGAAATGTGCGCGAGTCCATTCGCGCGATATGTTGCGATCACGGGCTGGAAGCCCATGCTACGGGGCAACTCACGGTCCGATGCCACGCGGGTTTTTGGCGAGGAAATCGCGCGGGCCGCGGGTGGTGTAGTAGGGATAGGTGACGGCCGCACTGGGTGGGCCGGAATCGGTGTATTCTTCGCTGGACGGGCCGGAATAGTGCTTGCCCGCCTTGCCGCCGCAGCCGTTGCAGCCGTTCGAGCCGCAGGCATTGCAACCGTCGTCACACAGGTTGTGGTGGCAGCCGCCGGAAAAGCCGGTCAGGAGTGCTGCCGTCAACAGAAAGATAGCGCGTTTCATGGGTCTCCCTCGTATGAGGCGTCGTGCGTCACCCCGAGGATCCCCCCTCCATGGCTCGCACAATGGATGGTATCGGCGGCAAAACCGACAGAATCCAGAGAATCGGCAATCTCAGAGGCTGGGGGTTAGAGGCTAACGGTTAGGGAATAGGGGGGAGTCGTTTCGTCGTGATATCAATGCGTGCTGCTGGCCAAGTTCTCTATCCCCTATTCCCTCGCCCCTCTCCCCTCATGCAATGCTTGCTACCTACCACCGCTGCTGTTACCGTTTGAAAATATGGTTCGATCACCACTCACCTCTAGCCCCTAACCCCTCGCCCCTCCATGGTCGCATCCATCGACTATATCGAGCAGGTGATTCGCACCTACGAGGAAGCCGCGGCGGCTAATCGGGCCACGCCAGGGCGGCAGGGCTCAGTGATTGAACTGACCGCAGACTTGGCCGACGAGGTGATGATCACGGCCGATCTGCATGGCCATCGGCCGAACTTCAACGCCATCCGTCGGATCGCCGACTTGGCGAACCACCCGGGGCGGCATCTGGTGATGCAGGAGGTTTGCCACGGCGGGCCGTCGTACCCTGGCACCGGCGGGTGCATGTCGCACATGATGCTTGAGGATGTGGCGAAGCTGAAAACGGAGTTTCCCCAGCGCGTCCACTTTCTGATGAGCAACCACGAGCTGGCGGAGCTGACGGACTATCCGATCCTGAAGAACTCGAAGATGCTCAATCTGATGTTCCGCTTTGGGATGCAGGAGATGTACGGGCAGGCGATCGACCGCGTGCGCGGGGCCATGCTGGAGTTCTTGCGCACTGTGCCGCTGGCCGTGCGCGTGGCGCCGAGTACATGGATCAGCCACACGATTCCCGAGCGACTCGATCAGCGGAAATTCGACATCTCGCTTTTTGATCGCGAATTGGCCGACGAAGATTTGGCCGAGGGAAGCCCGGTGTTTTCGCTCGTTTGGGGACGCGATTATCGGCAACAGAATGCCGATGCGTTTGCGAAGCTCGTCGGTGCGGAAGTGATGATCCACGGCCACGAGCCATGTCCCGATGGATTTTTTGTCCCGAACACCCGGCAGGTGATCATCGACTGCCATGCCGAGCGCGCCTGCTACATGATCCTGCCGGTGGGGCAGCCTCTGACGCAGCATGATGTTATGGAGCGCGTGCAACGTTTGCGATGATGCTATTCAGCCTACTGGTCGGTGCGTCTGGATTGTGACTGAACTGACGTGTGGTATAATAACACGATCCAGTTTCAAGTCCGGCTTTTCCCTGGAAATGATAGCGAGCGATCATGGAAGCGATTCGACTAACTGGCCAGGTTGATGATCAACATCAGCTTGTTGCGGAAGTTCCTTCCTCTGTTCCGCCAGGCCCGGTCACAGTCATCATTATTCCTGCAGGGCAGGAGGATGCCGCTGGAAAAGCATGGATGGCGGGGATTGCTCGTGAGTGGGCCGACGAATTGAGCGATACGCAACAAGACATCTACACCTTGGCTGACGGAGAATCGGTTCGTGCAGCCGGATGAGATATATATGAGCAGTGTGGTTCGCCGCCTCGGTTCGCTTTCATCAGAAGTTGCATCGGAAGTCGATGCCAAGCTCAAAGATCTTCTTGTCATCTAACCTTTTGGCAGCCATGCCCGGCAATTCTGCCACTGAAACGACTCCTCCACCGCCGCCACGGCGGCCGTTTCAGTTCACGATGGCCACGCTTTTCATGTTGATGGCCTTGGTGAGCGTCATCTTCGCCGGGGTCGGGGGGATGTTTCGCTACGCCATTGCCGGCGGGGAGTTGCGCGGGCACTTTGTGATCATCACGCTGCTGGCTCCGCTGGGTTTGGTTGTGTTGCTGGGTGGATTGCGGCTGATCTACTTGCGGTTGCTCCGCAAAGGCCCGCGCCGGCCACGGTGGTAGTAGGCCGGTTATGGCACGGTCTCCCGACCGTGTCATCCCGCCGACCGCAGGTCTCCAGTCAGGGGCTATCGGCGCGAAGGGAGAAGCGGAGACCTGCGGTCGTTTCCGTGAAATGGTCGGAGACCATTCCACAACGTGCGCAATTAACACGGTTTGGCACCATGAAACGACCCCGCATCCCAGGCCACGCTCGGCAAGCGAGGCCCACTTTGCCAGCATTGCCAGCCCCGTTCGATCTTGGAGGGGCGACCGCTTTTTGATACAAACCGCCGCTCGTTGCACCCCACCCTGGCTGGACGATGCTGGCATGCAAAATTTCAAGCG
>JAIOPX010000363.1 GCA_021413705.1 Planctomycetota bacterium | reverse complement strand
CGGCGTGCCGCCGTTGGGTGCGAGGGGAGCATCGGCAGGGGGCTCATCGGGAGGGCCCTGATCGCTGGAGTCGGTAGACAAAGATCAATCCTTTGCAGAAGTCGCGAAACTGCGGGCAAACCCGCGTTTTTTGAGACGGGCGGGCAGGCACGGACGAGCGTAAAAATGGCCCGTCGCGGAGTACCCAAAATATACCCGATTTGGCCTCGATTCACAACGGCCCGGGGGGCACAATATGTCGTTGCAAATGCTTGCAGGACAAGCTGTTAGCGAGAGGGCGGAAATGACCGCGCAGGCGAGCCGCGTGGCGTCAGCCCGCGGAGGAATGCGTGTTGGGATTTCTGGATCGCCGTCGCAACCAGATACACCTCCAGGGGCTGACGCCCCCGGCTCGCCGGACAGCGGGGTGGATACCTTGCCAAGACCTGTTGTGCATTCGCTCAAAATTGCGGTTCACTCGTCAAGGAGCATTCCGTGAGCAGTCTCATATCCATACCCAGGAAAGACACCGGCACTTCGCGCCCTCAACAGCAGCCGACCACGCGCCCATTTCTGACAGCCGAGTGGCGCTCGCTGGTGATGGTCAATTTCGAAGTCGATCCGGCGCTGCTGCTCCCGCTCACTCCTTCCGGCACCGAACTAGACGACTGGAACGGCGTCACGCTCATGAGCCTGGTGGGTTTCCGATTTCTCAACACGCAAGTCTGCGGCTGTCGCGTGCCGTGGCACCGAGACTTCGAGGAATTGAACCTGCGATTCTACGTCCGTCGCCGCGCGCCGGAAGGCTGGCGGCGGGGAGTAGTATTCATTAAGGAAATCGTTCCGAAACGAGCCGTGACCTTGGTGGCTCGCAAGGTCTATGGAGAGAACTACGTCACGCTGCCGATGGGACACGAGATTCGAGAGGAGGTCGTCGATGGAACGGCGGTGTGCAACGTCGCATATCACTGGCGGCTGGCTCAACGGCTAAACTACCTGGGCGTTGAAACAACCGCCGAGCCAACCCTGCCATCCGAGGGAAGCCAGCATCAATTCATCGCGGAACATTATTGGGGATACACGCGCCTGGGCGATGGGCGGGGGTTGGAGTATCGCGTCGATCATCCACCGTGGCGCGTGTCGCCCGCCAAGAATGTCGAAATGCAGTGCGATGCGGCGCTGCTCTACGGCGAGCCGCTGGCAGAGTTTCTGACGGTCCCACCCGTATCGGCATTTCTGGCCGAAGGTTCGGCGGTGACCGTGTATCGAGGAACGGCGGTCCACGGGGAATAATCGCCACTAGGGCGAACGAATGGGAATGCAATTCCTTGTGGCCTCGTAGGTTGCGATTGTCGGGGAGCGCCGAGGGATCTGGAGGCGTCTAAGCTGTTAGGGCCTCGGAAAACGCGGGGCGTTGCCCGCGCCGCTAAACATTTTTGAACCCTTTTGGCCTTGGATTGGCACTGAGGATGTTATGAGTACCACCGAGATGCCGGTCGCAGTCACGATGACGCACGAGTTCTTGCCGCTGGAGCCTGCCGAACTGGTTCGCCAGCATCAGGCCGACGTCTGGCGGTACCTCCGCTTCCTTGGCTGTGAAGCCAACGAAGCAGAGGATCTGACACAGGAGACGTTTCTCGCCATGTTGCGCTCACCGTTTGAGCAGCGCTCCCGTGGCGAGACGGCCAGCTACCTGCGCCGCGTGGCGCGTAATCAACTGTTGATGCTCCGCCGCCGCCAGGGACGCGAACCGGCGATGGCCGAGTTGTCGGCGGCTGAAAACGTCTGGGCAGCGGCCACGGTCGAAGGGCGTTTTGATCCGCATCTGGCAGCGCTGGAGGAATGCCTGAAATTAGTCGTCGCCCCCAAGGCTCGCGAGGTGGTAGCCATGCACTACAGCGACGGCGCCTCGCGCGAAGCGATCGCAGAGGCGCTTAAGATGACAGCCGACGGAGTGAAGACATTGTTACGACGCACTCGCGCAGCCTTGCGAGAGTGTATGGAGAGGAAATTGCGAACGTAGTACCCATGAATTGTCCCGTAGGGACAGCTGATAATAGCCCGGCAATTTATTGCCGGGTTTACGATGATAAAACCTTTTTTCCCTCCTCCCCCTTCGCCCCCTTCGCCCCCTTCGGCGGCGAAGGGGGAGGAGGGAAATGGAAAATACGAATTGTTGAGCGCGTACCCCGGCATGAATGCCGGGGCTACTATCGGCGGTCACTCCGTGACCAAGTGAGTGCCGTTGTAGCCTTACTACTTGGTCCTACAAGAAAGAACCGGCCATGAACAACGAACAAGAATACGATCTACACGACCGTCTAATGGACGCCAGCCTGCGCGAATTGCTCGGCGGTCAACAACCGCCGGACCTAACTGCACGCATCCTGGCAGCCGCCGCTGCGCCGACCGCCGGGGCAGCGGCCGTCGCGGACCAAGAACTGCCAGCGCCCGCCCTGGTGGCCCAGCCCCAGCAAGCACCCAGCCGCTGGCGATCATTGGCCATAGCCGCGGGTCTGCTAATTGCCGTGGCAGGCGGGACGGCGCTTCTCATGCCCTCCTCGAAGGAGCCGCGAGTAGCCCAGGGCAAATTTCCTCGCGATCTTCAAACCTCAACGGCTTCCACAGAGCGGGGGCAGGATGCAAAAAGCAAGAAACTCGCCAATCAAGAAGGGGATGCGAACGCTCAGGCTCTCACGGTAGGCGACGAAGAGACGGCCCCGCTCAATCTTGCCCTCCCCGCGCAGCCAGCCCGCCAACAACCACTCACCTTTGACAAGTATTGGTCCGAAGACGACGCGCAGTTTGAGTCTCAGCAGCCTGGCGGAGCAGGTTCTGCCATCGCTGGCAAGGCAGGTACTGCCTTCGATGTCCCGTCTTTAGCGCCTGCTCCCAATGACGGAGGCGTCGAGGCACAATCGCCTCTCGGCAAACGCCCCGGCGCAAACCAAGGTGGACCGGGGCAAGGTCAACAAAGTGCCGGACTCGCTACGAAGGGAAGTCAACAACGTCCTCATGCGGATCAATTTGCCAACGGAGGCCAGGATCCAGGGCATGGCAAAAAGAACCGCGACGTTGACGCATATCGATATGCGGACCAGAAGCCCGCTCCATCGACCACCTCCGCCACAAAGCTGGAGCCAGAATCGAAGGATGATAAAAGTGGCGGAAAACAAATCGGAATTCCAGGTAACAAGCAACAACCTTCACAATCTGGCCAGGGAGAACAACTCGATAGAAATCGCGATCAACGGGACTACAACGTGTCAAAACCGGAGTATGAAAAGTCCAAGCCCCGTGACCTCCGCGGAGACAAACTGGCCCGAAACGACGGCCGCTGGGGCTGGCACGAAGAACTGGACGCCAACGGCAAGGAGCGTAGGGAGCGCTTACAGCTCAATCCGAATGAAGCGGCCGGAAGCCGCGACCCCAGCGAAGGGGGCAACCGCTTCCGTCGGATCGTCGAGAACGCTTATCTCGATTCGCTTACCAATCCGCTCAGCACTTTCTCGATCGACGTGGACACCGCGTCCTATGCCAACGTCCGGCAGTTCATCATGCAGCAGGGGGTTCTGCCGCCGCCGAACGCTGTGCGGATCGAGGAGCTGATCAACTACTTCCGCTATGACTATGCCGGGCCGAAGGATGGGCGGCCGTTCGCAT
Organism: Planctomycetota bacterium; assembly: GCA_021413705.1. Classification (GTDB taxonomy): domain Bacteria; phylum Planctomycetota; class Planctomycetia; order Pirellulales; family UBA7805; genus JAIOPX01. The sequence continues at coordinate 8,060 of JAIOPX010000363.1, read as the reverse complement.
CGCACATCGAGGTGGCCGATTGCCCCTGGGCCCCGAAGCACAAGCTGGTGCGCGTGGCCATCAAGGGACGCGACGTGGCGCCCGACAAGCGGCCCCAGGCGAACCTGGTGTTCCTGATCGACGTTTCCGGCTCCATGGATGGGCCGAATCGGTTGCCGCTAGTGATTCGATCGCTGAAGTTGCTCACCGAGCAGTTGCGCAATACCGACCGCGTGGCGATTGTGGTCTATGCCGGCAACTCGGGGTTGGTGCTACCCAGCACTGCCGGCGAGAGTCGTGAGACAATTCTGGCGGCCTTGGACAACTTGCGGGCCGGCGGCTCGACCAACGGCGGGGCCGGCATCGAACTGGCCTACCGTGTGGCCAAGGAGAACTACATCGCCGGCGGCATCAACCGGGTGGTCCTCTGCACCGATGGTGACTTCAACGTCGGCATCACCAGCGACTTGTCGCTGGAGCGGCTGATCGAAGAAAAGGCCAAGGAAGGAACTTTCCTGACCGTGCTGGGTTACGGTTGCGGAAACTTCAACGACTCGATGCTGGAGACGATCTCCGGCAAAGGGAACGGCAACTACGCCTATGTGGACAACATTGATGAAGCCCGCAAGGTGCTGGTCGAGCAACTCAGCGGCACGCTGATGACGATCGCCAAGGATGTGAAGATCCAAATCGAGTTCAATCCTTCCAAAGTGGCCGGCTATCGCCTGCTGGGTTATGAAGACCGCATCCTGGCCGCCGAAGACTTCAACAACGATAAGAAGGACGCTGGCGAAATCGGCTCGGGGCACACGGTCACGGCTCTGTACGAGATCGTGCCGGCGGGAGAGCGGATGCCGGTTGCCCAGGTGGACGAACTGAAGTATCAGAAGCCCAAGAAGGTGGTCGCCCACGATGAGGCCGACGAACTGCTGACGCTCAAGATCCGCTACAAAGAGCCAATGGCAGACGTGAGCCAACTGATCGAAGTGCCGGTTAGCGACGAGGGGAAGAAGTTCGCCGCCGCCAGCAGCGACTTCCAATTCGCAGCCGCCGTGGCCGGGTTCGGCATGGTGCTGCGGGACAGCCAGTACAAAGGAACTCTGACCTATGACGCTGTTCTGGAGATCGCCTCCCAGCACAAGGGAGAGGACCTCAGCGGTTATCGCAAGGAGTTGCTAGAACTGATCCGCAAAGCCAAGCAGATTGCGGGAAAGTAGCTCAGTGGCATGTGTAGAATGTGCTTGTGGGTGCCATGCCCACGCCAGAGCGAGCATGAGTATTCGCAAAGGCCCGGATCCGCTCTACAGGACTATTGATAGTTCCGCGTGGGCATGATGACTGGGGGCGGTAGAGTCCGTCACACACTCATGCCCACGTCAACTTCCTACAGGCATTGAGCGGTTGCATGGGGCTGCAACCGTCCTCAAGTCTTGGCAAACGTGGGCATGCCACCCTTGTTCCAGCCTCGCGACTCCAGCTCAATCACTCTCTCGCACTGTGAGGAACCGTAAACGTCGCCGCCCCGCCGGCTGTTACCACCACGGCCAAGAAGCCATCCTGCGGATACGGCGACTCGAACGTCGGCATCAGATCGGGAAAGAACTGCGGCATCTCGCGGCGGCAGTCTTCCAGCGAGAACGCCCTGGCCAGGGCTGTGATACACCGCTCGTCGTCGTCCACTTGCGTTTCCGATTCTTCATCATCGTCCGTATCTTCGACGCTCTCCTCGATCGCCGCGTCCACCACTTCGTCTCCCTCCCAGCCGCGGGCCATTGGGCCGCCAATCTCGTCTTCGCAATCTACGAGAAACACCACCGGATCGCGCATGTGGCGCTTCTTGGCGTAATCGTACTCGGCGAACACTTGCGCCAGGCTGCTCTCAATCAGCGTTTCCTTGGCTTCCATGTCCTTGGCTTCATCGCCGCTACTGCCGTAAAGATGTTTCATGTTTCTTGTAGGTCAGGCTATTGCCTGACGATTGAAGTCCTATCGAAATGTTGACGTTATAACTCACGCAGCGCGGGAGTCGTCAGGCAATAGCCTGACCTACCGGCTTCTCGTGCCCGTAAAATATCCTCGCTCGGCCAAATGTTCCACCACCTGCCGCGCGATCGGCCCCGCCGATTCGGCCCCGCTGCCGCCATGCTCCAAGGCCACCACCACGGCGATCCGCGGCGCTTCAGCCGGGGCATAGCCGGCGAACCAAGCATGGTCCGGCAAGTTGCCCCCCGTCTCCGCCGTACCCGTCTTGCCGGCGATCGCCACGCTGGCCACGCGTACTGTGTTGTAACCCGTCCCGTCCAGATCCGCTACGACCGCCTCCAGGCCGGCCCGCAGCGCCGCCAACTTTTCCCGCGATAGCCCTGGCACGGGCCGGGTGGGATGTTCTGGTAATGGCAGTACGTCTGGCTCGGCGGAGGTTTCCGGTTCGCTACCCAGGCCCACGTCGGCTAACAAATGCGGTGTCACAAGTCGTCCCCCATTGGCCACGGCCGCCATCAACCGTGCCACTTGCAGCGGCGTGGTCGTCAGCCTCCCCTGGCCGATAGCGATCGCTTCCGTATCGGCCTGCTTCCACTTCGACTCGTCATTATTCTGCGAGGCCAATGGGGACGGTAGTTTGCCGGGCGAGTCCTGACACCAGTCGCAATTGGTCCTGTTCCCGAAGCCAAAGCGGGCCGCCCAGTCAACCAGCGGCGCCGGTCCCAGCGACAAGGCATGACGCTGAAAGTAGACATTGCAGCTTTGCGCCAGGGCTTCGCGGAGCGTGATCGGCCCGTGCCCCACGCCAAAGTGACGGAAGATCATGCACCGCTGCGCGTCGGGCCGATGCAAATATCCGCGGCACTCGAACTTGGCCTGAGGATCGAAACCTTCGGATTCCAGCAGGGCAATTGCGGTGAGCGCCTTAAACACGCTCCCCGGCGACAGGGCCATCTGCGCTGTGCGATCCAAGAGCGGATGGCCGACACCATGGAGCAGTTTGTTGATCTCCGTGGACGAACCTCCGACCAGCACATTCGGATCGAACCGGGGCGCCGTGGCCGCCGCCAGCACGGCGCCACTGTGGACATCAATGACCAATACGGCTCCGCCGGCACTGGGTGGGCGAGGCTTGGCGGTACGAGCACCTAGGCGAGTCTGGGGCGGCGCCTCGCCCACCACGGCGGGTCCAAGACTTGCCCCAGGCACCCGGGCACGACTCTGAAACTCATCGAGCAATTGCTCGGCACGGTTTTGAATTCCCGCATCAACCGTCAACACAAAGTCGCGCCCGGAATGCGACGGTCTCTCCACATGCTGGTCGATGGTCTGGCCCCGGCTGTCAAGTTGACGTCGCGTGATGCCTGGCACGCCGCGCAGCCAAGGCTCGGCCGCTTGCTCGGCCCCGCTACGGCCAATGGTTGTCGGAGCGACCGCTTTGGGATCGACATTTCCCGATGCACTCACATAGCCAACCATCTGCGCCGCCAGCGAACCGCGTGGATAGCTCCGCCTCACTTCGCGGCGAATCTCAACTCCAGGAAACTCCTTGGCGTGCTTTTCGATCTCCGCAACTACATCCAGCGAAAGCCCACGAGCGACAACGTGAGCCTGCTGTTGCTCGCGGACTGCGATTCGCGGCGGCGGCAACTCAAACGGCGGGACGAAGAGTTCCAACACGGCACGGCGGACGATGGCGGCGGGTGTCGCTGGCTCTGGCTCCGCGGGTTCTTCAGTGGCCACTCGACGAACGAACTGCTCCTGCCGGTTTGCATTGACGTTCGCCGCGATGGTTTCAATCTGGCGTTGGATCCCACGGCAGCGGGCCGTCCACTGGCTCTGCGGCATATCACACAGCGCAGCCAGCCGGCGACTCATCTCCGCAATCTCAACTCGCAGCCGGGCCATCTCGGCCGTCCGCCGCTGCGGATCGCGGGCCGCAACGGAACCCAGCCGCTTACGCGCCAAGGATCGCAGCCACACTTCATTGGGCGGGTCTTCGAGATAGCGATAGTCCACGGCCAGACTGGCGATTGCTTCATCACAGGCCAACACCGTTCCGTCGCGCGACAGTAACCGTCCGCGCAGCGCCGCGATCGGCTCCGTGACCGTGCGACTGCGATCGGTGCTGTGGCGAAATGTCTCCCCCACAGTCGCCTCGAGTACCGCCGCTCGAATCAGCACCAGCGCGAGCAGTACGACGAAGGCGCTATAGATCATTCGTAGCCGCAGTCGCGGGTCGGCCACGACGGTCGGCGCGGTCCCCTGCGGCGCCAGTGGTCGCCAATCAAAATGTCGGTCAGGCTGGGGCATGGTTCCACCAGGTAGGTCAGGCTATTGCCTGACGATTGACGCCTCATCGAAACCAATGCCTTTTCTACGAACACGCGTGAGTCGTCAGGCAATAGCCTGACCTACGGAGTCACCACCGATTTCTTCAACAGCGGCTCGCGCAGCCAACTCAATATCATCCACAGCGGCAACGCTGCCAGCGCCGTGTAAAGCCCGACGCCGCCGGCATGATACAACCACGGCGTCGGCATCAGCTCCGCGTCTCCCACCAGCCAAGCGCCGGCCAATGAGGCCAACGAAACCACGGCCGCGATCGGCGCAGTGAGCGTCACCTGCGAAAACAACCCTGAGCCAATACCAAACGGCCGCAACTGCACCAGCGCGTATCCGCTCAGCAGCAGAGCCGCGGCGCCGAAGCCGGGTCGGCCCGGTGCAATCGCGTCTCCCAGCAACCCGATCGCGCCGGCGATGAGAAAGTCGTGGCGGCCCCGTCCCCACAGCAGCCAGATGACGGCGACTACCGTGAGCCAATCCGGCGCCACGGGGCCGATCGCCACCAGGCGATGGCAAGATGTTTGCACCACGGCTGCCAGATAGACGGCGGGCAATAACAAGATCCAGCGTATCATGGCATTCCTTGCGTCGAGTGCATGGTCGTAGCCGAAGTTGTAAGACTTCGGTCACCAGTCTGAAGTCTCACGACTTCAGCTACGCTCTTGTAAGTCCCGGCCACGCGGACGGAACTGACGTCGGTGGTCAATACGCTCACTACGTCCAGGTTGCGGACATCAACGTCGGGCTGCACCCAGATGTCCCACTGAGCGGAGCCGGGGGACTGCGCCACGCGGACGACCGTGCCATAGCGCGGCGGAGTGCTGAGGATGCCGCCGAGGCCGTCGGCCAACACTACGTCGCCCACGGAAACGGGCTGACTGATATCGACCATCCGCACTCGGCACATTGCTTCGCCGGTCCCTATCAACAACCCACGCGGCCCGGGTGTGGGACGGCCATCGCGATATTGGACGATCCGCACCAGGTCGCGATACGACGTATCAGTAATGCGTTCCAGACAACTTGTGTGACGGCCCACTTCGCTCAAGCGGCCCACTACAGTTCGCGAGTCCAGCACCAATCGGCCCGCCGCTGCGCCGGTTTCGCCGCCTACGTCCAAGAGGGGCGCGGGGGCTGTTGCATCCGAGGGCTCGAGCGCCAGCGCGCCATCCGTCAAGCCGGCTCGGCTGCCGACGTCCAACAAAGATCGGCTGGTGAGAAACTGCCGGGCTTGCTGACCCAGCACGCGAGCGGTCACCAAGCGACTGTCGATCAGCGGCGGGGTCTCGCGACCGGCCGGAGCTTGTTGTGTCGTTTGTTGGGCCAGTTGTTGTTCCAGTTGGTGGATGCGGTTGCGCAGGCGTTGGGTTTCGGCGGAAGAGATTCCGGGGACGGAGCCGTTCTCTGGAGCGACCCCCGGGCGGAGCCCGGGGCTATGGGAGGCGCGTTGGCGAACCTTTTGTTCGACGCGCAAGGCCCAGCGTTGGCCGGGAGCCAGAGCGTCCGCCACGGCTTGCTTGAGCACCGCACTGAAGCGCGGCGGACTGGCCGCCAGCCCGGCTGAGATAGCCAAGGCGATCGCCAACCACAGCCAAGGCGCGGTCAGACTGCGCCATCGATTATGCATTCTAAATATCCCCATGTTAGAAATCATCGTCGCTCGACTCCAAGTTGCTTCGCCAACGTGACAATTGCTCAAGACAAATCTGACAGCCGCGCGCTACCGCCGACAGAGCATCGGGCGAGAGCCGCGCCGGCAGTCCGGTCTGCTCCGTGATGTATCGATCCAAACAACGCAATAGCGCCCCGCCGCCAACCAGTACGATGCCGTTATCTACCAGGTCGCCCACGAGGTCGGGCGTACAGCCGTCGAGTGTCGCTTTGATGGCATCGATCACGCGGGTTAGCGGATCGGCCAGAGCCTCGCGCAGTTCTTCACTGGTGATGACGACACGGCGAGGCAAGCCGCTGATGGCGTCCACGCCGCACACTTCCTCAGTCAGTTCTTCATCGAGCGGATAGGCGCTGCCGGCGTCAACACGCAATCGCTCCGCTGCACCCATCGAAATCTTCAACGTATAGTGCTGCCGCAGGTAGGCGACGATCGCTTCGTCCATTTGATCGCCGCCGACGCGGATGCTCTTGGCCGCCACGACGCTCGAGAGACACATCACCGCCACATCGGTGGTGCCGCCGCCGATGTCGCAGATCATGCTGGCCACCGGTTCGGCAATCGGCAATCCGGCTCCCAGCGCGGCAGCGGTCGCTTCGCTCAGTAGCAGCACTTCGCTAGCGCCGGCCCGCTGCGCGCTGTTGTAGACCGCCCGCTTCTCGACCGGCGTGATGCAGCCGGGCACTGCGATCAGCACGCGCGGCCCAAGTCCCCACGAGCTGCGCCGCGCCTTGCGAATGAAGTAACGGAGCATCGCCTCGCACAAGCGGAAGTCGGCAATCACTCCTTCGCGCAGCGGACGAACCACCACGATCGACTCAGGTGTGCGCCCCAACAGTTGCCGCGCCAGATGGCCGACCGCGCAGCCGCCGGAAAGGATCCGCCGCGATTGCTTTTCCACGGCCACGACGGAAGGCTCATTCAATACGAGACCTTCGCCCGGCACGCTGATCAGCGTGTTGGCGGTACCCAGGTCGATCGCCAGATCGTGGCGCAGTAATCCCAGCAGGCGGTTGAGCATCCTTGCTCGCGATGTGTGGGTGTGAGTTGTCGAATCCTTCCGACGCAAGCTTCCTGTCACAACTTAGTATTTGGGATTAGCCGCAGGGCGCTAGCCCACGGTTCGTGCGGCAAAAAAACCGGGGGCTAGCGCCCTGCGGCTGATTTATCGAACCCCAATTTACATTACGCCATCATCCTGACGGCCGTCACCATTCCTGTTTTTCCTTCTTTGGCTTCCTTATCCCACTCGTACTTGTCCAACTGCTTCCAAAGCATAAAGCTGCCGACGCTCAAGGCCAAGAAGGCCACGATGAGCATCATCGTATACACGTTGGCCCGCTGCTTCTGCTGCGGACCTTTGGTCTTTTTCGTTTTCGCCACGCTCGATTCCCTCGTCGTCAACAAGTTTGTCGAAAATCAACCCGCCGTCAGCCGCAGGCTCCGCCGGGATTCAACCCGGTCGCGAACTTGAATTTGTCCCTTGGCTCCCTCGACGCGCCCCACCGATTTGTCCGGCTCGGTGCGAATCACATTGACCTTGCCGAGATAGGTCGAGCCGCGAAAGAGTTCCAACGGGTGGCCGATCATGATGCCGTCGTCGGACCCGATCGAGAGTTGCACATAGATGTCCCGGTCAACCACGCGGACACCGGTGACGACGCCGTCGATGGGCGGTGGAACTTTAGGATTCTTCGGTTGATTGACATTCAGGTCATTATCGCGAATCACTTCCATTGCAACTGCCAATTGGGCCGTCACTGCATCAAACCGTTCCTTCTGTGCTTTGACTTGATTCGAAAGCTGATGATTAACTTCCGTCTGTACCACAACCTGCTGAAACTGCTCGTCAATCTTCGTCCGGGCCACTTTCACTTCTTCCTTCAACTCCTCCACCTGCTTGCGCAGCGCGTTGAGCTTCTCTTGCGCGGCCTGCACCTCAACCAGCTTCCCCTCGTGAATCACCAACAGGTCGCTACGGCTCTTGAGCGCTTCTTGATGTTGGGCCGCCAGCACGGTCTTCTCAGATTCCAACGCGATCACGCGTTGCTGCTTGATGGCCAACTGTGTTTTATATTGC
>JAIOPX010000362.1 GCA_021413705.1 Planctomycetota bacterium | reverse complement strand
GCGCGATCGACGTGGGCCCTGGAGATTCTTGTCGAAGAGGGATTTCGGATCGATTCGAGCATTTTCCCCGTTTACCACGATCGCTACGGCATCCCCAACGCGCGGGTGGAACCTCATCAAATCGAAACGCCGGCCGGCCCGGTGTGGGAGTTTCCCGTTTCCGTGCGGCGGGTTGGCGGAGTGAACTGGCCTGTGTCGGGTGGAGGATATTTCCGACTCTATCCGCTGGCGTGGACGTTGCAATCGCTCAAGCAGATCAATCGCAGCCGTCCCTTCGTGTTCTATGTGCATCCGTGGGAATTGGATCCAGGACAACCGCAATTGGCGGTTGCCAGCCGCATGTCGCGCTGGCGGCATTACGTTAACCTGGGCTCTACGGAACAAAAGCTGGCCGCCTTATTGCAGCGGTTTCGATTTGCTCCGCTGGGAGAGGTGATCGCGGATTTGGAAAATGCCGGCTCGCGGGCCGATGCAAGCGTAAACGACCGCCAGCGGACGGCCGCTGGCCCGCAGGGCTAGCCGCGAAGCAACGCTGGATATAATCGCTGACCTATCGTATGGACCGCATCGAGAAAACCATTGGAGAACAAGCTTCTGCCGATTGCTCGTCGCCGCAACAGGAGTCGCCGGCGCGACGACCGAAAGTGCTGCTGCTAGTTCATCGAGTTCCTTATCCACCCAATCGTGGCGATCGCATCCGGTCTTATCACTTGTTGAAATTCCTGGCCCGTTTTGCCGACGTGCATCTGGCGACCTTGGCCGATGAACCGACGCCTGCTGCGGATCGAACGCGTCTTGAAGAATTGTGCAGACAGGTGGTGATCGAGCCGTTGGGCGCCGGTCGTTGGCTGCGGGGAGCCGCAGCCCTGGCCTCCGGCAAATCGGCAACGGAAGGCATGTTTGATTCACCCGCGTTGCGGCAGACGGTTCGGAAATGGGCCCGCGAGGTGCGGTTTGATGCCGTCGTGATTTTTTGCTCAAGCATGGCTTCGTATGGCTTTCTGCCGGAGTTGAGCGAGGCCCGCATGCTGGTCGATCTGGTGGACGTGGATAGCCAAAAATGGCTCGACTATGCGGCAACGGCCGGTTTTCCGCGGCGACAACTGTTTTCCTTGGAAGGACGCCGAGTCCGAAAGTTGGAACGCACGATTGTCCGTCGCGCGAACGCGGTGATGATGACGAGCGAGCAGGAAGCAGACATCTTGCGGAGCTTTGCCCCCACCCAGATTGCCGTTGGCGTTAGCAACGGCGTGGACCTGAAATATTATGCCCCGGGGCAGGGGCTCCCCGCCAGCGCGCCGGCGACTTGCGTTTTTGTGGGCGTGCTGGATTATCGAGCCAACGTCGAGGGCTTGCGGTGGTTTTGCTCCGAGGTGTGGCCGCGGGTTCGCGAGCAGGTGCCGGAAGCGCAGTTCAATATCGTGGGCCGCCGACCCGTGGCGGCGGTGGAACGATTGGGAGCAGTTGCCGGCGTTCACGTCGTCGGCGAGGTGCCGGACGTGCGCCCGTATTTAGCGGGCGCCGAGATGTGCATCGCGCCACTGCATGTTGCGCGCGGGATCCAGAACAAGGTGCTGGAGGCCATGGCGATGGGGCGGGCGGTTTTGGCCTCGCCTCAGGCACTGGAAGGAATTGGATTGCAGATTGGCGTCGAGGCTTGTCAGGCCGCCTCGGCGGAAGAGTGGACGGAGACGATTCTTCTACTACATCACGATCCGGAGGCGCGGCGCCAATTGGGCGCAGCCGCGCGAGCGTTCGCGCAGCGATGTCACACGTGGGACGAATGTTTGGCCCCTGTGGCGAGCTTGTTGGGTTGGTCGACAGACGATTCATGCTTAGATGTGCCGTCGGAAGCGGATGCGTCGTCGGCGGTCGCGCCGCTCACCATCGATCGACAGGTCTTTTGAGGGCGGAATGCCGAAATTGGTTCAATATGCCTTGCTGCGAATCACCTTGTCTAAAGCAAGTAATACGCGAACTGTGGGTTGATGGATGAAAGGCTTAATTTTCACTTATCTGCTGACCTATGGCGGTGCAATCGCGTCGCTGTTGGAGCCGTATGTTGGACTGTTGATTTATGTCTGTTTCGCCCTGCTCTCGCCGGAATCGATGTGGTTTTGGTCCGTGCCAGCGGGCAACTATAGCCGGATTGTTGCGGTCGCGATGTTGACAGGCTGGGCGGCGCACGGGTTCGGCAAGTGGAACTTTGGACGGGCCTCGCTGCCAGTGTACGCGCTGATCGCATGGTTTGGATGGGGTGTCGTGTCGGCGCTACTAGCACCGAACCAGGAAATCGCCTGGACGTGGGTCGAAGGCAAGTTCAAAATCGTTTTGCCGTTCGTGATGGGGATGACGATCATTCGGTCGACCCGCCAACTCCGGCAGATTGCCTGGGTCATTGTCGGTACTTTGGGTTATGTCGCTTACGATCTAAATATCTCGTATTGGGCGGGGTTCAATCGGCTAGTTCTCATGAAATATGCCGGAATGGACAACAACACATTTTCAACCGCCATGGTGGCGGGGACGGCGGCGGCCTACTTTTTGGGAATTAGTGAAACCGTGATGTGGCGGCGTTGGCTGGCGTTCGTTTGCGCGGCGCTGATGTTTCATGTGCCGATGTTTACTGACTCGCGTGGCGGCATGATCGGTCTGATGGTGGTAGGAATCATGGCGTTCGTGCTAACGACGAAGCAACCCAAGCATTATTTTGCGTTCGCTTTGGCGGTTATCATTGCGCTGCGACTGGCCGGCCCGGGCGTGTGGGCGCGATTTGAAACGATATTCGCACCAGAGGATCAGCGGGACGATTCGGCCGAGAGCCGCCTCATCTTATGGGGGCAGTGTCGAGAGTGCATGATGCTGGAGCCGATCTTTGGAATCGGGCCGCGCCATTTTCCAAAATACGCCGCGGCTTCAGGATTGTGGGACAAATCCGAGAAGGAAGCCCATAGCCTTTGGCTGCAGACCGGCGCTGAATTGGGTTTTCCCGGGATGATTTTCCTGTCAACCTTTTATGGGGGAATCGTGATCCGAATGTGGCAGTTGCGCCGCTCCACGGATCCTGATGACGCCTGGTCTCGGGACATGGCTGGTCTGGTGCTTACCTCAATTGTGGGTTTTGCGGTGACCGCGTCGTTTGTAACGGTCGAAGGAGTTGAGCCCCCGTACTATATCGCCATGCTGGGCGCCGGATTGCTCAAGTTGAAGAGCATGCGATCTGCGACTCAGGAGCCAGAATGGAGCGCCGGACGTTCTGCGCCGGCTCCTGTGTCAGGAGCCGCGTGCTAAAATGCTTCCGGGCGATCGTCCTTTATATAGATTATCCGGACATGGTCCCTTTCCAGAACGGATACCAGCAAAGGCCGGGGCATTTGTCGTGTTAGTTTAGCGTCGTACACTGATTTTGTTCTGAGACCACCCGAGAAAATCGCGACGACAATGATAAACGCCGAAGAAACCGCATCCTCCGTCACTTCGATTTACGAACCCAGCGCGGCGGCCCTAGCTTCGTCTCAAAGAGAGACCTTGACTCAGATCGTCCCCCGTTCCGGTTGGCGGATGCTGAACCTGGGGGAGATGTGGCGATTCCGGGAATTGCTTTATTTTCTGACGTGGCGCGATATCAAGGTGCGTTACAAGCAGGCCCTGCTGGGAGTAGCCTGGGTGGTGCTTCAACCTTTGGCCTACATGCTCATCTGCTATATGATTTTTTCCCGCATGGCCGACGCACCGTCAGATCACCTTCCCTATCCGTTGTTTAATTTATGTGGTTTAGTGCTGTGGATGTTCTTTTCGACGGCCGTAACGCAGGCCGGCAACAGCGTGATCGGATCAGAGTCGTTGATCACGAAAGTGTATTTTCCGCGACTGGCTATTCCCTTTTCCTCGGTCAGTGCGGTTTTATTTGATCTGGCGATCCTGTTTGGGATGCTGCTGGCAGTGATTGGCTATTATGTGCTGTTCACGGCGCAAGCGAAAATGGTTTCGTTTGGCTGGGAATTGCTGTTGGTCCTGCCGGTGGTGATGTTGACCGTACTGGCCGCGCTGGGGGTGGGGACGATGCTGGCGGCTCTCAATGTTGCCTATCGCGACTTCAAGCATGTGATTCCGATATTGGTTCAATTGTGGCTCTTCGCGACGCCGGCAATTTTTTGGGGTAGCGACTTCGCCGTACCGATCACTGCGCCACCGGTCCAGGCGGAACAAAGTGCTCACTCCACCCCGCCGGTTAACCGGGCCGCTGCTTCTCCTGCGGCGAACGCGCCGGCCGCCCAGAATCCGCCTGCGCGTACCAAGGGTTCGATCCCATCGTGGGTCAAGCAAGCTCTGAAGTTCAATCCGATGACCGGTCTGGTTCAGACGTTTCGGGCCGCCTTGCTGGGGCTGTCGATCCCCTGGACCCAATTGATGTATTCCGCCACGATTGTGATTGTCACTTTTGTGGCGTCTTGCTTCTACTTTCATCGCGTCGAGGACAGCTTTGCGGACATTATTTGACTTCGGCCGCTAGCGTCCAAGGACCGTGCCCACATGACATTCGCTATCAAGATAGAAAACCTGGCCAAGCGGTTTCGGATCAACCACGCCGAAGCGAACCGCCGCGGCGGCTATCGTACGCTGCGCGACTCGCTCGCACAGGCCGTCTCGACCACTTGGCAAAACATTCGCGGTGGCGCCGCCCTGGGGGACGTGGAGGATTTTTGGGCCCTGCGGGACGTCAGCTTTGAAGTCCAACCGGGGGACGTGGTGGGGGTCATCGGCCGCAACGGCGCTGGCAAGTCGACGCTATTGAAAATACTGACCCGCGTCACCGAGCCGACCTTGGGGAGCGCCATGATCCGCGGTCGGGTGGGGAGTCTGCTGGAAGTGGGAACGGGCTTCCATCCGGAGCTGACCGGCCGGGAAAACGTGTTTCTCAACGGTTCGATTTTGGGGATGGCACGCAGCGAAATCAATCGCAACTACGATCAGATCGTGGAATTCTCAGGTGTCGAGAAATTCATCGACACACCCATCAAGAGATACTCCAGCGGCATGAAAGTCCGGCTCGCGTTTGCGATTGCCGCCCACCTCGACCTGGAGGTGATGCTGGTAGACGAAGTCTTGGCGGTCGGCGATGTCGATTTTCAACGCAAGTGCTTGCAGCGCTTGCGCGACGTGACGCGCAGCGGTCGCACGGTGCTGTTTGTAAGCCATAACATGCCGGCGATCGAGTCGCTTTGCGATCGTGCCGTTTTGCTCGCCAATGGCAAGGTCGACGCGATTGGCGACGTGGACGAAATCTTGAATCGCTATCACCAACAAAATCGCGTGCAGGATGGGCCGGACAGATGCATCCGCACTCTGACAAACCGGCCAGGCAGCGGGAATATCCTCAAGCAAGTGGTGTTGCTCGATCCTTCCGGTGCGGCGACCGATCATCTGCTGCTGGGACGCGAATTTCGCTTGCGGATGGTGTTGGAACCCAACCGGGTTATACACAACCCAGTCATTTTCATCGGCATTGACGATCCATTGGGGCAGCGGGTGCTGAGCATCAATACACCACTCACGGACTCTTGGGTTCAAACCTTGGTGGACCGCACGGAAGTGGAGTGCCGCATCCCCGATTTTCCCGTGGCCCCCGGCGAGTATTGGCTGAAGATCGCCTTGGGTACCAACCATGAAACTATAGATGCCGTTGACCAGGCCTTATTATTTCGTGTCGAAAATGCGGAGATGTTTGATGAGGGAAGAGGTTTCCATCGAGGATCGTGTGTGGCAAGATCCCGCTGGTCCGTTGTCGGCTGACGGAGTATTCAGGAGTCCTACTTCATTCGAGCATCGGGATATCGCTTCGTCGGCGACTTGCACGCTTCTCTAAGGGGTGCCAGACGCGGCGGTTGAAAGAACGGACTATGCAAATACCCCGTATGATAAAGGAACTGCGGGAATCGCTTCGTTGGCGACGTACTAGGCTCAACCACCATGTTAAGCGTGTGCTCGACCGCGTAGTGTACCCCGTCACAGCGGCAGACATCGCGCGGTGTCTTGAGTCTCTGGTGGGCGGCGTTCAGCCCATAATCTTCATGCACAGTTCGTTGTCACGTTGCGGTTATATCGAGGGCGGTCCGGCGACGATTGTTCAAGAGGTTAAGCAGTGGTGTGATACATTGTGCGTTCCGACGCATACCTACTGTTACGTCAGGCCCGATGGCTCAGTGCCGGTGTATGAACCTCGCATGACCAAGTCCGTCGTCGGTGAAATCACCAACTTTTTTTGGGAAGCGTCGCCGCAGCCGATCCGAAGCATCCATCCGACTCATTCCATTGCTGCTGCGGGGCCGTCGGCCGAAGCGCTGGTCGAGGGTCATGTAGCCTGTGACACCCCTTGCGGACGAGGTACCCCCTACGAACATTTCATCGCGGCTGACGCGGCGGTGCTGATGTTTGGCGCTAGCATGCATTCGTACACTTTATTTCATACGGCGGAAGATGCGGCGGAATGTCCGTACCTGTACTTTCCTCAGCCAGTACGACTAAGGGCGTTGGATTATGCTGGAATACTGCACGAAGTCGTCATGCGGCGGCAAGACATGACGGTGGAAAGACGATTCGCGGAAACGGACCGCGAGCTTGAGCAGCAGGGCCTGCTGCGGCGTGCTAAGCTGGGTAAAGGGGAAATCTACTTCGTGCCTAGCTCGCGGGCTGTACATGCGTTTTTACTGGACCGTTTGAAAAGCGATCCGCATTATTTGGTTGACCGGAGAGCGTCACATCGCATTTGAGCATGACTAAAGTCGCGATTATTGGGGCTGGAACAATCTTTTCGGAACACGCTCAGGCGTATGCGCAGTTGGGTGTTAAGTTGGCGGCGGTGGTCGACATCGATTCCGCTCGAGCCGCGAAGGTCGCCTCGCCTTATCCCGGTGCCCTGGCCCTGACGAGTTGGCAGGAAGTGTTGGATCGGGACGATGTGGACATCGTTGATATCTGCACCCCACCCAGCACCCACCGGGAAATTGCTGTTGCTGCGTTGGATCGTGGCAAACATGTGGTCTGCGAAAAACCGCTGGCCGTCCATCTGGCCGATGCTGACGCCATTCTTGCCGCGGCCAGCAAGTCTAACGGGAAATTGTTGGTCGTCCACCAATTACGATATCACCCGCAGTACCAGCGCCTGAAGTGGCTGGTGGAGAACCAGCACCTCGGAAAGATCCATCTCGTTCGCGTGCAGCGCTACGACCCGCCTCCCAAGCATCTTGTCGCGCAGGGCGTATGGGGCAGGTGGGATCTTGCGGGCGGGGGCGTGCTGATGACCAAGGCGATCCACGAGTTGGATTTGCTGTTGTGGATGTTTGGGCCGGCGAAACAGGTGCAGGCCATGATGGGCACCTTTTACCAGCCCATTGAATCGGAAGATCAGTTGGTGGCCAACGTGCTGTTTCAAAACGGTATGCAGGCCAGCCTGTGCGTGACCGGCCAAGGATACGCGGGTCAACGGAACCAATTCGATATTTTTGGGGATCAAACATCCGTTGATCAACGAGCGACGGTCTGGTCGGAAAGTCGCGCAACCCAGTCGGCCCTGCAGACCAGCTTGGACCAACGGTTCCCCTTGCCGGTGCCTCCTGCGACCTCGGGCTGGAAATATTTTGTGCGGCGCGTGGGTTGGAAATTCGGAAAAGACTTCTACGGCCACCGTCCCCTGAGTGCCCACCAAGAGATCTTGCGCGCCTATGTGCGATCATTGACGGACGACACACCTTCTCCGGTCAGTGGCAACGACGGGCGACGATCCATGGAACTATGCACGGCGATGTATGCAGCGGCGCTGACGGGGCAGACCGTCACGCTACCGATTGATTCCACGAGTCCCTATTATCAAGGCATTACCCAAGATGACTACCGTCGAGCAGGCCTCCGCTAATCGCGGCGCGCGAGCGGAGAAGCTGGCTATTGAAGGCGGACCCAAAGCCGTCTCCGCGTCCCCCCAGGAGCGGTGGAAAACGATTCGCCTCCGTGACTTGGTGCCGATCGCCAAACATGTTCGCTGGGGTTTGATTACCGACCCCTCCGGTCAGGGACCGGTGCGCAACTTTGAGGAGTCATTCGCCGCGCTGGTTGGCACACGCCATGCGCTGGCGATGAATAGCGGAACTGCTGCACTGCATAGCGCTTTGTTCGCGGTGGGTGTTGGCCCAGGGGACGAAGTGATTCTGCCGTCTTACACATGGCATGCCACCGCGAGCGCCGTGCTATGCTGCGGTGCCAATCCTGTATTCTGCGAAATCGATCCGCGGACATTGACCGCGGACCCCGCCGATATCGCCCGACGCATTACCGGTAGGACCAAGGCCATTCTCATTGTGCATGTGTGGGGAAACCCTTGCAGGATGGATGCCATCAAACAGATTGCAGACGAGCATGGATTGGCTCTGATTGAAGATTGCTCGCATGCGCACGGAGCCGTCTATCAAGGACGCGCTATTGGTAGTTGGGGAGACATTGGTTGCTTCAGCTTACAAGGGGGCAAGGCAGTCAGCGCTGGCGAGGGAGGAGTGGCCGTCTGTTCCAAGCCGGAATACATCGATCGGATGGTGGCGCTCGGCCAACCGGTTCGTTCCAGCACGATGATTGGTTCCGAGAAATTTGACCTGGCTGGCGTGAACCTCGGCCCCAAGTACCGCGCGCATTTATTTGGCTTACTGTGGGCGGGCCGCAGTTTGGCTCGGCTCGAAGAATTGAACCGTCGGCGCCGTCGCAACTGGAATATTCTTTGCGACTCGCTCGCAGGATGCGAGGAAGTCTACGCTCCGGAGACGCTGCTCGGCGCGATTCGAGGCGGTTTTCTGGAGTTCAAATTGGTGGTCGATCTACCCGCCGCGCAATTCGACATGGATGAAATGGTGAAAGCGTTGAAAGCTGAGGGCGCTCCGTTTACCAGTGATCGCTATGGTCAACTTCACCGACGGTCGCAGTTCCAAAAAGGCGGCCCGCTCACATTGGATTTGCTGCGATCCACACGCGATTCGTCGCGTCCTGAAATCAGTTTGCCCGAGACCGAATCATTGCAAGGCCGGATTTTGACGCTGCCAGCGTATATTGATGTCGAAGAGAGCGCGCTGCGCCAATGTGCATATGCGCTGAGAAAAGTCGTCGGGCATTTTGCGACTCGCCGCACCAATAAGACTACATCGTGACTTTGCTTTTGCAGCGTGGTCAAGGTCCCCTGATGATTGGGCGGGAGTGAAGATGAGCATCGCGAGTATGCGCCCTGTCGGGAAGCACGACAACGGTAATTGCCCGATGCTTTCAGTCATTGTGCCCGCCTTCAATCGCCGAGATTTGATCTTGCCGTGCGTCACGTCGCTGCTGGAGCAGGACTTTGTGGCTCCTTATGAGGTGGTCGTCGTCGACGATGGTTCAACCGACGGCACCGCGGAGATCGTGGCAGGGATGGACCCGCGGGTCCGCGTCGTACGGCAGATCAACCTGGGAGCCGGGGTCGCACGCTATGCGGGGGTGTGCGCTGCGCGGGGCAACTTGGTGGCTTTTCTCGATTCGGATTGTACTGCCCGGCCCAACCATCTTTCGGCCTTGTGGCAGGCGTTGCGCCAGCAGCCGGACGTGGTGCTGGCATTTCCCGCCATCGAGTTGCCCAGGATGCGGCGCATTCAGCTAGAACAGGTGGGAAATGCTCCCGAGTCGATCGTGCAGGATCCGCTGGAGCGGCTGCTTTCGGCAGGGCATTTCATCTATGCGACGAATATGATGACTTATCGTCAGATTGCTCTAAAGTGTGGTCGGGACCGCGGGCGATTTCGTGCCGCCAACGATTATGACCTCTCGCTGCGAATCGCGACTTTCGGGAAATTCGCATTTGTCAACGAATGTACTGTGCACCAGAACTTTCCGGCGGACGGCATCAGCAAGCAGTTCGGACATTTTCAGATTGGGTTCGCTGTGTTGGCCGCGAGGGACGCCGTACGGTTCAGCGGAAGAGCCGATGCCGGCATCCTGGCAGCGCTGCGCCGAAGGGTGGAGCACCTGTGGCCACTTGCCGCAGTCAAGCTCGTCGCAGCATCGGAGTATCGGCTGGGCTTTGAAGTCGCCGGGGTCGGACTAAAGTACGGACGGTGGTCTGTCGGCCTGCGTCGCCTGTGGTGGGCGATCGATCATCATCTGACTGGGGGCCGGGTGCAGCGATCTGCCGTTGGTTCTCCGAACGTACCCGACTCCCATTCGGTCGGTGCCGCACCCGCCAGTGAGGCGAATTCAATTGAAGTCGAACTCAGACAGTGATTCTTCAGCGCACAAAAGAAAGGTAAGTGAAATGTCATTAGATGCCACTTCGCTCCTCGTCACCGGGGGGGCAGGTTTTGTCGGGAATTGCGTGGTCCGCACCCTGTTGGAGCGTTGTCCAAAGGCGAGAATCGTCGTGTTGGACAACCTGTTTAACGGCAAACGCAGTTATCTGCCTCAATCGGACCAGCTCCACCTGGCGCAATGCGACCTGACGAATGCCGCAGACGTGATGCGGGTGGTGGCCGAGTCGCGCCCCGAGGTCGTGATTCATCTAGCCGCTCTGCATTACATACCCTACTGCAACCAACATCCTGCGGAAACGCTGCAGGTGAATGTGGTCGGCACGCAGCACTTGCTCGAGGCCTGCCGCCAACACCAGCCGCAGAAGATCGTGATTGCATCCTCAGCGGCCGTGTATCCGATTCGCGATGTCGCCAACCGCGAAGATTCCGCCACGGGCCCTACGGACATCTATGGCCTAACCAAATGGATCAACGAGTCGCAGTTGCAATTATTTGCGGAGCAAGTAGAAGGCACCCACTGTGCCGCGGCCCGAATGTTTAACGTCATTGGGCCACGAGAAACAAATCCTCACGTATTGCCGGAGATTGTTCGTCAGGTGCTGGCTGGCGAGACTTCCATCCAGCTTGGCAACGTAAAACCCAAGCGAGACTATGTCTTTGTGTCGGACGTGGCCAATGCCCTGATCACTATCGCGTTTGGCAATGAACACTCCTACCGGGTGTTCAATGTCGGAACTGGCGAGGAGTACTCTGTGGAAGAACTGGTGGCGCTGATTCGACGAATTTCCGGGCGGACCATTGAGATTAAAGTCGCCCAGGACCGGGTACGCAAGCAAGAGCGGATGCACTTGTTATGCGATCGGACGCGTATCGAACAAGAACTTAACTGGCGTCCTCAATTTAACGTAGAGAGCGGTCTCGCCGCACTTTGGCGATTCGAGACCGAAGGGAGTGGCTCAGCGTGTTCACAGGCACTCCGGCGCGGCGTCCAAGACAAGTGAATGCGTGAGGACGAGTGAAGTCCACCTGCTGGAGTTGGCACGAGTCCATTTGAACTGCGTATCAAGTCACCAATAGTTGGGGAGTGATTGTGAGAATCGGGATTTTCGTTGAAGTGGCATTGGATGACAAGCTGACCGGCATTGGTCGACATGTCGTGGCGCTCGTCGACGCGCTATGCCAAATTGACCAGAAGAACACCTACCTGCTCTATTTTTGCGCCGACCTTTTGGGAAAGAAGCGAGTGTTTCGCCACGCTCCACAACAAAGCAATTTTCAATTGCGGCCGGTTCATTTTCCAAAGTCATGGCAGGGAGACCATCCATCGCTGTGGTGGAACCATTGGCTTCCCCGGGTGATTCGGCGCGACCGACTCGATATTTTTCATGGCCCCAATCATATCCTGCCTGCAGCAGCAGGCGCCAAGCAGGTGGTAACGATTCACGATCTGGCCTATTTCAAGATGGACGATCTCTACACTAATCACCTCAACGATGCCTTGCGTGCTTGGACGACGAAGGCGCTGGATCGCGCCGATCGCGTGATCGCGCTGTCGAAGAATACCGCACAAGATCTGGAATCGCTGGGCGTGCCTTCCGCCAAGCTGCGCCTGATCTATGGCGGTGGTCACATCGTTCCGGACCAGCAGATTCGCTATGATCGAACGGCTGAAATGCGATCCACGTTAAAGCTGCCAGAGAAATATATCCTGTTTGTCGGCACACTACTGCCGCGAAAGAATGTCCCGTTTTTGTTGCGCAGCTATGCGCAACTCAAAGCGCAGCACGGTTGTAAACACGGACTTGTGCTGGCCGGCCAACGTGATACCTCCGCCGCAGAAATCGACGCCTTATTGCACGAGTTGAAAATTGTGGACGACGTCGTCATCACCGGCTACGTCGAGGAATGGCATTTGCCTCTGCTCTACAAGCTGGCCGATGTGTTTGTGCTGCCGTCGCGCTATGAGGGTTTCACCCTCGTGACGATCGAGTCGATGGCGTATGGTGTTCCGGTAATCGCCGCCAGAACGAGTTCGATCGAAGAGGGAACGGGAGACGCCGCCTGGCTCGTCGAACTCGACGATGTCCAGGGGCTCACGAACGCCATGCACACCTTGTTGACAGACGACGCCGTCCGGCAGCGCCAAATCGAAGCCGGGAGAAAGCGAGCGGAGTTGTTCTCTTGGAAGCGTTGCGCTCAGGAGACACTGCTCCTTTACGAAGAGTTGGGCAGCAAATAAAAGGCACTTTTACCGGAACCGTATCACGCCATTCCAATGCCATGCGAGAATCAGTGCCCGGCGCGATGTGCGTATGGATCGCAGAGATATTGCTCCGCGGACGGACGCCGAGGCTTCATGTGCTATCGACGTTGGATCGGCGTGCCGCGCAGCATGAAATCGGTGGCAACACGCCTCGGTGTTCGTGGCTGGTGTCGTGTCGAAATGCCGCGTCATCCGCAGCCAAATAATGCCCACGTACAGTAACGAGTCGATTGGATCAATTTAAGTGCGTGTTTGCTTCCTCACCAACAATCCCAACCTGTGCAGTACGTCAAGGATTCTGCAATCCTGGCTGCTGTTGGCGCCGTCGCGTGGATTGACGGGCTGCGTTGTGGGGCAGGCCCAGGGGGATCTGGCTCTATGGATGAAATCGCATGATATACCTTTTCTCGCGGATCCGATGCCGTGGCCTAGCAAACGCCGTCCTTGGGTTGCCTTCTATCACGCGCTCAAGGTGGCCCGGTGGGCGAAAAAACATCGCGTCGAAATCATTCACTGCAACGAACATGACGTCTACCCCTTTGCAAAGCTGGTGAATCGCCTGTTGCGGTTGCCCATGGTGTGTCATGTGAGATTCAAGATTGAACGAGAGTTCGCCGAATGGTGCTTTCATGGAAAGTATCAGCCGGACGCATTGCTGTGGACCTCGCATCAGCAGAAAGCGGACTCCGCGGCGGCGGTGGCGGGACTCGTGCCGGAATCGCAACAGCAGGTGGTTCACCTGGGCATCGACCTGGCAACATTTGGCAACGATGCGGAACTGGGCCGCCAGTTTCGCCGCCAGCATCAAATCTCGGATGAAGATATTTTGGTGGGCACGGCCAGCCCTCTTCGGCCGCGCAAGAAGGTTGAGGACTTCATCGAGCTGATCTCCAGGCTGGCCGCCGTGAATCCGGACGTGGTCGGGATGATAGCCGGTGGCGAAATTGCCGGAGACGAAGCCTACCGACAGCGGATCGAGCAGCAGATCCAGGCCACCCGCCTGGGCGGCCGCCTGCGATGGGTCGGGCTATTGGAGCCGATCGAGCCGTTTCACCTGGCCTGCGATATCTCGATCAGCACCAGTGAATATGAGACCTTTGGCAACAGCGTGTGCGAGGCCATGGCCTGCAGTAAACCGGTGGTGGCGTACGAAGGAGGCTCTGTGGGAGAGGTGGTGGGGGATGCGGGGGTCATCGTCCCAACGGGCGATATCGACAAATTGACCCTGGCCGTAGAGAAATTGACTAGTGATGCCCGTCTGCGAAAGTCTTTGGGGCTGAAATCCCGGCTGCGCGTGGCGAGCGAGTTCAGTCCGGCAAGCAGCCTGCAGCGAGTGCTGTCGACATACCAGGCGTTAACGAGAAAGTGATTCGTGGGATCGGTGAGTTCATTACGAGTGCCAACAATACTACTTCACACGGCAGTTGCAAAATGACATCATTTCGAGCTATAGCGCGACAAGCGTTGACTAAGTGTGTTCAACGATTCGGATACGATTTAGTAACGCAGCCGGAGCATCGCGAGTTTCCGCCTGATTTGTCGGAGCAAGAAATCGCGACCTGGCACGCAGTACGCCGTCATACCATGACACCTCAGTGTGCAGTCATTTCCCTGGTCCGAGCTGTAGATTACGTAGTCGCCAATAACATTCCTGGTGCCATTGTTGAGTGTGGCGTGTGGCGCGGCGGTAGCGCAATGGCTGCGGCATTAACATTAAAGCAACTTGGTGTCACGCGTGATATCTATCTCTACGACACCTTTTCTGGTATGCCCGAGGGGAGCGTGCATGACGTAAATTGGAAAGGTGAAACTGCGGTAAATAGAGCGGCGGTGGAGGGCGATGGTTGGGCGGCCGCTACCTTGAATGAGGTGACCTTGGGAATGGATTCGACGGGATATACAGCGTATCGATGTATCGTTGGTAAAGTTGAAGACACGATTCCGCAGCACATGCCGGACGCAATCTCGATCCTGAGATTAGACACCGACTTTTATGAATCGACGCGGCACGAATTGACGCATCTGTATCCCCGTCTATCTCCCGGAGGTATTTTAATCATCGATGATTATGGACATTGGCAGGGCGCTCGAAAAGCAGTGGATGAATACTTCGCCGATCAATCGATCTATCTCTCCCGGATCGACACGTCCGTGCGTTTATGGGTCAAACGGTCCAAATGTTAGTGTTCGCGCTGTTTGCATTAACCTCACTGGCATATTGCAGCGAATTATCGTACTCAAGTTTCAGCCTATCTCGATTTCGGAAGGTAGTTCCGTTCGCGTGGTATAGAGGGCGTTAAATTGGTCGGGCAGATCGGATTGCCATCGTTCGATAAGCTGCAGGCGGTTCCAGGAAATCATGTACATTCGATAGCCCAGCGCCGTGATGAAGTTGTAGACTTGAACTCCCGACGAACCGAACTCTTTGAGGTACGTATCGCTCATTTCGATGATCACATCGGGGTGCCTGGTCGAAAGCAATCGGTGCATTCCCTGCAATGCCAGCCACTCCGCTCCTTCTATATCCATCTTGATCAACCCAACCGACGCCATTTCCTCGTGGGACAGCAATGTGTCGATACTCACGGTGCGCACCGTGATCTTCTCGAACGACTGATTCTCGGCAGTCGATCGCAGCGACGATATACCACGGTGCTCGACCGGGCCGACGGAGATCTGCGCTTCGCCTTCCGCGAGGGAAGCCGCTTCGCCGCGAACAGAGACATTTTGGATGGCGTTAAGTTGCAAATTGTGGATCAACGCTTCCCGGACCACTGGAACGGGTTCAAATGCCATAACCTTTCCACTTGGCCCCACACGTTGTGCGGCCAAGAGAGTAAAAAAGCCGACATTCGCCCCGATGTCCAGCATGGTTTGGCCGTCGGAGAGCAGCAATCCTAGCACGCGGCCCGTGTAGTCCTCGTAGTCGCCCGTTGCATAGACATGTTGTCCAAGCCAATCTCGAAGATCAAGATCCATCAGGAAGCCGTGCTTGGTCCGTACGATCTTTCGGCCGAGCCTGTGACCCAGGAGTTTGGATTGGCCAATCGCAAGTGAGACCAGTCGCCACCGCGCAAAGCCAAAATTGAAGGTCCGCAGATACCATGTCAACGCGCGCAGAAACATCAACCGCAAGGTCATATCCGACACTCCAGGTTCAACAGTCGAGCCGAGCGAAGTTCCTGCGGCAGCTAGGAATAAACATCGCACACGTTTCGGTGCGCGTCTAGCGTATCAACAGATTCATGGTCAAAGCAAGCAGCCTCGAATCGCTCGGAGAAGGAAATCAAGTTCTACGCGTTAGGGATAAGACCAATCGGGCGAAAACAGTGACCCACGATGCACCACGCTCGGCAGACAAGCTGAGCACCGAAAAACAGATGTTGCTCGCCGAAGTTCTGCCCCCCAGAACCGGCGGCAGTGGGCGCTGGCTCTGGGAGATTTATCGGCGCCTGCCCGCGGGCGAGGTTGTGATCGCCGCTGGCGAAGATCTGCGCGCGGCTGAGTTTGATCGGACGAATCATGTGAACTTGCAGCGGATTCCCCTCCAATTCAGCACCTGGGGCGTTTTCAGCCGCGCCGGCTTGAGGGCTTATCGGCGAGCGTTGAAAGACGTGCGACGCATCATCAAGGAACAACGTCCCGCGCGGGTTCAGCGACTGCACTGTGCACGCTGCCTGCCGGAAGGCTGGATTGCGTGGCTGAATAAGCGAATCCACGGGATGCCGTATATTTGCTACGTCCATGGTGAAGAAGCCAACTACGCCAAGTCCAGCCGCGAATTGGGGTGGATGATGCGGCGCGTACTACGGGGGGCCGATTTTTTAATTGCCAACAGCCGCAATACCCAGTTGTTGCTGGAGCGCGATTGGCAAGTGCCGGCGGAACGCATCCGTCTCTTGCACCCGGGCGTGGACTGCACCCGATTTGTGCCGATGCCTCGCGACGCTGCGATCCGCCAACGCTTGGGTTGGGGAGATCGGCCAGTCGTGTTGACCGTGGGGCGGCTGCAAGAGCGCAAGGGTCACGACGTGATGATCGAAGCGGTGGCGCAGATCAAGTCTCAGTCGCCAGATATTTTGTATTCCATTGTCGGCGACGGCGAAGAACGCGGCCGACTCGAGCAGCTCGTGCGGCAACATGGGGTCGCAGCCCAGGTGGAGTTTCGCGGCGAACCAACGGACAACGAATTGATCCAGTGTTACCAGCAGTGCGATTTATTCGTCCTGGCCAATCGCCAGGTGGGCCAGGATATTGAAGGATTCGGCATGGTGCTGGTCGAGGCCCAGGCCTGCGGCAAGCCGGTGATCGCCGGCGCCTCGGGCGGAACGGCTGAAACGATGCTGGTCGGCCAGTCGGGTTTCGTGATCGACTGCACGACCCCCAACGAACTTAGCGAGGTGATTCCCCAATTGCTGCTGGACGAGCCGCGTCGACACCAGATGGGGGCGGCCGGGCGGCGATTTGTGGAAACAAATCTCGATTGGGAATCCCTGGCGGCTCAGGCTCGCGTCGTATTTCGAGAGGGACTTCCAACACATGCTGGCTGATCGCGCCACGACCACGACGCCAGACGGCGGCGCACAGCCGAGCGATTCCTCCGCGCGCGCGACGCCGCCTTCGAGCATCGCGATTGTCGTTCGCGAAACGGCCGGCATCGAGCGCCGCGATGAACCGGTTACCGTCGGGGTGCCGTTGACTGCTGGTCGCGTGAATTCCTCATCGACGCTTCAACTTCGCAATCGAGCCGGCCAGCGCGTCTCTTGCCAATTTCGGGTATTGGCCCAGTGGCCGGATGGCAGCGTCAAATGGGTACTCGCTACGTTCTTGGCCAACGCCGGACAAAACGAGGCCATTGAATACCAGTTCTGCCTGGACACGGAACCTGGTGAGTCAGATGCGCCCGGCGAGGAGCCGCGAGTTCTCGTCCAACAGGCGAGCGATAAGGTCACAGTGAAAATCGGGACCACTCAATTTCAGTTGGCCGCTGGAGGTGCGATTCTGGATGCCAAGAGTCCAGCGACCGACGGGGCTCTGCAGGAACTCGGCCAGGTGACGCTGACGCTTCGCGACGCACGCGGAACAACTTTGGATGGCAACGTAACGAAGGTCAGCGTCGAAGAAACCGGTCCGCAGCGTGCGTCGGTGTTGCTGACGGGACACTTTGGGCGTCGCTGCCGGCTTGGCTTTCGTGCGGCTCTATGCTTCTACGCACGTTCCAGCCGAGTTCGGATCGCACTGACCTTGCAAAACCACGGCCGTGCCCGGCACCCTGGCGGGTATTGGGACCTGGGCGATCCGGGCTCTGTTTTGTTTAAGGGGCTGTCTTTGGCGGTGCATTTGCCAGCCAGCCAGCGAAGCCACAGCGTGTCCTGGAAGGTGGAGTCCGGTGCGGCGACCTGTAAAACCACCGACAGCGTTCTGGAAATCTATCAAGATTCAAGCGGGGGTGAGAACTGGCAGAGTCGCAATCATGTGAACCGCAACGGCCAGATCCCGCTTAGCTTTCAAGGTTATCGTGTCCGAGCGGGAGCAGATGAGATATTCGGGCTGCGGGCCAGCCCGACGGTGGCGTTGCAGTCCGATCGCGGTACCATCAGTATCGCGCCGCTCGATTTCTGGCAGAAGTTTCCTGCTGCCGTGATTGTGGAGCAGGCGGAACTTCGCTGGGAGCCGTTTCCTACGCAAGCCAGCGATCTGCACGAGTTGCAAGCGGGTGAGAATAGCACCCACGTCGCCTGGCTGGATTTTGCGGCCGGAGACGCCGATCCGTGCCGACTGGCCTGGGCGCACGCGCCGCTTGAGGCACGCTGCGCGCCAAACGTGTATGCCAGCAGCGGCGCGGTTCCCTACCTGCCGGACGAACAAACGGCCACGCGGCCCGAACTAATCACGATGCTTGCGGACGCGCTCGAAGGCCCGCGCAATTTCTTTCACAAGCGCGAGGTGGTCGACGAATACGGATGGCGCAACTACGGCGACACCTGGGCCGATCACGAAGAAGTGTATTACACCGGCCCGCACCGGCCGATCATTTCGCACTACAACAATCAATTCGACGTGCTTTATGGCACGCTGGTCGAGTATCTGCGGAGCGGCGATCAACGCTGGTGGGAACTGGCCGATCCGCTGGCCCGGCATGTCATGGACATTGACGTGTACCACACGGATCGAGACAGAGCGGCCTACAGCGGCGGCCTGTTCTGGCCCACCACGCACTACTACGACGCCGGCACCGCGTCGCACCGGACCATGGCCCGCGAAATGAGTGAGACTGGCAGCACAGGCGTCGGCGGCGGCCCGGGGAGCGAGCACAACTTCGCCAGTGGACTGCTGCTGTATTACTATCTGACGGGAGACACGACTGCGCGAGACACCGTTGTGGGGCTGGCCGATTGGGTGATCGCCATGGACGATGGCGAGCGGCACTTTCTGTCGCTCTTGTCGGGCAAGTCAACTGGAATTGCTACAAATACCACGGTGCCGGGCTACTATGGACCCGGCCGCGCGGCGGCCAATTCGCTCGTGGCACTGCTCGATGGCTATCTCGCCACGGGTCGAGACCACTATCTCGATAAGGCCGACGAAATCATTCGACGCACCATTCATCCGCACGATGCCATCGAGACGCGGCAATTGGATTGGGTCGAAGTGCGGTGGTCGTATACGATGTTCTTGCAGGCCCTGGTGCGATATCTCGACGTCGCCGGGAATCTTCCCACGCGTGCGGCCACAGCGCGGTATGCGCAGCAGAGCATTCTGCACTACGCTCGCTGGATGGCGCAAAACGAGCAGTTTGTTCTCGACCATCCTGAGAAACTAGAGTTTCCGACGGAAACCTGGGCGGCGCAGGAACTGCGTAAAGGGGTCGTGTTGTGGATGGCCGCCCGACTGGCCGAACCGGCCGAGCGAGAGATGCTCGCAGAGCGTGGGCGGTATTTTTCCGATCGTGCCTGGAATTCATTGCTGGGATTTGCAACGCGGGCCTACACGCGTCCGTTGGCGCTGGTCTTATCCCAGGGCTATCTCGAGGCGGCCCTCGACAGCGGCAGCACCCCGCTGCCGCGAATCGCGGTTGCCAACGAGCCGCATGATTTTGGCGAGCCGGCAGAGTTTGTCCCACAGAAAGCGGCTATCCGCCGGTCGATGAAATCGCCGCTGGGCCTGACTCGCATGCTTGCCCGGTGCATCTCCCCTGGTCGCTGGGCGAACGTGCTCTCGCGAAGTTGGCTGGCCGAACGATTTCGGATGAAATGGAATGGCCCAGGCCGCGGCGGGTCGGCAGAATGAAAACGGATCCGCACTCCATCCATCCGCAAGACCGGGTTCCACAAGGCGTCGCGCGCGACAGTCGCCCGACAATCTGCCAATTGGTACACACGCTCAACGTGGGTGGAGCCGAGATTTTGGCACGCGAGTTTGCCCTGCGATCCACCGCCGACTTTCGCTTTGTGTTCGCCTGCCTCGACGAAGTCGGCGAAATGGGGAATCAACTCCAATCGCTCGGTTATCCGGTGGCCGTGCTGCAGCGGCGGCCGGGTTTCGATCTACGTTGCATTCGCCGGTTGGCTCGTTTTTGCCGCGAGCAGCGCGTCGGACTGATCCATGCCCACCAGTACGGGCCGTTTTTTTATGCCGAACTGGCCAGCCGACTGGCCAGGGGCATTCCGGTTTTGCTGACCGAGCACGGCCGCGATTATCCAGACTATCGCCGGCCGAAGCGGGTGTTCGCCAATCGATGGTTGTTGCGGCGGCGCGACCGCGTAGTCGCCGTAGGCGAAAACGTGCGCGAAGCCCTCGTCAACTTTGAAGGCATTTCGCGCGATCGGATTGAAGTGGTCTACAATGGGATCAACGTGGAATCCTACGCCGCGCCGCAGCCGGATCGATTTGCCGTCCGCAGGGAATTGGGGTTGGACGACAGTCACCTGGTGGTATTGCAGGTGGCCCGACTGAATCGGCTGAAGGACCATGCCACTGCGATTCGGGCGATGGCACAGGTGGCGTCGGAGTTTCCCGCGGCTCGGCTCGTGTTGGTAGGCGATGGGGAGGAACGGCCCGCGCTGGAGGCGTTGGTGGCGACGTTGAGACTGCAAAAGATGGTGCTGTTTACCGGCATGCGAATCGACGTGCCACGGTTTCTTGCGGCGGCCGACGTTTTGTTGCTGACCAGCATTTCGGAAGGGATCCCGCTGACGTTGTTGGAGGCCATGGCCGGTTCGCTGCCATGCGTATCCACCGCGGTGGGGGGCGTACCCGAGGTGATTGTCGACGGCCAGACCGGACTGCTCGCGCCAGCCGGCGACGCTGCCGAAATTGCGCGGCAGTTGGGCAAACTATTGAGCGATGCCGACATGCGCCGCCGCATGGGGGCCGCCGGTCGAGAACGAGCCCAGGCCCAATTCGGCGATCGCACCATGCACCAGTCCTATCACCGCATTTTTAACGAGATGCTCGGTCGGCCGTTGCCGACCGCAGGCACCACTCCGAGGTAAACCCGCGAAGTGTTGGTCTCTTTTATCATTCCTGCGCTGAACGAAGAACGGCACCTGCCTGCCTGTTTGCGATCCATCGCGGCGCTCGACAAGCCGGCAACAGTGTCGGAGATTGAGGTCATCGTTGTGGACAATGGTTCCCAGGACGCCACGACCAGCGTGGCGCGGCAATATGGGGCGCTGGTGATGGTTTCCGAACCAGGTCGCATCGGCCGAACTCGAAACATCGGCGCCCGTCAGGCCCGGGGAGATGTGCTGGCCTTCATTGACGCGGACTGCGAATTGTCGGCAAACTGGTTGACTCGCTGTGTGGAGCACTTGCAGGACGCACAAATCGTCGCCGTTGGCACCCGCATGGCGCCGCCGGCGGAGCATTCCTCGTGGGTGGAGAACAGTTGGTTCGCAATGGCTCACCAGTCGCCAGACGCCGACGTGGAACCAGTCGATTGGCTCCCCAGTTTCAATATGCTGGTGCGACGTTCGGAGTTTGACCAAATCGGCGGATTCGACGAACGCCTGGTGACGTGTGAGGACAGTGACTTGGGCTATCGGCTGGGGGCGCGCGGCCGGTTGGTTCGGGATCATGTGGCGACAACCCGCCATCACGGCGAATCCAAGACGCTGAAAGTTTTCTTCCGGCGCGAAGCGTGGCGCGGCCGAGATAGCGCGAGAAGTTTGTTTTCCGGCAAGATCATACTGAGCGAACTGCCCAGCGTGCTGGTGCCTCCTGCGTTTCTATCGCTGCTGATCCTGGGGACGGTGTTATTGGCGCTGGCGGCCGCGGGGGCCATTGCCCTATGGCCCGCTTGGGTCGGGAATGTGTTGGCTTGGGGAGGTGCTGCGTGCCTCGTGGTCGCGGCGTTATTGCCTGCCGCGGCGCTGCTAAAAAAGCGGATTAGCCCCCTCCAGCCGCTATTATTCCTGCAATGCTGGACGTTGCTTGGCGTATACTTTTGTGCTCGTGCCGTGGGTCTGGTTTTTCCGATGCGTCGCCTGGATCGATAGCCGAAATGCTGCGCCACACGTCCGAAATCGCCGACCGCCCCCCCAAGCCCGGTTCCGATAAGATCGTGGTTCTGCATACACGTGTCGTGACGGAAACCGGTGGCGGGCCCGATAAGACGATCCTGCTCTCCGCGCCGTTTATGGCACATACGGAGTATTGGCTGGCCGCGGCGTACATGCACCCGCCGGACGATCCGGGCTTCGATGTGATTCGTCAACGCGCCGCGCGGTGGGACAGCCCGCTGATCGGCGTCGATGATCGGGGGCCCTTGGATTTGAGCATCCCGCGGGCGATGTTGAAAATTTGCCGCGAATACGACGTCCGGATTTGGCATGCTCACGATTACAAGTCGAACCTGATCGGGCTGATGCTCCGCCCGTTTCATCGCATGCGGCTGGTCACCACGGTCCACGGTTGGGTCAAGCACACGGCGCGCACGCCACTCTACTATTCGGTCGACCGCTTTTCGCTGCGGCGCTACGAGCACGTGATCGGCGTCTCGGAGGATTTGGTCGCCCGTTGCAGAAAAATGGGAGTGCGAGACGAACGATTGTCTTTCATTCCCAACGGCATCGACGAAAACACGTTTCGCCGCCGGCAGCCCGCGGCCGAATCCGAACTGCGGCGCCAGCAGGGGGTTCCGCCGGGCCGGCTGCTGCTCGGGGCCATGGGACGCCTGAGCGCGGAAAAGGGATTCGACCTGCTGATTCGAGCGGTTCACACGCTCGTTCAAGAGGGGCAGGATTTGGAATTGTGGATCGCCGGTGAGGGGGACCACCGCCCGGCGCTGGAGAAGCTGATCGCCGAATTGGGGGCAGGCCAGCGGATCAAACTACTGGGCTTCTGCGAAGACACGATCGCCGTCTTTAATGCACTGGATGTGTTCGTGCTTAGCAGCCTCCGCGAAGGGCTGCCCAACGTCGTCTTGGAAGCCATGGCCATGGAGGTGCCGGTGGTCGCCACGCGGGTGGCCGGGATACCCTCGCTGTTAACCCATGGTGATACCGGATTGCTGTGTGACTGCGACGACCTGACCGATTTGACAGTCGCGCTCAGGCAGATGTGCGGCGATGCCGCCCTGCGGTCCCAGCTCGCCGCCGCCGCGCGAAAACTGATCGAGGAGCAATACAGCTTCTCGCGGCGAATGATGCGAGAAAAAGCGATTTACGATCGATTGCTAGGACGTGAAGGAGCGATCGTCGCCACATCGAAACAGGGGGCGCCGGTATGAGTGCGCCTATCTCAACGCCGGATTCGCCCGCGGAGGTTCGCGTGTCGCCGCCGCAGCGCACGTCTGGATTCAAGTTGGCAAAGCGAGGGGTGCAGGGTTTGTTCACCTTGTTGGCTGTGCCCCGACTGGTGGCATATTGGATATTCCAGAGGCTGCTTGGGCGGAGAGCTTTCGGAAGCTCCAGCGAATCGATTGCCCGCGTCCCCGGCTTACGGGGGGTATATTTGCGGCAGGCCTTTTACCGTCGAACGCTCGTCCAGTGTGGCCAGGATGTATACTTCGGCTGGCAAAGCGTGTTTTCGATGCCGGAGGCCAAGGTCGGCGAGCGGGCCTATATCGGTCGGTTTTGCAGCATCGGATATGCGGACATTGGCGAAGGGGCGTTGCTGGCCGACGGCGTCCAGATACTCAGCGGCGGTCACGAGCATGAGGAGTCGGCCGATCCGCACGGCGTAATTCAGGATCAAGCACAATCGTATCGCTGCGTGCGGATCGGGGCGGGGGCGTGGATCGGCGCTTCGGCGGTGATCATGGCCGACGTAGGAGCCGGCTGCATCGTGGGGGCCGGAGCCGTGGTGAATCGCCCGCTGCCCGATCATTGCGTGGCGGTGGGCGTTCCGGCGCGAATCGTTAAAAGCCGCGTCGCGGATAATCGTAGCGAAGGAGCCAGCCCGGCAACGGGTTGAACCGCCGAACCATGTGTGGCATTGCCGGAGCAGCTTGGACCGCCCAGGGGGAACCGCTGGACCAGGCTGCGCTCGACCAGATGACCGACGTGGTGCGCCACCGCGGGCCCGACGGCCGCGGCACCCACTACGAGCGAACCGCTACCGGCGGCGCAGGGCTGGGGCATCGCCGTTTGTCGATCATCGACCTGGCTGGCGGCGGACAGCCGTTGGCCAACGAAGACGACACGGTGTGGATTACGTTCAATGGCGAGATCTACAACTACCGCGAGCTGCGTCCCGACCTCGAGCAGCGCGGCCATCGCTTCCGCACGAATTCCGATACCGAGGTAATCGTTCACCTGTATGAGGAATACGGCGTCGGCTGCCTGGAAAAATTGCGCGGCATGTTCGCCTTCGGAATCTGGGACAGCCGGCAGCAGCAGTTGCTCGTCGCCCGCGACCGGCTGGGGCAAAAGCCGCTGGTGTATCGCGAAGAGCCGGGGCGGCTGCTGTTTGCCAGCGAAATCAAGTCGCTGCTGCAGGTGCCGGGCGTGCGGCGCGAGGTGAATCGCCAGGCCATCGACGAGTACCTCACGTACAACTACGTCCCTCATCCACAGAGCATGTTTGCCGGCATCAGCAAGCTGCCGCCGGGGCATTATGGACTCTATCGCGAGGGGCGGCTGCAAGTGGCGCCGTATTGGCAGCCCGATTTCAATCGGCAATCAACGCTGGGCCGCGATGAACTGTGCCGGCAAATGGCCGAGCGGCTCGACGAATCGGTCCGCTTGCGGTTGCGGAGCGATGTGCCGCTGGGGGCATTCTTGTCCGGCGGCATCGATTCCACGGCCATTGTCGGTCTGATGCAGCGGCACATGGAGCGACGGGTGCAAACCTACACGATGGGGTTTCCCGTCAGCGGGTATGACGAGACGCCGTTTGCCCAGGTGGCGGCCGACCATCTGAAGTCCGATCACCATGTGTTCCAGATGCAGCCGGCGTCGGTTTCGATCCTGCCGACGCTCACGTGGCATTTTGACGAGCCGTTTGCCGATAGCTCGGCAATTCCGACCTATTACCTGTCGCAAGTCACGGCGCAGCATGTAAAGGTGGCGTTGACGGGCGACGGCGGCGACGAATTGTTCGCCGGTTATCCCCGCTATCGGACGTATCATAATGTTGCCCGGCTCGATGCGCTGCCCGGATTTGTCCGGCGGATGATCGCCAATCCGTTGTGGTCGCTGATTTCCGATCGTAGTCGCGAGGCGTCGTTTGCCTCGCGATTGCGTTTCCGCATGGAACTGCTTCGCGAGCCGGCCGATCGGCGGTACCTGAACTGGGTTGCCGGATTTCAGGGTTCGCAGCGCGAGCAGTTGTACACTCCGGCGATGCGGGCCAGCCTGGGGACGGCTGAGCCGGAGCAGTTTCTCGTCGATGCGATGCAGCGCGGTGTTAGTCGCGATGCGGGAAGCCGCGCCAGGATTACCGATCTATTGACCTACCTTCCGTGCGATCTGCTGGCGAAGGTGGACATCACCAGCATGGCGCATGGCCTGGAATGCCGCTCGCCGTTTTTGGATCATCATGTCGTGGAACTGGCGATGTCGATCGGGTTCAATGACCTCATCCAGGGACACGGAGCCAAGCTGTTGCTGATTGATACCGTGCCGGATCTGATTCCGCAGACACTACGGGACCGGCCCAAGATGGGATTTCGGATTCCCTTGGATGCCTGGTTCCGCGGCCCGCTGCGCAACATGACGGAAGAGGTGCTGCTGGGCGACGAATCGCTCGGTCGGGGCTACTTCGAGCCGGCGGCCATGCGGCAGTTGCTGGACGATCACGTCAGCGGCCGTTGGAACCACGGCGACCGGCTGTGGAGCCTGTTGTGTCTGGAAATGTGGCACCGCACGTTCATCGATCCGTCGGCGGCGCCTACCGCTCCGGACAACGATCTGATCGCCCATCCGGCGATCGCGGCGACTGGCTCGGCGCTCGTGCCGGGTGCGGTATAGATGGCCAGCAACGTGACCGCAGCTATGACGGAGACGGCAATCTATGGTCCTGCTGAAATTGCCGGCCGATTGGAACGCTGGACCAGCGAGTTGCAGCCCCAGGGCGTGGCGGCGTTGAGCTACCACCCGGGCTGGCTCTTAGTGCTGCAACGCGGACTAAAGCAGCAGCCGTTCTGTGTGGAGGCGGTGCGTGCGGGACGCTGCGTTGGCATCCTGCCGCTGTCGTTTGTGAAAAGCCTATTGTTTGGCCGGTTTTTGGTTTCGATGCCGTACCTCAACGTGGGGGGCGTTTTGACGGCGGATGAAGAGGTGGCGGCCGCGCTGATCGATCGGGCGGTGGAGTTGGCCGACCTGTTGAACGTGCGGTACCTTGAGTTGCGTCACGAGCAGGAGCATCCGCATGCCGCGCTACGAGACAAACTGACTAGCAAGGTGCATATGCGATTGCCGCTGCCTGGCAGCAGCGACGAATTGTGGAAGAAGCTAGACCCCAAGGTGCGCAACCAGGTCCGCAAAGGGCAGCAGCATGAGCTGAATGTCCACTGGGGAGGGCAGGAGCTGCTGGGGGAGTTTTACTCGGTCTTCAGTCATAATATGCGAGACCTGGGAACGCCCGCGTTTGGCCGTGGGTTGTTCGAGGCGGTGCTGACGCAATTTCCTGGCCAGGCGGAGTTGTGCGTCGTGCGACAGGGAACGACACCCGTGGCGTCGGCCCTGCTGACGCACGGCGGCCGCGTTACAGAAGTCCCCAGCGCCAGTTCACTGCGAGCCTACAATTCAACCAACGCTAACATGCTGATGTATTGGCACTTGCTCTGCCGGGCGATCGAGCGGGGACAAGCGACGTTCGACTTCGGCCGCAGCAGCCAGGAGAGCGGCACGTTCCGGTTCAAAAAGCAGTGGGGGGCCGAACCGTGGCCCGCGGTGTGGCAGTATTACGTCCGCAAGGGAAGCGTGGGGGACATGCGTCCGGACAATCGGAAGTTCGGCCTGATGATTCGCATGTGGCAGCGATTGCCGCTGGGAGTGACGAGGCTTGTCGGGCCGTGGATTGTGCGCGGGATCCCCTGATAGACTGTAAAAGAGTTCTTTTCTCAACCAATCGCCCAGGTTTTTCATGCCAGGAATTTGCGTCAGAGCCGCTGCGGAAGCCAATGCCGAGATCCAACAGGATCTTGCCGCGATGCTGGATTCGCTGCGGCACTATTCATGGTACACGGTCGAGCCGTGGAGCGACCCTTCCGCGCGGGTCGCGCTGGGACGCGTGTCGCTGGGGTTTGTAGACACGGCGCCGCAGCCCTACCAAGGGGGCGAAGGGCCATGCACCGTTGTGTTGGGTGGTGAGCTATACGATGTCGAGCGGTTGCGCCAGGAACTGGCCAGCGCTGGACAACGTCCTACGACTTCCAGCCACGCGGAACTCTTGCTGCGGGGATATTTGCGTGACGGCACGCAATTTCTCCGGCGGCTCAACGGAGCGTTTGTGGCCGCGATTTGGGATGCCCGGCAAGAGCGGCTGACGATCTGCAACGATCGTTTTGGCATGAAGCCGCTGTATTACGCGCATGCCGCCGGCAAGCTGCTGGCAGCCTCCGAAATCAAAGCCCTGTTGCTGGATGGTGATGTCTCGCGGTCGGAAGACATGACCGGCATGGCGCAGTTCTTCTCATTCGGCCATTTGTACGGCGAGAATACGATGCTCGAAGGGGTGCGCGCCTTGCCCCCGGCGTCGGTGTTGACCTACGACGCGCGCGAGGATCGACTGGCGGTCGAGTCGTATTGGAACTTGCCCACCGGCGATGCACTGGCCGGCGCGGGGGCGCAAAGCAACGAGCAACACCTCGATGCGATTGAGCAGGCCTTCGCCGCGGCGGTGGATCGTTGCGTCGAAGGCACGGATCACCTGGGGCTGGCGCTCTCTGGTGGGCTGGATGCACGGTCGATCTTGGCGTTGGTGAACCACCAGCGTGTGCCGCTACGCACGGTTTGTCTCGGCGTGCCAGGGAGCCTGGATCATCGCTGTGCGGCCGAATTGGCCGCGCTGACGAATCGGGATCATCATCAGTTCTCGCTCGACGGCACCGTATGCGACAGCGACACCTACCGCATGAACATGCAGCGCACGGTCCACCTGACCGACGGGCATTACATGGATCAGGGGATCGTGATGCCGATGCTGCCGTTTTATCGGCAATTGGGCATCGAGGTTCTGCTGCGCGGCCACGCGGGCGAGCTGATGCACATGCACAAGGCGTATAACTTTTCGCTGGACGACACGGCCTGGCGGATTCACGACCAGGCGTCGCTGGAAGCATGGTTGATGCCACGGCTGTCGGGCTGGATGCTGGCCGACGTGCCCGAGCAACTATTCCGCCGGGCGACGCCAGCGCAGGTGCAAGAGTTGGCTCTCGCTACATTGCGTGAATGCCTGCAGGAGTCGGCGGAGGTCCAACCCGCGATTCATCGCATCTGGCACATGTTCATCCGACAGCGGATGCCGCGCGAGACGGCGCTGTCGCTGGCGATGATCGGCTCGACCGTGGAAACGCGAGTTCCCATTCTCGACGCGAAGTTAGTCGAACTGCTGCTGGCCGCGCCGCCGGAATTGAAAGTGTCGGATCAGATTCAGACGTACATCCTGCGGCGGCACCGGCCGGAGTTTCTCAAGGTGGTCAATGCCAACAACGGCGCGCCGATGAACGCCGGGCATTTGCATCAACAAATAGCCACGCTGCGCATGAAGGTGCTGGCGAAGCTTGGCGTCAAAGGGTATCAACCCTACGAGCGTCTGGGCCTCTGGCTGCGCCGCGAGTTGAAGCCGCTGGTGACCGAAACGCTGCTGGACGACCGCTGCCTGGATCGCGGCGTGTTCGTGCCCGACACGGTGCGGCGTCTCGTGCAGCGTCATTGGGAGAAACGGGCCAACCACACGTTCCTCATTTTGGCGATGTTGATCTACGAGATGGGGCAGCGCGACTTTGTCGATGGCGAACGGGCGCCGCGACTAGATGAAGCGGCAGGGCGATAAGATAGACTCTAAATTGACAGTTTTGGCCGCCTGCGTTAAAATGGGCCTGCGTGTCCGAGTATTTTTTTAATGTCACCCGCGGACTCCCCATGGATAGCACTCTTGCCCGTCTGAATGAGATTTTTTGCGATGTATTTGATGATGAGGAGATTGTGCTGACTCGCGAGACTTCTGCGCGGGACATTGAGGCCTGGGATTCGCTGATGCACGTCACGTTGATGCTCAACGTGGAAAAGGCTTTTGGGATCCGCATCAGCAGCGCGGACATCGCGGCCTTGAAGAACGTCGGCGAGTTGGAGGATCTGGTCACCGCTTACACGCAGCGCAAGTCGCAGAGTTAAGAACGTGTTTTCTGTATTTCGCGGCGC
>JAIOPX010000361.1 GCA_021413705.1 Planctomycetota bacterium | reverse complement strand
GCCTCGCCGTTGTGGAAAGCGAAAAACATCCTGATCACGCCGCACACCGCCGGTGAGACGCAGCGCTACGAAGACAACGTGCTCGATCTTTTGATGGAAAACCTCGACCGCCTGTGGCGCGGGCAGGCCGAGCTCAAGAACGGCGTCGTTTAATACTGTCAGTCCACTAGCAGGGAGAAAGCCAGGTCAATCGATATACGTTTTACCGGTTGCCTCGCATTTGTTGCGGCGCTTGTCATGTCCACGGGTTGCCTGAACGCCGTTGCGCAGGACTATCCGAACAAGGCGATTCGTTTCATCGTGCCGTACCCGCCGGGCGGCGCCTCCGACGTCGTGGCGCGGCTGATCGGCCAGAAAATGGGCGACACCTGGAAGCAGCAGGTGGTGATAGAGAATCGCGCCGGCGCCAACGGCATCATCGCCATGTCGCATGTCGCGACCTCTGCCCCCGACGGCTATACGCTCCTGATGAGCAACGTCGGACCCAGCGCGATCAACCCGAGCATCTACAAGAAGCTGCCGTACGACGCGATCAAAGATTTCACGCCGGTTTCACTGACCAACCTCGTGCCGCTGATGCTGGTCGTCAATTCCACGCTCGACGTGAATACGGTGGGCGAATTCCTCGCGCGCGCTAAAACCGCTCCGGGCGCCTGGACGTACGGCACCGGCGGCACCGGCACCGCCGGCCATCTTGCGATGGAGCTCTTCCTGATGAATGCCGGCATCAAGATGCAGGGTGTCAGCTACAAGGGCGACGGCCTGTCGTTGACCGACATCATCGGCGGCCAGATTACGACCATGTTCACCACCGTGGTTTCCGGCGCGCCGCACGTGCAGTCGGGAAGGCTGAAAGCGCTGGCGGTGACGACGCGGCAGCGGCTGGCCGCCTTACCCAATTTGCCGACGATCGCAGAAGCAGCTGGGCAGCCGGGTTTCGAAGCGGTGTCGTGGGGTGGTGTGATGGTGCCGGCCAACACGCCGCGCGCGATCGTCAACAAATTGAACGTGGAGATCAACCGCATCCTTAAACTGCCGGACGAAACCGTCGGCAACACGCCCGAGGAATTCCAGGCCTATCTGCAGGCCGAGACGGACAAATGGGCGCGCGTGGCGAAGACCGCCAATATCACTGTCGACTGACGGACACGCCTTCCACCAGTCAATTACTATAACTTCATGATACCTATCGCCCCTCTGATCGACTCCCCCGTATGGTGGTGGTTATTGGTCACGATAGCCGGCATTGGTTGGTCGTGGGCCGGTTTTCAGGCTTTCATGGGTGAGATCGGCGGGCGAATAGCGGATCAGTGAAGCGGATTTTCCGGAACCCAGTTCGCGTTCCACGTATGTGAAGAGCCGGTCTCCGAACGCGCGTCGTTTCAGTACCATTGTGATTTTCCCGTCGTCGATCTCCAATAGCCGCTGCAGTGCGGCAAGATTGTCGACTGCATGCCCATTGGCGCTCACCAGATAGTCGCCGGCTTGCAGGCCAGCCTGCTCGCCGTCTGATCCACTTTCCACGTCGTGCACCATCACGCCGCCAATGTGGCCCTCGGCTGCGTCTCGCAGGTGGGTGGAGGAGAAGATCACTCCATTCAGCAGCAGACCATTCTGGTCCGCAGTGACGTAGTAGGGGGAGAGACTTCCCGGCACTTCCACTACGTGGCTCCGACGCAAAACCCTCAGCACAAAGCTGTCCAACTGGCCACGCAAGGCATGCAGCAATTGCGTTTCGTTCTGCAGTAACTCATTTGTCCCGGCCACGCCCACCACGGTGTCGCCTGCTTCAAGAGGCAACCGGGCCGGGTCTCCGTAATTGCGCGCCACTTTCAGTTTGCTGCCGTTACCTTGCGGCTCGAAAAAAGCCAGGCCCAGCTTGGGCACCGCCGGATCCTTGCCGGCCTTGAGCAGCTCGAGGATGCGGCAAACGTAATTAATCGGCACGGAAAAATTGGTGTTCTGCGCGCCACGCAGGCTGCTCACGCTGATTCCGATCACCTTGCCCGAGTCTAGACTGATGAGGGGCCCGCCCGAATTGCCGGGGTTGATGGCCGCATCGGTCTGCAGGCTCTCGGCGCCAAAGCGGTCGGTCGTGCCCGAGATAATGCCGCGAGTGCCGGTGAACTTGAGGCCGTTGGGGTGGCCAAATGCGCCCACCGGGTGGCCGACGCCCGGTGCCGGCTCGCAAGCGAGTTCGGCGCTGATGGCATTCCCAACAGCTTCTTTGGGCACCGCCAGGATGGCTACATCCAGATGGCGGTCGACGAATAATTTTTCCGCCGATACCCAGCCGGTATTGCGGAATGCCACGCTCACTTGGGCCGGCGACCGTGCTGCCACATGGGCGTTGGTGAGAATCCAGCCGCGCTCACGGTCGACCACAAAGCCCGCGCCGGTATAAGCGCCCTTGGCTTCTTCCAGAAACGGCATTTTCACCATCGTGCGTATTTCCACGGTGTAGGCAAGAGCCCGGTTGAAGGCGCGTTCAGCCTGATCCGCCAAGGCAGGTGCAGAGATCAGGGCCAACAGGGTGGCGGCCAGGCGAAAACGATGAACCATGATGGCTCCGGTGTGTGATGAGATACAGATACAGACGCTGCGCAGGCACAAATGTCAGGCGAAATAAATAGATCACTCCCTCCCTTGCACGCAGTGCGGGGGAGGGTTGGGGAGGGGGCGAGTTAGTCGCGTGAAATGGAAATTCGCGCCCCCATCCTGGCCTTCCCCCGCAAGCGGAGGAAGGAAACTAAATCACTCCCTCCTTTGCGCAAGCGGGTGGAAGGAAATCGAAACTCCCTCCCTTGCACGAAGTGCGGGGGAGGGTTGGGGAGGGGGCGAGTTAGTCGCGTGAAATGGAAATACCTGCCCCCATCCTGGCCTTCCCCCGCAAGCGGAGGAAGGAAACTAAATCACTCCCTCCCTTGCACGCAGTGCGGGGGAGGGCTGGGGTGGGGGCAAAACCCGGATTGCCTGCCCCTCAAATTGCGCGGCGCAACGGTCGCAGATTTCGCCCAACCATTGACGGAATATGCCATTCGGCTAAAGTGACGTGGGCTTCAGGATGCCTTTGAATCAAAGGGGCGCCTGACAAAATCGCGGCGCGCACGTCATGCTCAATAAGCGCAAGCCGCGCGCGGCATGCCGGGATCATTCATGCACACAAAGGGAGATCAAGTCATGTTTGGACGTATTGCGGTAGCAGCAGCGTTGCTTTCGGTTGCGGGGGGCGGGGCGCTAGCGCAACAGAATCCTACGGTTACTTTGGATTGCACATTTACCGCCGTCAGGATTGACGACAGGTCGAACACAGGCAGGAATAATAGTACATTCCATATTTGTGATGGATGTACCGGTTTTAACGGTTATGGGAAATGGTCAATCCAGTCCGATAAATTCATTGCGGTGTTTCCC
This sequence comes from Planctomycetota bacterium, assembly GCA_021413705.1. Lineage (GTDB taxonomy): Bacteria > Planctomycetota > Planctomycetia > Pirellulales > UBA7805 > JAIOPX01. The sequence continues at coordinate 1,727 of JAIOPX010000361.1, read as the reverse complement.
CGTATTCCTGAAGAGATCCTTGAAATCGACCGATATACTGGCCGAGCAAGTTGGACACGAAGATATGGCGATAAGGTTGTCACGCAGCCAGGTACTTGCAAGAAGGTTGAGAAGCAATTTTGATTACATGCAGCAATGAATAGTGTCGGTGCATTTGCCGGATGCCGCGCGATGGCTAGACAGGCGCAATGAACAATGATCAAGTCTTGAAATATCAGTTTTTAATTGTGGCAAATATGAAAACTGATATTTCAACTTGTGCTAATTATCGCTTCTAAATTCGTAGTTTCCGGTGAGGTGGCCAAAATGACACTCAGGATGGGTATTCAAATGACAAATGTTTTTAAAGGTTTACTAACGCTTTGTCTAATCCTTGCTTCGGGATTGGTATCAGCGCAAAGCAGTATGCCGGTGTGGTTGTCCTGTAAATTCTACTCGGGTACCATACTCGCATTGTTTCCGGAGGCGCAACCTGATCAGCGGGGATGGATCGGGCGAGAAGATTTATGTAAGGAAAATTGTTCGGTATCTACAGTGGAAATATCTTCCGCGAACGGATGGTCTGAAACAATTACGGCATACACAAAGAAAACCCTGGGATGTCCCGCAGTAGTTAATAAACAAGGTTGTGTTAGAGATACAACAATTGATCGCACTTCTGGAATGATGACAGATGTCTTCAATGAGCCATATAGACCGGAAGGTAACGGATTGCTCAAAAGCCAAGGAGGGCTGACTCAATACAAATTTACTTGCGAAAAAACTGCAAAACCCCCCACCAAATTCTAGTTTTATTAGCTTTGCAATTTACCCTTTTAGGAGTCCATCAATGAAAAACTTATCGCAGTTCTCGTTGGTTGTCTCAGCCTTAGCCTCTCCATCCTTGCGTTGAGATTTAACCCAATCGCCGTAATCGCCGTCAATGAACAATGGGGTCTTGAAATATCAGTTTTTAATTGTGGCAAATATGGAAACTGATATTTCAACAACTTGACCCTAATTATCGCAGCAAGTAGTAATGCGGAAGAACTCAAACTTTCATAGGGAGGGTTGTGATGAGACTCAATGTCAAATATAAAACGAGAAGAGCGTTGGTGTTAATTGCTATAGCATTCGCGACTTCCTCAGGGGTGGCATTGGGGCAGAGCTGCAAGATTCCGGAAGGTTACCTTCAGTTTTGTCCTTCTGGTGAAATTCCAAGTGTAAAATCGCTTGGCGATTTAACGGTAAGGATGAGAGAGGTCAGAGGTGGGGTGCGTTCGGATCGTTCGGCAGTAATTGACATAAAAGCGCCAAATTTCCGCGTTGAAGGAGAAGTATTGCAGGATAAAGCGATTCGAGAGTACAAAATATGCGGGTCAACGATCAGCATTTCCTTCGTATACGACACTTGTCATAAGCTCAACATTGGTTCGTTTTGACGTAGATATTGAAGCGCTCCTGGATGGGCAGGAGTTGTAGCTGCAGTTGGCAAATTACGGACGCCGCAAACGTCAATGCGGAGAATCAGTCCGAAGCCGCCGACGCAATCGCATTGACCACTTCAGGCCACGCGCTGACGTACCGCGCCCACGGTGGGCAGTGGCGGCTCTTGGACGGATCGCCGAACAGGAATAGATGCGGCACCTCGTGGCGCAGAATCTGCATCAGGTGGACGCGGTCGTCGACAAGAAGACCGACCTGACGTGGCAGCGGCCCCTGATTTAGATCTTTGATTCGCGGTGCAG
>JAIOPX010000045.1 GCA_021413705.1 Planctomycetota bacterium | reverse complement strand
AGGAAAGGTGGCTTTTTTGGTTCCAAGATTTTTCACATTTTTCACAAATATTCGAAGTTTCTATTCGACTGAAAATGAAACGCTGGCCTACTTTTTTCCTTGAAACCAGCCGCTGGCTCGCTACAATTGAGATAACAACTTGCGCGATCCAACACACCCATGACGTGGTATCATCGCCCCGCCTGAGAAAGTCTCAGGTACCAAGCAGAGCCCGCCCGGCACCCCGTGCTTCAGGCGGGCTTTTCGGTTCTGGGTTGGGGGATGGTGGGGTTTGGGTTTGGGGGCTAGGGATCAGGGGGAGAGGCTCAAGGTGTGAACGGGTGAAGAGTGCGAAGGGTGCGAAAGGGTGTGGACAAGGGGGTAGATACAGGGTGTACGGACCGTGGACAAAAGTGTGGACAAGAATCACAAGATCTTGCCAGGGTGAGTTTTAGGGCGAATGAAAAATTGTGAGGTACTCGATGAGAAGTTACCACCCAGGATTCTGCTTGCCTCGATCTGTGCGCTTCGGTGTTTTCGGTGGATGAATTGGTTGAATCCACAGAGGGGATAGAAAAAACACAGAAGAAACTGCCAGCGGCTGGAGGAGTTCGGGAGTGAACCAAAACCGCAAGTGTGAACGGGTGAAGAGTGCGAAGGGTGCGAAAGGGTTGAAGTTCGTGGACAGGACCACGCGCGAGGGTGTGATTAAACCGTGGACAAAAGTGTGGACAGGAATCGCAAGACATTGCCAGGGTGGGCTTTGCGGCTGATGAAAAAATGTTTGCGAAACATGTGAACACGACAACGCATCAACAGCCATCCGTCGGATCGCTGAGGCGCTGATGGTTGTTCGGGAGCGTTTGTTCTTTGGCAATTCGAAAAGTCGCATCGACTGTCGTTGACCCCGATGGCCGATACTCCACGGGCAGCGCGAATCCAAGCACGCCGGGGCGAACATGGCGCGAACACGGCGCGAATCCCAGCGCGCCGGGACGGAACGCCAAATGCGGTATTCTCGGGGAATTGTGGGGTACAGTCGCTTTTACCCCCCTCCCCCTATGCCCGTCGTTTTTGGCCTATTGCAGAGGGCAGCCAGGGAGTCAGCGCGGGTTTGGATACCCGAGTTTGAATATGCTCAAGGATTCGTGCCCCAGCATTCATGCCCACGTTGAACTGCACCTGACAGCGACTGGTGCCATCTGCTCTGCACCATCTCCGGGCCGCTGCCTGACGTGGGCATGGCACCCGGGTCGATCCCACCCAGGTCGATCTGCCATTACGCCGCTTTGATGTTCCCCGCCGGCGCGCTGCGTCTGGGAACCCATCCTTCGCTGATCACGGACAGGGCGATTCGGTCTTCGAGGTTCGGACGGAACACGGTCAACAACAGCAGCGGCAGATACCACGCCATGAAGAGTCCGCCACCATGGGCGTGCCAAAACTGGGCGCCAAGCATCAAGGCCGCGGTGCAGCTCATCAGCGTGCCAAGATTCTTCTGCGCCGGCCAGAGGGCGAAGCTGCCCGCGAGAACTACGAACAGGGCCAGCACCGGCAGGCGGTATTCCGACCTAATCCCGGGTATTCGCCAGAAGCCTTCGAGATTTTCTGTGATCGGCAACCAGAGGCCGAACATCTCCTTGAGATCGTGAACGAACATGCCCAAGTCGTTGGCATTCAAGGCGAGCAGCCCCACGAGCAAGCTGACGGTGACTACGATACCCAGGCAAAATCGCCATAGGCCCCGTTGCCAGTAGAAACTGATCCAGAGCGGCAACAGGAACAGGGGATAGTAGATCATGCCGGCGGCCAGGCCGATGAACATGCCGGAGAGCATCGGCCGTCGGTAGAGCGCGATCGCCCAAACCAGGAAGGCGGCCGGCACCACGTGGTCGGGGCGGCCCATCATGGCCGGCATGTAGGGGAGCATGAGATAAAGCACGGCGGCTGCTATGCCCGTCTTGATATTGTCAAAGTGCCAATAGCCGATCATCACCAGGCCGAAGACCACCGCCAGGTGAGAGACGATGATGATCAAGCGCGAGGCGATGAGCTTGGTATCGTTGTTCGGGATCTCCGCCATGCCGCGCGATTCGGGAAAGTCGCGAGAGAAGCGCTGGGTCATGATCGGCCGCAGGCGGTGCAAGAGCGGATAGCCCGGCCGCTGAGTGTTCTGAGCGCGCGGCTTGGTGGCTGCCGCCGGTTCGGCGGTTTCGCCGCTGGGCGCGGCGGTCGCTGCAACCGGTCCATTCTTGGCTGCACCCGGTTCCCCCTTGGCGGCAACCACTTCGTTGGGCGCGCCGCCGGGATTGAGTTCATTCGGGTTGACGGTCGCCACGCGGGCCATCAAAAAGACCAACAGCGCGATGCCGAGAAACGTCATTCCTCCGACCGAGAGATTCGGCTCCAGTAGCGGACGGCGGACCATCATCGGGTCCAAGAGCAGGCGGATCAAAAACAGCCCGCCGATGGCGAACAGCCAGATGTAGCCAAAATGCTCCCAATAAACCTTCCCCTCTTCGCGGCCGATAGCTTCGGTCACCAGGCCCGGCGTGAGCAGAATCAGGCACACCAAGTCCAGATTCCGCAGGCTCCACAGCCGGCTGAATTTGAAATAGATGGCAATCGCCAGCAGAGAAGAGAAGTAGACCCAGGTCATGGGTACTACGCTCTTATAGTCAAACAGCAGTTCAGACATAGTTGGTGTCAGTGTTTTCCCTGCGCAGCGGCCCGACGTGGACGGCTTCCGAATCGCAATTTACTATCGCAAATCACGACCAACCGGAGAGCAAAGTGGCGACCGTTTTCCGCGCATATAGCCCCTTATAACCCCGTCAGAATAAGCAAACAGCCACTTTTTGCAACCACCCGACGCCCTGCAAGCGTGCCATCAGGCAGCCATCCGGGGGTCGGCGGACAGCACTTGGAGGCCGTTGCAGCAGGGTCAGTTGCCGTTGCCGCCGGCCGCGTCACAGAGGTCAGCGAGAGCCGGAAAAGTCAACGCAGCTTATGGAGATGGAGGGTGGTGGGTGCCACTGCTGGCTTGTCCAGCAGTGAATTCCTTCGGCGAACTAATAGCTGTCAAGCTGCCGAAGTGTGTCATCATCCGAATGAGTGTTAGGCGAGTGTTCCCAAGCCTCTCCATCAATACCCTAAGTCCATGGCATTTATCAGTGGCTTTTCGGCTATTAGGTTCCCAAGAGTCGCACTGCTGGGCAAGCCAGCAGTGGCACCCGGCAATTCACTTACGATTGGCCCAGTCGCACCCGGGCGTGATCGGCCCAGGGGCTGTCGGGAGACAATTCGAGGAAGGCCAGCCAATGGGCCTCGGCTTCGTCGCGCCGCGACAAGTCGTCGAGCGTGCGGGCAAGATGATAGTGGGCGTCGGCATAATCGGCATGAAACGCCAACGCGCCTTCAAACGCGGCCACGGCCAACTCGCGCTGGCCCATTTCCGAAAGCACGCAACCGAGATTCGCCCGGGCTTCGACAAAATCTTCATCGAGTTCGATGGCCGCATAATAGCGTTCGCGCGCTGCCGACAATTCACCTTGGCGATAGAGCAACTCCGCTAGGCGAAAGTTGATCTCCGCGCTCGGCCCGCCGGCGGCCAGGGCGGCGCGATAGAATTCGCCTGCTTCATCCAAGCGGCCATCGTCTTCGAGCACGGCCGCTGCCCGGGCGAGATCATCGGGAGTGAGAACGGTGGACGGCGGAATTTCGACCATCGTCGGCGAGATGGGTATCTGGTCCAGTTCCGCTTGTCGGTCCTCGGGCTCGGCCTCAAAGTCGATGCGATGTTGACCGCCGGCGTCGATCAAGCCATCTCCTTGCCGCAACAGAATCTGCTTACCTTCGACAATCACATTCAGCTGCGCTAAACGCCGCTCCGCGCCGGGCAGAAACCGTGACAGCGCAGCGAGCTTCTTCTCCAGCGCCGCAGGGGAGATACCCGTCCCAAGGACTTGGGCCAGATTGCGAGCGGTGGATACTTCCGCAAAGTCGAAGTAGGGGAGGCGGCGAACTTCGCGGGCTGGGACAATCAACCCGCGCCGGTGCCAGCGACGGATCACAGCCACCGGCACCCCCAGCAGGTCGGCCAGCATGGCCGGGGTATAGAGCCGCCGCACGCCGGCCGTTTCGTCCAACAAGCCCAGCCGCCGCCAAAGTTCCGTCTCGCCGATAATACTGACGCGCCCTTCATCGGCCGCCTGGCGAATCGCATCGTCGAACAATTCGCCACCACTGGCCGCATCGTCCAGCGGCAGCTCCCGTTCGCCGATGACGATCAAGCTAGCCTCGCGCGGTTCGTCCACCGCCACACCCCCATGCTGCCGCACCAGCTTCTGCCCGTCGCGCCGGCTCATACCGGCCAACTTCCCCAATAGCGCCACGCGGGCGCCGCTAAGGCGTTGTGACGGTGACGAATTGTCAGGGACGGAACTCATAGCGAGGGCGATGCGTAAGGATACCGGACAGCAAAATACAACGTACCGCGCCGTGAAACGTGCCGGTAGGGTCCGGGCCACACTAGCCCGACGCGCCAGCGAGGGAAGTATCCACTCTTGTTATGGCACGATGGGTGCCATGCCCACGTAAGAGTTGGCGAAAGTACTCAACAAGCATCAGGATCCTGGCCATCTCCATGGACCCGATCGCGTGGGCATGTGGGCCTAAGCGATGGTTTCCGTCAGACATGCCCACGTACACTGCACTTGGAAATGGTTCTGCTGCATTCCACTCAAACTGACCAAGATGCTTTGCCTGACGTGGGCATGGCACCCAGGCCGTGACCGTTGGAGTCCAGGCTTTAGCCTGCTTTTTCACAACGCAGCCTGAAGGCCGTACTCCAAATCCCTACTTCGTCCCCTTCGCCTCGCGCAACTTCGCGCGGATCTTTTCCAATCGCTCAGCCAGTTCTTGTTCAAAGCCGCGCGCCACAGGCCGATAGTACTCACGATCGACTCCCAAGTAGTCCTGCGCCGACACGGCATCCTCCGCGTCATGGGCATACTCATAACCTTCACCGTGGCCCAGGCGCTCCGCGCCGCTGTAATGGCGGTCGCGCAGATGAACCGGCACCGGCAAGAGCCTTCCTTCGCGAACGTCCTTGGTCGCTTCGCCGATCGCCACGGTCGCGGCATTCGACTTTGGCGCGCAGGCCAGATACGTCACCGCCTGGGCGAGCGTCAACTGGCATTCCGGCAGCCCGACAAACTCGCAGGCCTGCATCGCCGCCACCGCCAGCGGCAGAGCCTGCGGATCGGCATTGCCCACGTCCTCGCTAGCCAGGATCACCAGCCGCCGGGTGAGAAACCGTACCTCTTCGCCCCCTTCGAGCATCCGGGCCAGCCAATAGATGGCCGCGTCTGGATCGCTGCCGCGAATGCTCTTGATCAGCGCGCTGGCCGCGTCGTAGTGCGCGTCACCCGTCACGTCATATTCGACCGCCTTGCGCTGGACCGACTCTTCCGCCAGCGCACGGGTGAACTCCACCGGCCGCTCAGAACTGGATAGCACGCCCACCTCCAGCGCGCCCAAGGCCCGGCGGGCATCGCCGTCCGACACTTCGGCCAGAAACTTGATCGCGTCATCGTGGATATGCACTTCGTGCGTGCCCAGCCCTCGCTCGCGATCGGCCAGGGCTCGCCGCAACACCGCTTCGATCTCTTCGACGGACAATGGCTGGAACTGGAACACGCGGCTGCGGCTGACCAACGCGCTGGTCACGGCGAAGAAAGGGTTCTGCGTAGTCGCGCCCACCAGAATCACCGCGCCATGTTCCACGTCCGGCAGCAGCACATCTTGTTGGGCTCGATTGAAGCGATGGATTTCATCGACAAACAGCAGCGTTCGGCGGCCGGTGGTGGAGAGCAGATCACGAGCTTCATCCAGCACTTCGCGCAGTTCCTTCACTCCGCTGGTGACCGCGCTGATCTGGCGGAACCGGCTCCGCGTGGCACCAGCCAACAAGAAGGCCAACGTCGTCTTGCCGGTCCCCGGCGGACCATAGAAGATGACCGAGCCGAGGCGGTCGGCCTGAATCAGCCGCCACAATAGTTTCCCCTGACCGAGAAAGTGTTGCTGGCCGACGAACGCGTCCAACGTGCCGGGCCGCATCCGGGCCGCCAGCGGCGCCGCCTGGCGGCGGTTTTCGGCTTCGCTCGATTCAAACAACGAGGGTGTGGACATAGGTGGATTCGATGAGGTTTAGCTATTCCGCGTCAGCCTGATATAATATCATGGATCGAATTCCTTGCGAACCGAGGTGATGTCATGACCACACTACTTCAGCAAGCATTCGCCGAGGCAGCCAAACTGTCCGCGGCAGAGCAGGACGTACTGGCAACGCGGCTGTTGGCCGAACTGGCGGCCGAAGATGATTTCGATAGGGCGATCGCCGCCACCTCCGGCAAACTTGCGGCACTGGCGCGGGAGGCAATTGCCGAACACCGTTCTGGACAGACGGAAGAATTGGATCCAGAACGCATATGAGGTCTCGCACGACACGGCAATTCCGCGAACTTCTCGCGACATTGCCGGCGCAAATTCGTCGTCAAGCGCGCAATGCCTACGAATTATTTCGTCAGAATCCCTTCCACCCCAGCCTGCGATTCAAACAAGTTCATGACGATCCTCTGATTTATTCCACACGCGTGGGCATCGGCTATCGCGCCGCAGGCGTTCTCGATGGAAACACTGTCGTTTGGTTTTGGATCGGTTCGCACGCGGATTACGATAAGCTGCTCAACCAGCTTTAGTTTGATCGACGAGAACTGCACATGGACGTCGTCGCGGGACTACTCGGCTGCATCGGCTTTTTGATCCTGCCCACGCTGTTCACTTGGCTGACGGCGCGGTGGATTCTCGGCCCCATCAGCCGCGCGGCCAAAATCGGCCGCGGCCAGATTCAATTTCGCATCATCGACTTTTTTTGCCTGGTAGTGGAGATGCAGGCAGTGGCGGCCGTGGTGGTGGCGGTCAGCGAGCGCGACGAGCCGGGCTTCCGCACCAGCTTGTTGCTCTTTGGCACGCTTTCGACTTTGGCGTTGTGGGTAGGAGGCGTGCATACGCTCTCCAGAGCAGGCATCCTCGATCCGCGGCGGCGCACCGTGTTCAACTGGGTGGTGCTGCCATCGGCCAGCATCGGCGCGTTGGTACTGGTGCCGTTGGTGGTGTGGTTGGTCGGCACGTCGATCGCGATCTCCACAGGATCACGGCAGCAACCCGCTTCGTCCTGGTTGTGGGTGCTGGCCGTACTCTTGGGGGCGGCGCTGGTCGCGAGCAAATGGCTGGCCGATTGGGTGATGGCCGAGTTGCCGCCGGAAGTATTGTCGCCACCATTTCCGCCCATTCCTCCGATTCCGCGATACAGCGAGCCACCGTATGCGGTATTGGCGGACGATGAACCCATGCTGGCTGAAATCGTCGAACCGGATCCTCCCGCGGAAACCTGAATCCAGTGCAGGAGTTGCATGTCGGCCGGAGTCGTCATTCTCACTGTCATTTTGATCGTGGCCTTCATGGTCGGATCGCTGGGAGTGATCCTCCTGTTTCGATTCACGTTTCAGCCTATGCAACGCCCGCGTTCATTGGAGCCAACGCGGTTTGTCCTGGCCGACATCCTGGTGCTGATGACGATGTTGCAGCCGGGTCTGGCACTGATGCTGGTGGGTAATCCCGAGGAGGTAACAGGTCGCGTCTGCTTGATCGTGCTGGCCCTGATGATGAGCGTGGGTGTGATCTTCGGTTGGTTCAGCGGCGTGCGCACGCTTTCGAGCAATCGCGTCATGGCCACTCCGCGGCGTGTGGTCTACTTGTTATTCGCCGGCCCGCTGGCCACTCTCGGTTGTATTGTCGCCGGAGTTGCCCTGTTATTCTTGACGATCGGCATTTTCTCGGATGTGAATTCGATGCACTGGAGAGCCGTGCCTGAGATGGCGCTGTTCTTACTGATCCTCACGGGAAGCGGCGCGGTGTTGTTTACGTTGGCAATCCTGGTTGTCCGCTGGGTGGCGCGCGGGGCTGAAGGCAAAAGTGCCGTCACTCCGACAACCAGACTCAATCAGACCCCGCTGCAACATTAGCCCGTACTTCTCACAAGAATATTCACCACGGAGTCACGGAGGCACAGAGGGAAGAAGAATCGCACAAACGCTGTAGCAGTTGTAATATTCCGTCACCAAAATCATCGATTCCGAATCTGTGCAATTCAGTTCGTCAATTGCTGTTTCTCCGTGTCTTCGTGCCTCCGTGGTGAGAAATCCGCGTTGGCTCACGCCTGGCACAATTCAAACACCGTCACTTCCGGCCGCACGTTGAACCGCACTCGCATCAGGTGCCCCAGGCCGCGATTGATATAGAGCTTGCGGTCCCCTGCCAGGTCGAACTCACCGGACGTATACCGCGTGTTCCTCACCGACAGATACGGCGGCGGCAGAAACGGCGGCTTGCACTGGCCGCCATGGGTGTGCCCGGAAAGGATCCAACCCTGGTATCCGTCCCAGTCGGGCAAATCAACGGTGTCGGGGTTGTGGCTGAGCACGATCGACGGCCGCGGCGCATCGAGTTGACTCAACGGCCCTCGTGGATGGAACTGCCCTGCCCAGAGATCGTCGAGCCCCACGACCTGCAAACCGCCGGCGTCATGAACCTCATTGCGGAGCACGGTGACGCCGCACTGCGCAACAGTCTTGATGATCCCGGCTGCTCCCTCAAAGTTCGACCACCCTGCCCCATAGTCGTGGTTGCCCAGGATTGCCAGTGTGGCGAGCCGCCCTTGGGGAACATGCGTAAAGACGCTTTTGAGTTGCGGCAAGATGCCGTCGTAGTAGCTCGTCAAATCTCCCGTCAACACGACGATGTCGGGATGCATCGCCGCCACTCGCTGAAATGTCGCGATGAGATAATCGTCATCCACGCGCGTGCCGACGTGGATATCGCTCAAATGCACCAACGTCTTTCCCGCCAGCGACGGCGGCAGCCCACGGATCGGCAACGGCCGGCGCACCACCTCTACCCAATGCGGCTCAATTCGCCAGGTGTAGAAACCGACCCCGGCCGCGACCGTGATGGACGAACCGACCACTTTGAGAAATGTGCGGCGCTTCATGGAGGTGTATTGCGGCCGTGACGGGGATCCAGCGAAAGTGTGTACACCGACAGGTACCTTGTACTTGTTATACTCGGAGGGAGCAAAATGAACAGCACGAATCATCCGTCTGCTGGCAGCTTGACTTCAGACATCGCACGAATAGGATGGGCCTGCGAGAATTGTTGGCAATAACATCCCCATGATCGAACCCGTCTATACTGCCGAGATTGTCTGTCCTGGCTGCGCTGCCAGCGTACCGGCGGGGGCGGGGCGATGCGCGAAGTGCGGCGTCATGATGGGGCAGGTCAAAACGGTTCCCGTCGCGGCGTCGACAACTGCCTCGCTCGACACGAAACCCATGAACGCCATCCCGCTGCAAGAGCGCCGCTGGCTGGTGATCTGCACGATGGTCTTTGCCGCGCTGTTTCTCGGTTTTCCGTTTCTGTGGAAAAGCCGAGCGTTCTCGCTCGCGGAAAAGATTTTTTGGACCATCGCCGTGCTGGTTGAAACGGTCCTTGTCTTCTGGGTGTTCTACGTCGCCATGGCCTGGACGATCGGCAACATTCGCGATGCGCTGCAGTAGGTGTCTGAAGGACTAGTCGTGGAACTGGCCCGGCGACACACCCAAGTCCACGATGCTGCAGGCGATGATCGGGTCGAGCCCTGCCGCTCGGGCTGCTTCCGTCAGTTCGTCGCTCTCGCTGCCGGGATTGAGCCACAGTTCATCGCAGCCGCGGGCCACGATTTCCGGCAACACTTTCAGCCCCACGGCCGGCGGCAAATAGACGCTGATCCGCGTCATTCTTCCCGGGGGAATTTCGGCCAGGCACTTGTAGACGGTCAGTCCCTCGATCTCGCCCCCCTTGGGATTGACCGGGTACACTTCATAACCCTGCTTCAGATGCGCGCGCACCGAAATATTTCCATACTTGCTTCGATCGGCGCTGGCACCGAGGATGGCGACGGTGGGTTTGGGCATGTATTTCTCAATCACGGCGGGCGTTAGCGGCGGGTTGCTTTTCTTGCTTGTTGGCGGCGAACCAACTTTTCCAGCCATTGACATCGAAGTCAAAATCCTGGCCGGTCAACTTGACCAGTGCCGCCAATACTTCGTCGTTGTGCAGACTGCGGATGACGATCTTCGGGCCGCCGCCGCTGGAGAGGCCAGCGCCGCCGTTGCCGTTGGCATCGCGGCTGAACGTGGGGCTGATGGAACCTGCCCCTCCCCCTTGATTGATGATGTACTTGTGCTTGGTCACGAGAGCATCGATCAGCGGACGGACGGCGGCCTGATCTCCCAGGCGGCCCAGGCCGCGCGCGGCCCGGTTGACCACCGCGTTGTCCTTGTCGCTCAAGCCTTTGACAAACAATGGCAGCGCGCCGGCTGGTTTGTGCTTCTCAATCAGGTCGCGGCAAAACTCCCGGAAGCTTCGATTCGGATCGCCGATCGAATACTCGACGATGGTCTTGACGGCGGCGGGAGTACCGATGTTGCTCAAAGCCTCTGCATACAACTCGCGGACGCGGGGATCCTTTTCCCGTTTAAGCTTGGTTATCAGCGGATCGTCGGCTGCCTTGTCGTGGATGTCCAAAATCTCGCGTCGCGCTGCGCCAGCTTTGTCGCCATCGAGCCACTTGCGCCAGAGACTGAGCTTTGCGTGCCAGTCACCCTGCGATTTCTTGTCAGCTTCACGCTGTTTGATCAACTCGAGTTCCTGAGCCAATACCCAACGGTTGCCGTGTTTGATCTTGCCTTCTTCTTTCATCCGTTCTTCAAGCGTCAACCAACGTTCGCCGACTCGGGTGTAGCCCAATCGCAGTCGGGCAGCGGCATGATCGGGCTCCAATTCAATGATTCGCTGCAAATGTGTTTCGCGATTGCCGTCAAGCTTCTTATCACGGCACCACTCGGCCATCTTCCAGTGTTCTTCCGCCGTGTCGGCCATTTTCACTTTGGCCTTCTCGTATTCCACATCGACGGACCGCTGATGCACCACCTGGGACACTACGGCCGCGGGCAGCGTCAGTTCGCCGCCGGCATAGGGGCGCACGATATACTTCTCGCGCGGAGACTCCTCGGCATTCGCCAACTCGCCGCGGATCTCGCCGCCGGACTTGAGCTTGAAGATATCGGCTTGGGTCGGGGAAGCAGCCCAAGCCATACCCATGGCCAACAGCGATAAGGTCAAAAATCGAAGCATGTTACTCTTGCCGATGAATCCAATGTCCTAGGCGGCGAGGGCGGTCCGTCCGAAAGGAGCCCTGGCCCTGTTCCTTAAGTATAAGCGATAATTCGGGTAGGCTGTAGGTTAGAGGGGTCTGACTGAAGGAAGCAGCCTGAAATCCCCGCGTTTTCCGACTATTTTTGTTTCAACCGGAACTAGGACTCTCCTCCCTACAGACTACAACCTCAAGCCTCCAGCCTAACCCATGCCCGACCCTATTGCCGAACATCGCGCTGCCGCCCCCCGCCGTATTCGCTGCGCGGTCATTACGGTCAGCGACACTCGCACGGAAGCGACCGATCGTGGCGGGCCACTGGTGGTGGAGATGCTCGCCGCGGCAGGACATGACGTGATCGAGCGAATGATTGTGCCAGACGAGCCACAGGCGATGCGCGACAAGCTCTCGGCGCTCACGGCCCGTGATGACGTGGATGCCGTGTTGCTAACCGGCGGCACGGGGATCAGCCCGCGCGATCAGACATTTGAAACACTCAGCGCGCTGATCACGAAACCGCTTCCCGGCTACGGCGAGTTGTTCCGCATGCTCAGCTTCCAGGAGATCGGCGCGGCGGCGATGCTCAGCCGCGCGGTGGCAGGGTTGATCGGCCAGACGATCGTCTTCTCCATGCCCGGTTCTCCAGCAGCAGTGCGCTTGGCCATGGAGCGATTGATCTTGCCGGAACTGGGGCACCTCACAAGCCAAGCGCGGGCAACATAACGGCAGATACCTCAACTGGATCGCCGCTCAGAGATCTGGCTCCGTCCTGCGGCGTCTGCCAAAGCCGCGGGATGCCATAGAATTTATTCCATATACTCTCTGAATTCCTCCAGAGGTGCATCAAAGTCGGGGGCCATCCAAAATGCTGTCTTCTGATAACACCCAGCCTTACTTGAGACAATGGTTGGCTCTGCCTTCTTCATACTGGCCAGGGGCTGTCCGTGATCAGTAATGAGCAATTCCTCTCCGGGAGCGAGTTGCTTGATCAAGTCGAGCAGTCGGGTTTCGGCTTCTTGGATAGTGACGGTAGTCATGCTTTTTCCTTCTTGCCTCACACCCACAATGCGGATACCGCTTGGTTCGTAGTTGTTGTTTGTAATTGTACATTCAGATCTACGCTGAGTCGAATCGAGCAGTATCACGCAAACAATCTTGACCCCGCGGTGGCGATTTCGTATTTGCCGGGGCATGATACTCACCAAACTCTCTCGACTGCTATTGTCGCTCGCGCCAGCACTGCTGGTGTCCGCGTTTTTTGCACCTTCCACGCTTCATGCGCAGGGACCGTTGCTGGCGGCGCCGGACACGGCTGCCGAAGCAGGGACCGACGCAGCGCCGGACATAACTCCTATCAATGTGCCGAAGCCCCAGGACGCCAAACCCAACGAAAAGAAAGAAGACAAGAAGGACGCAGCCAAGCCGGCGACGCCTGCGACTGCACCCGCTCCTTCACCTGAGAAGGAAATCGAGGCCAAGCGCGAGAAGGTCGCCGAAGAGATCCGCGTGGCTCAGAGGCAGCTTGAGGCGGCCACGGCCAGCGGGTCGGAAAGCTCCGAGCCAACACGTCCCCTGGCACGCAAGCCGGAACTGCTCAAGAAGCGCGATTCGCTGCTGGCCCAACGCCAGGCTCTGGCCGTGCGGCATGCCGAACTGCTGAAATCGCTGGCCAGCGCTCGCAAGCGTGCGGAAAAAGGTACTGCCGATCTTGGTGAAGAAGGCCCTCCCTATTCGTTCGCTCTGCTGGAGAAATTGCGCGACTCCTTGAGCACCTCCACCGCCCGGGCTGAGATGAACGAAGCCGCAGTGGCCACCGCCCAGGATTCGTTGAAGCAGGCCCGCGCCGAGATCGAAGAGAAGCAAGCGCAGCGCGCCCTGGCCAAAGAAGCCGTGCGCAACAACAAAGATCAGGCCGCGGCGGAAAGACTTCAGGCCACCGTCGATGTCATCGAACTCGAGACGGAAGTCGCCCGGGAGGAAGTTCAACTCCGCGAAGCCGAGCTGGCTGCGGAAAAGCTCGCCGTCGAGATCAACGACCTCCGCCTCAAATCGACCAAGGCCAAGTTGGCGGCCATTGCCACCAGCGTGACGTTTACGCGCGATGACTTGCAGGAGCGATTGCTGGCGCTCGATACGGCCGAAGCGGAACTCAAAACTACGCTCGAAACGCTGGGCCCCGGATCGGTGGCCGTGCGGCTGGCGGAACAACAATGGATGGAAGCCCGCAGCCGACTCGAGGCCGACCCCAAGCGGCCACCGGTTTTGTCCGAGG
The DNA here is from genome assembly GCA_021413705.1 of Planctomycetota bacterium. Classification (GTDB taxonomy): domain Bacteria; phylum Planctomycetota; class Planctomycetia; order Pirellulales; family UBA7805; genus JAIOPX01. The sequence goes on along the minus strand of JAIOPX010000045.1, from coordinate 9,365 downwards.
AAGCCGGCGCCTGGCGCCGTGCCCGGCAAACCCAACAGTTGCAGGTGGCATCCGCCAATCAACAACTCCACCGCCTGGGCGCGATGCGCGAAACCTGGAATCGCCGGTTCGCCGTCTTCAACGAGCAGAACTCTCGCGATGAGATGGCCAAGTGGCGGCAGGAAATCGAATTGGCCATCGAGCAATTCAATCGCGAGGCCCGCCTGGGCACGATCCGCGTCGATCAAGTCCGCAAAGAGATGGCTACGTTCGAGGAGCGCGCCCACCGGGCCGACAGGCAATCGCCCGACGTGGCCCGCTGGATCGATCAGCAGCGTCGCGAATTCAATCAACTGCTCTCGGTGTACGAGGCCGACCGCGTTCAACTCGAAGCCGCCCGGCGGCTGCACGAAACGCTCCTGGCCGAAATGAAGGAGCGGACCGACAGCAAATCGGTCAAAGATTATTGGGAAGATTCCTGGCGCTCCGTTCGCGGGGGTTGGAATTTCGTGCTGACGACCGCCGGCACCAACGAAAGCCCGATCACCGTGGGCAAGGTGATCAGCGGCGTGCTGCTGGTAGTCCTGGGCTACTTCCTGGCCCGCTGGCTAAGCCGCTTCTTTGCCGGCCGGCTGCCGCGCCGCTTCGGCGCGACGCAGAACGCCGCCTCGGCCATGGAATCGCTCTCCTTCTATGTGCTGCTGGCCATGTTCACGGTCATCGCGCTGTACTATGTCGATGTGCCGCTGACCGCGTTCACCATCGCCGGCGGAGCCGTGGCTCTAGGCGTCGGTTTCGGCAGCCAGAACATCATCAACAATTTCATCAGCGGCTTGATCCTGCTGGCGGAACAGCCGATTCGCGTCGGCGATCAGATTCAGATCGAAGGGATGTCGGCCAAGGTCGAACATATCGGCGCCCGCAGCACGCGCGTGCGCACCGGCAGCAACCAGGAGATCATCGTCCCCAACAGCTCGTTCCTGCAAAACAACGTCATCAACTGGACGCTTTCAGACACGAACATTCGGGGCGAGATCAAGCTGGGGGTGGCCTACGGCACCGATCTGGACGACACTCACAAGACGCTCCTCGCAGCCGCCAAGGAACATGAACTGGTTATGGATCAGCCGCCGCCGTTTGTGTGGCTGACCGATTTTGGCGACAACGCCATGGAGTTTGAACTCCATTTCTGGATCCAGATGGCTTCCAGTTCGCAGCGCCGCCAGGTGGAAAGCGACATCCGCTTCATCATCGACCGCCGCTTTCGCGAGAAGAACATTGCGATCCCTTGTCCGCAGCGTGATCTCCATCTCAACACGGCACGGCCGCTGAGCGTGCAGCTTGTCGAGCCGGGGCAGGCCGAGAACCGTTCGGCCAATCGAGCGGCGTAAGAGCGAGTGCCACTTCTAGCAAGTGCCATTGCCTGAAGGACGCCCGTTCCATCATGGGGCCGACTCTCACCAGAAATCAGAAATTTCTGATTTCTGTCTCTTGGCACATTGGCGGTTTGCTCGCCGATGCAAGTCCACGGCTTTGTGGCGAACGGGCACCTTCAGCAATTTGCTCCGCCACCACGAAATGAGTACCCACACCGACAATCGGCAACCCCCTCGCCTGAGCGTGAAGTCGTATGACCTATACAATCCTCCCACATAGGCTCTGTGAACCGCACATCGCAATTCCCGGTCTAAACGATGAAGTGAAAAATCGCGAGTCATTCTCGAGGGTGGCGGAAAATGCCGCAGAAAATATTTTTTCGCGCCACAGCTATAACCCTGGCAACGAACCAAATTGTCGAGGCAGCGAAGCACTGGGGTGAAGGCATTCATCGAACTGCCGGCGCTTTGGCCGATGATCCCAATTGGGAACCGATCATGGAAAAGATTCATCAGAATCGCAGGTCGGAACGCCGGCCGCAGATTGAAGATATGTACGCAGAAAACGTGGCAGCAATCCAGGCTTCGATCCAAGATTTCAAGAACGGTGAGCGGGGCACGATTGTGGGAGAGCATTCGGCTCAGTTTCGGCGCGAGTTCGGCGTATCAGACGAACGAGTTCTATCTATCCCGTTTTCGTTCCCTGCCCCCTGCGAGGCGAGCTCGCGGGGGGCGGCGCGACGCCGTATACCCAGGCACCTTCCCCGGCGCGCCGGGACTTCCAGCCGGCAGAAGGAGCCTACTTTCGCCAGCGTTGCACGCGAGCAAGCCGACCGGCACAATGGTCGGCATGGCTACGTCACCCGCGGATATTGCTGCTCCACCGTCCCGTCCGACGCAATACAGTTTGCGGGGCGTGCTGCTGCTGACCGCCGCGGTCGCAGGAGCTTGTGCGCTGGGCTCGTGGCTGGGAGCGGGTTGGCTGCCGCTATTGTTAGGGATGACTTTGTACCTGGCCAATTATCTTGGAATGTTGGGTTTCGTGCAGGGCCGCCGGGTGGCCCAAACGGCTCTCTATCTGGCCGCTCTTGCGTGGGTAGTGTCGCTTTTTTTGCCATTGGTAGATGGAAACTCTGGATGGGTGGTAGCGTTATGTTGCAACATGGATTGGGAAGGCGCCTTTCCAGAATTACGAACCCACGGCATAGCCTGGAACCTGGCGGGACAATTGCTCTTGCGAGTCGCCGGGCTCACACTTGTGGGAGCATCTGACCTAGCGAATGTGGGAATGACCTTATGTCCGCTGTTAGCGCATCGGCTGGTAGTGGGCAAGGCCCGCTGGCTGCATACGATTCTGGTTGTTTCGACGCCGGGAGTATGGACATGGTATTTCACCTTTGCGCCAAGGTATCCATATAGTCCCGGCACTGACGAGCTAGCACCAGCTTATGTAGCTTGGTGCGGCGCGTTGACGATCACGGCAATTGTGCTGCGCATTTCGCGGTGGCAGTTGATCGCCGCGACGGCGATGTCTATGTGGCTCTCCGTGGGAGCCTGGGTCTGGATAGATTGGATTGCGGGCATTCCATGAACCATCCTCTTGAGCAACTCCAGCGCTGGCTGCAGGCTGTCATCACGCATCCTGATGGGGTTGCGGAGGGCGTTGCGTCGGACGCGGCGCGGGGGGAGATCGATGTGGCGCCGCAGGATGTCGAGCGGGTGATTGCCCGATCGAAGGCACTCACGAGCATCGAGCGGCTGGAGATTTATGGCAGCGCGTATTACGCCCGGCTGTTGGAGTGTTTGCGAGAGAGTTTTCCGGTGCTGGCGCACGCGGTGGGGCGGGAAGCGTTTGACCAATTTGCGTTTGGGTATTTGCAGAGCTATCCCTCGACCAGTTACACGCTGGGGAAGTTGGGGGCGCGGTTCGCGGATTATCTGGAACAGACGCGGCCCGATCGGGTGGAGGCGGATGCGGGCGAAATCGGCTGGCCCGATTTGCTGATCGATCTGGCCCGGCTCGAATGGGAGATCGGCGAAGTCTTCGACGGGCCGGGTGTGGAGCGTGAGCCGGTGCTCAATCCGGCGGCTCTGCAAGCGATCCCGCCGGAGCGCTGGCCGGGGGCGCGACTAGTGACCGTTCCCTGTTTGCGGTTGTTGGCGTTTCGATTCAACGTGAACGACTACTTCACAGCCGTCCGCGCCGCACTAACTGACGCGCAGCAGCAGGAACCGGAAATGCCGGCGCCAGAGCCTACCTATTTGGCCCTGACGCGGATCAACTACGTGGTGCGGCGGATTGCGCTGAGCGGGCCGCAATATGCGCTCCTTACGGCGCTGGCCGCGGGAGAAACGGTCGGCCAGGCGATCGAAGCCTTGGCCGCGGATAGCCGCAATGATGTCGAGCGCTTGGCGCAAGACCTTCCGCGGTGGTTCCAGGACTGGGCTGAAGCAAGACTCTTTCGAGCAGTCGAACTGCCGGAGTGAACAGCGGCTCCCCTATGGTTTATAATGCGATTGCAGAGATTACTAACCACGGAGGCGCGGAGACACGGAGAAGGAAGGAATCACGAAAACACGAATGGAAGAAAACACGACAGAGATGCAATGCCGGAAAAGTTTGAACAGGAGGTAGCAGAGGTAGCAGAGTTCGCACCATTGCCTGGCTCTGCTCCCTCTGCTTCCTCCTGTTAGCACTCGTCTCTTTTTTCGTGTTTTCGATCTTTCGTGTTTTCGTGATTCTCCTGCGGTGGCTTTCATGAACATTCGGCGGTTGCTCTACTGGTTGTTGCTGGCGATGGGGTTGCTCTGCGCCGTTGTCGTGATATCGACTGGGATAGTTCTGGCGGTACGGTTGTCGATGCTTCAGAAGCCGATCGAAATCGGTGCGGGTGGGTCGAGCGACGATAACCAATCCCGTGCCGAGCAGAAGAAAAGCGAGACCGACCCCCGGCGGCGTTTTGCGCCCGAGCCGTTCGATCCTTCGCAGAAGGACGAGCAAGTGGCGACTACCGCCAAGCCCCCCGACGATTCCGTTTCGCCACTCGATTCCAGAACAGAAGAGCAGAAGCCTCCGGTTGACGCGCCCAAGAAACCTTCGCTGCCGGCCCCAGCGCCGCCGCCGCGAAAACTGACGACCATCGAGCGGGCCAGCGGCAGTTTCTTTGGCCCCACGCCGCCCGATCCGCAGGGCCGGCCGCAGATGGTGGAAATTGTCGTGCCGGAGACACCCGGCGGGAGTGCGATTTGGGGAGCGACCGGGCGCGATGATCGGGGGCGGATCTGGTATGGAGTTTCGAGCGAGAGCAGCGAACCGCTCTCGGCCCATCTGATGGAAATGGATCCAGCGACGTGCCAGAGCGTCGATCGCGGGGATGTGGTCAGCGAGCTTGCGCGACAGGGCGTCGCCCGGCCTGGCGATCAGCAGTCCAAGATTCACAGCAAGATTGTGCAGGCCGAGGACGGGCATCTCTACTTCAGCTCGATGGATGAGGCTGGCGAGCTGGCCTTAGAGGGAAAGCCCCCCACATTCGGCTCCCACCTGTGGCGGTTGCGGCTGGCCGACTATCGCTGGGAGCATCTGGCCGCCGTGCCGGAGGGATTGATTGCGGTGGGGACGGGGGGCCGGTATGTGTACGCCCTGGGTTACTACGGGCATGTCCTCTATCAGTACGACATCCAGACGGGCGTGCTGCGCAATGTGCGCGTCGGCTCGACGGAGGGACATGTCTCGCGCAACTTCCTGGTGGACTCGCGCGGTCATGCCTATGTGCCGCGTCTGGCGGCTCCTCAAATCTCCCCTCCCTTGCAGGGAGGGGCGGGGGGAGGGTCGCGCGTTGGCCCTCCGCAATGGTTGGCGACGTTGGTGGAGTATGACACAACGCTTAAAGAGATTGGCGAGTCGCCGTTGCCGAACTATCTCGACACCAAGCTGCATCCAGAAAATTCGCATGGCATCGTCGGCCTGTCGCAGTTGGCCGACGGCTCGCTCGTGTTTCTGACGCACGTGGGGCACATGTATCGCGTCACGCCACCCCAAGGCGACGGGCCCGCGTCGGTCGAATCGCAGGGAGGGATCAATCCGGCGGGGCCATGTTATGCCGCGTCGCTGTTTTCGTATGATGGCCAACGATGGTTGCTGAGTGCCGGCCGGCGCAACGATGGAAAATTTGAGTGGCTGGCCCGCGACCAATCGACAGGGCAGACGCTGCTGCGGGAGTTGACGATTGTCGATCTTTTTCAGCCGCCACGCCGCGATATCTTGCTCTACGGTTCCGCGACCCGAGATTTTCAAGGCCGGTTCTATGTCGGAGGCCGCTACGTCTGGCGCGACGGCGGCAGCCGGCCGCTGTTGATGCGGATCGACCCGCCACACTATTGAACCACAGAGACACAGAGAAAGAATCACGGAGAAGAAAACAGCGAAAGCAATCACGAAAGTAGGAAATCGCGAAAGAATTTTATCACAGTGACGGCCGATGGAGTTTTGCCATCGACAGGAACGAAGAGGAAGGAACACTGATCTTCGCCAATAACCGCTCATCTTAGCGGAGATTAGCGGTTATCAGTGTTTCAAACATTCTTTCTTCTCCCTTTTTTCCTCCGTGCCTCTGTGTCTCTGTGGTTCAATCTTTCCTACTTTGCCTCGAACGGATGCACGCTGCCGCCGGTGGCGTCTTTGATCGTTTCGGTGTAAATCACTTTCTGGGCTGGGTCAAGAACTTCAATCACGGCCCCTTCCAGCCGTTCGCCATTTTCGCTCCGATTGAAAATTACGATCCGGCCAATGTCCTGCGGCCCCTTCAGATCGACCATCCACCACGGATCGTCCTGGTCATTGGTGTGGGTGACGGAACCCGCTTCGTAGTTGCCGTCCGTCTTGCCGTCGATGGCCCGCTCGGGGGCTCCGCCGAAACCGGTCGAGGCTTGCGTGGCTGTGCCCCCTTTCTGCAACTCGGCGCCGTCACCCGTTTTGTGTACCTGCACTTCCGCCAGCGAGAGGATGCGGGCCTTGCCGGGGAGCCGCACGCGAACAAACTGCCCCTTGGCTAGCGTCTTCTTCGGCGGCCCGGTCTTGGCGGCTTTCTTGTCTTGCTCTTTTTTATCGGCCAGCGGAGTGACGGGTTTCAGCACCGCCGCGCCGACCACTTGCAACCCTGGCCGCGCTTTGGTGACTTCCGCCACCGTCGCGTCCGTCACCGGCGTCTGCCAGATGTAGACCTTCTTGAGGTTCTTCAGTCCGGCCACGCTTTTCAGCCCGGCATCAGTAGTCTTTGTGCCGTAGAGATTCAGATATTCCAGGTTTTCCAAACCGGCCAGATGGGCGAGGCCAGTGTCGCCGATACCCGTCATCTCGAGATGCAATTGCTTGAGCGATTTGAGTTCGGCCAGATTGGCCAGACCGGCGTCGGTAATCTTAGTTCCCTTGAGGTTCAGCCAGACGACGTTCTTGAGTTGCTTCACCTGGGCCAACCCCTCGTCGGTCAGTCCGGTGCCGCTTAAATGAAAATCGACGTCCTTGAGATCCGTGTCGGCGGAAACAGGTCGGACGGTGCCGCCGATTTTCTCGATGGCGGCGATGGCGGCTTTTTCTTCGGGGGAGGGAGCGGCGGGGACTTTTTTGTCATCGGCGGCCAAAGTGAAATTGGCAGCGAGATTGGCGGCCAAGAGGGCGGCGCCAAGGATGAGGTAGGTTGTCTTGTTCAAGGGATGGCGATGCATGGGTGGGTCCTTCGAGGGGGAGAGTGGATGTGGTGCTATTTTGTTCTCCCCGGAGAGAGCTTGCAACCGGCTACAGAAAAAAGGAAACATGCAAGCCGCCCGAATGTTGGACAAAGCGGCTGAAGACGGCAGAGGAGTTTTTCAGATATGCGGAGCAAATATCGGTATCAATGAGAAAACTCATTCGATCGGCTCCAGCCGATCGAGACTTCGGCTGCGGCGAACCTCTTCCAGATATTCGTCCAACCCAACAGGATCATCACTCCACCCACCAGCCGCCCGCTTCATGCGCTCCAAAGGAGTTAAGACCTCAGTCGCTGCCGAATACTGCTCCTTAAGATGAGCGACCATAGCCTGTATCGACTGCACAACAGGCTCAGGGAGTCCATCCAAATTGATACTCCTCATGGAGATTCTCCACCACCATTGATGATAAACACAAAGCTGCTGACTACCCACCTAAGAATAGAATATGCCCCCTGAAATCAGGTGTCAATGAAAAACGTGAGTTACGGAGTTAGGGATTATTCCCGCGGGACGATAATTTTCGCTCCCGGATATTCGTCGATTAACTGCCTATAGATCGGCACGGAAGCGAGCAATTCCAGCAGCCTCGCCTGGCTGGCCCGCCGCAAGGTGGAGGCACACGTCGAATCCACGCACAGAGGCGTGCGCACCACGGTGTCGCGGCCGGTTTCGATCATGGGTTTGTCGAGGGACGCGTGATAGAACAATCGAGAAATAAAATGAACGGGTGGAACAGGATCAGGAAGATCTGGATGCCATACCAGGAGCGCGGGACAAACTCCTTAACTTTGGTCCGCTCACACTCGACGTAAAGATCAAAGATTTCTTGCTTCGCCATGCCGCAGACCGCACAGTGGCCAACCGGAAGGAGTTCGCCTCTGCCGTGTTGAAGGTGAATTGATTCGGCGGTCGGTATGGCGTAGGCGGCTTCCCCTACCTGCTGCCGAAGCGCACTCAGCGGAGGCACAGACACCATGCGTCCGCAGGGGCAGTTCAACAAGGAGCCGGCTTGGCTGCCGGCGACCGGATGCAACTCGTGGCAGGAGCAGCGAACGGAGTAAGACATCGCGTTGCCCTGTCAGGGCTTGTTTACGCAAACATCAAGCGACCTTTGGGCAGCGGAACGGGTCTTCCCAATTCTTCAGCCGTTTCAATCCATTGCTGAACGATCACCTCAACATTTGCCAAGGCCTCTTGATATGTCCCGCCATCCGCCGCGCATCCGGGCAATTCTGGAACCTCGGCAATGAACGCCTCGTCCGGCTGGCTCCAATACAAGATAATTTCATATCGAGGACTATTCATGAATCTTTCTCCTCATTTGATTCTTCCGATGCAGCGTCGTCTGCTGCCATCTCGCCCGCCAAACCATAAGCAACAATCACCCCTCGGACTTGTTTCACCTGATATGCCTTTGCCTTGCTGCCTCGCGGCTGGAGATTTAGTATTTCCACGACGCCGTCATGTGTAAAAATATGATGTCCGCCGCGAATCCGCTGAATGAAACCAAGGCTGCTCATGAGTGTGCATAGGTCGCCGAACCGTATATTGTTATCTGAGTCCCCACGCAAGACCTTGGTAAGGGTCTTCGACTTGCTCATGACGATGCCTGCTCTCGTTTCAGTATAACATGCCACCTATCTGCACTCATCGAATAAGGATTGTTGCAGGAAGGTCAGGGACGGTCAATTAAGTCGCCAGTTTCAAGGTTAAGCCTAATTCCTGCGGGTTGATTTGCCCCCACCCGCTCGCCATACTGAATCCGCGGTAGCTGGGGTATGGCAGGCCGCAGCTCCCTCCCACCTCCTTCCCATCCGCTTCGGAGTACCACCCCATGAAACGTTTTTGTTTTTCGCTGGCGGTCATTTCCGCCGGGCTTCTCAGTGTTGCCTCCCCGTCTGCGCCTGCCGACGACGCTAAGGCGGACGAAGCCGGCTTCGTCTCGCTCTTCAATGGCAAAGATCTCGGCGGCTGGGAAGGCGCCCCGGGCCTGTGGTCGGTGGTCGATGGCGTGTTGACCGGCCAGACCACCAAAGAGAATCCAACCAAGTCCAACACATTCCTCATCTATCGCGACAGTGGCGTGGATGATTTTGAACTGCGGCTTTCCTATCGTATTGGATCGGGCAATTCGGGCATCCAGTATCGCAGCGAGGAGTTCGCGCCATTTCGCATCAAGGGCTATCAGGCCGACTTCGAACCGGGGGACACCTACTCGGGCATCAATTATGAAGAAGGGGGTCGTGGCATCCTCGCGCCGCG
>JAIOPX010000044.1 GCA_021413705.1 Planctomycetota bacterium | reverse complement strand
ACGTGGTGTGCCCGCCTCCAGTATCGAGGGTTATGTCTACAACTCTCAGACCGAGATCGGGAATGCCATCAAGCGGCGGCAAGACGTCCACCAGGATGAATTGCTGGCCGAGTGCGAACCGGGCCAAAAAATCCTCGCGCTGCGAAAAGAGCGTGACGAACTTCTGGACACGGTTTGGTTGGCGACTTCGGGCAAGGACATTCGTGCCTTGTGGCAGAAGGTCGGCGACCTACTGGGCGATCAGATTACCCCGTTGCAAACCGAGGCGCTGACCATTGAGCCTGCCAGCGAGGCGTAGACTGCGACGGTGAAACCCGGCTCATGAAGATCTTTCTCTTTCATCCGCGTGCCCTCTTGGCTCACCACCAGGAGGGCACGCCTGCTTTCTGGTGAACCAATGCTGAAACTGCAATCTGATGTATGCGCCGAAGAGCCTGCCGACACCCTATGCCGCACGGGCGTCAAAGTTTTAGTGGTCGTGGAAGGAATCAACGATATCGAGTTCCTACGGCGGATCAGCAGGATCCTCCATGCCAACGACGATTCCCTTCCCGATCTCGAAGAACTGGAAACGCAGGGAGAACTCGTTTTTCTGCCTGTCGGCGGCAGCGAATTGGAAAAATGGATCCACCGTCTGGGACCTCTCAAAATCCCAGAGTTTCATTTATACGATCGCGACACGTCGCCCCTGACGGAAGAGCATCAAGGCGCCGTGGATGCCATCAATCGTCGCCCGGGCTGCATTGCGGCCCTGACAGGGCAACGCCACCTGGAGAATTACATCCACCCCGAAGCCCTGCGTCGCGTGCGGGGATTACATGTCTCGTACGGGCCGGAGGATGACGTTGCGGAGTTGGTGGCGCGGCGGACTTACGACCTGCTAGGGGGCACACACCCCTGGCAGACCATTCCCAGCCGCAAACGAAGACAAATGAAGCACCGGGCCAAGCGCTGGCTCAACACCGAAGTCGTGGACGCCATCACGCCGGCACTTTTGGCGGAGCAGGATCCTGCCGGCGACGTGCGGTCCTGGCTGGAAGCCATCCAGTGGCTGATCGACGATCGCGACTGAAGTTCCCGACGAGGAGCTACCTGACCTTCAGACCCCCTATCCCAGGAGATTCCCTTGAAAATCTTGTTGATCAATAACCACGGTGGCGGCTGGGCCGATTTCATCGAGGTGCCGGCTGCGACCACGGTCGCCGAACTTTTCACTCAGAAGATGGGCACAGCGCAGCCGGAGAACTTTTTGATCCGGGTCAATCGGCTCCCGGTAAGCCAGGACCAGGTTCTTCAGGAGAACGACCGCGTGTCGATTACCTCGACCCGCATCGAGGGGGCTGCGGCCTGA
>JAIOPX010000043.1 GCA_021413705.1 Planctomycetota bacterium | reverse complement strand
ACGGGCACCGGCCGAGTCCATGTCCAGATAGACACCCCTACGAGGACTAACACGCAGATCGCCGCTGCCAGCAGCGTCGGCTGGCCAAGTCTCGTGAACCAGGCAGGAGGTCTCCCGGCGCGCCGGGACCGAGCCGGACCGGGTGTTGACGCGGAAGGAGGCAGAATAACACCAATCCGTCCTTCGACGCGGGTCTGCTGCGACGCGTCGCCGTGCAGCCCTCCCAACTGCCACTGAAGCTGAGCGCAAAGCTGGACATATTCCACGTAGTGTGCGGCAAGGTGCGGATCTCCGGCCACCAGCGCGGTCAGTCGCTCGTGTTGCGCAGTTGTTGCCTCACCTTCGCGCATGGCGCCGAGGAGTTCTTGCAATTCATCTTGTCGGCGATCGGGATTCATCCTTCCTTCGCCTCCGATTCCTTGCGGCGAATGCACTCGAGCAACATGTCGTGAATCCGGTTCAATCGTCGATACACCTGATGCACCGAGCGTCCCAGAACCTGAGCCACGCTCTTAACCGTCGCCCCCGGCTCATAACGTCGCTTGAGAACTGCGCGGTCAGCCTCGGTAAGTTGAGCGACGCATTCTTCGAGGCGTGCCGCGGCATCAAGTGTGGTGGCACTCGCCACATGGGCCTCGGTTACCGCCTCAAGAAAGGCTGCATCGACGGGCGTCGGCACGCGACGCAGCTTCTTCTGCCATTCGAGATACTTGAACTGAGCTACGCGACACGCCCAGGCTCGAAATTCGGTGGCTGGGTCGAATTGATCGAACTTTTCCCACAACGTGGTGGTCGTCTCGCTGAACAGATCCTCGGCGTCTGCCTGGTTCCGCGCGAGACTCAACAAGTACCCATAGATCCACCGCGCATGGCGGCTGTGCAGCGCCAGAAAAGCGCGTGTTCGTTCGGCATCGCTCGGGATCGAACCGGCCGCCATGACCAGAGCCCAAAAGAAGGAAGAGACGGGGCAGACGGAAACCTGCTAAGCATACATAGCCGAAGTCATGGATTTTCGCGCGCCGATGGGAAGAACAAGCTGAGAGGCGGCGTTAACTCCTAAGCTGGCAAGGGTTTCACAATTTGCCCGGCTCCCGCGTGCCAGTGCCACTCTTGCGTCCGGCCAGGTCATCGCCGAGATCTTCTCGCATGGCGTCCGCCAGTTTCTTGAGCCGCTCGACAACATCAGGATGCTCGGCCGCCACGTCCTTTTTCTCGCCGATGTCGCTGGATAGGTCATAGAGCGCCAGTCCTATGTTGGCCCGTTTATTGCCGCCCGCGGTGCCGTCGCGGCCAGGGCGGGCGCTCAGATAGCCGTGCGGGAAATGGAGCTTCCACTGGCCGCTCCGCATCGCTTCCAGATTGTTGCGGCCGTAGTAGAAGAACAACGCCTCGTGCGGGCTCTTGGCCCCCTTTTCACCCGAGAGCAGCGGCCAGATATCGAGGCCATCGATCTTGTGTTCCGGCAGCTTGGCCCCGGTCAGCTTGGCGACGGTGGGGAGCACGTCGATCGTCATCACCGGTTCGTCGCATACGCTTCCGGCCGGCACATGACCGGGCCAACGAACGACGCACGGCTCGCGCACGCCTCCTTCAAACGTGGTTCCTTTCCCTTCACGCAGCGGCCTGGCCGTGCCGCCTTGATTGCCGAACGTCAACCAAGGTCCGTTGTCGGAGGTGAACAAGACCAGAGTGTTGTCATCCAGACCGTTGCGCTTCAGAGCTTCCATGATCTGGCCCACACTCCAGTCGATTTCCTCGATCACGTCGCCATAGAGTCCCTGTTGCGATTTGCCTTTGTGCTTGTCGCTGACATAGAGCGGAATGTGGGGCATACTATGCGCCACATAGAGCAAGAACGGTCGGTCCTTATTCTTGTCGATGAACTTCACGGCCCGCTCGGTGTACCAGGTGGTTAGTTGCGCCTGGTCTTCAGGGGTCACGTCGGCTATGGCTGGCTTGTCTCCCTCGATCATCGGCAAAGGAGGATGGTGCGGCTTCGTCCCTTTGGGCTGCTTTCCCCAGCCATAAGAATGGGGCCACATATCATTCGAGTAGGGAAGGCCAAAATACTCATCGAAGCCGTGGTGCGTCGGCAAGAATTTGGGATGGTGACCCAAGTGCCACTTGCCCTGCATCCCGGTGGCATAACCCTTCGGCTTGACCAACTCGGCAAGCGTCATTTCGCTGTCGTTGATGCCCGTGGTCGAATTAGGAAAAGGCGCTCCGGTGATACCCACGCGGTTGGCATAGCAGCCGGTCAGAAGCGACGTGCGCGAGGCGCCGCACACCGGCTGAGAAACGTAGAAACTCGTCAACCGCATCCCTTCGGCGGCCAGCCGATCGATATTGGGAGTCTTCCAGCCCTTGGCGCCAAAGCAACCGATGTCGGAATAACCCAGGTCATCGCAGAAGATGATGACGATGTTGGGTGGCCGGCTGGTTTTATCAGCATCGCCCGCCACGGAGGCAACCAGCCACGGAGGAGAAAGTAAAAGAAATGCAATCGCGAAAACACGAAAATGTAAAAACACGAAAGGCTCCTTGTAGGTCACACGCTGCATGACAATGGATGAGTGCCCTAATACCCACCCGGAATGTTGTATCGCCGCGACAGATACTGCCCCACTTGCCGGCACTCGACATCCGAAAGTGCTCGGTCGTAGATGAGCAATTCCGCAATCTGGCCAGGATAGCCGCCGAAGCTGGGGGGCACTGCGGAAGGCGTGCCGAGCACAATCGAAGTCTCGCTCCGTACATGCGGCATCGTGCCGGGCGTACGCAAACCGCCGTTGATGTCCAGAAACGAAGCGGTGTCTTTGCATTGGGCCATGGCGATGACAAAGCGGCCGTCGAACTCCCCGCCGAGCGAGACATTCAACGGGCCAAACACCACCGTGTGGCCGTTCTTCACCCTGGCTCCGTTGTTCACGGACAGCGCCACACCGGATGGCAAGGTGTCGAAGACCACGCAATACCTGCGCTTGTCCTTCGTGCTATGCATGTGGGTGAGATAAAACACCGCCAGCGTCGTCGAAGGTCCGCCGACATAAACACCACCAACGCTATAACGGAGGTAATCATTGGTGGCGTCGTAAGTGACAGCCGGCTTACCGCCGATTTGCGGAATGCTGGCGGCATAGGCGGGCCGGCGCGTGGCATCACCCGTGTCGGAAGTCAGGTGCCGTCCGCCTGTCGAGCGGTCTTCCCACGATTGCACCAGCCCGTCGAACAACGGCTCGTGAGGCCCGCGCCCGGCTGAGTCGCGGATGCCGCTGTCCGCCCGCAGCCAGAGGCGCAAGTGCTTGTTGCGGGCTTCGGGTTCGCCAGAGGCCAATAGCACGTCGGAGGGCGCCTTCGAGAAGCCAAAGCTCCGCCAGATGACTCGCTCCTGAGCATCGGTTGGCTTGTACTCGATCGTCAGATTGGCCCGGCGGCCGTGGGCGCCACCCAGCGCCAGCATCAGCGAGCCAGGATAATCGGCGGCCGGCACCTGGCTGACCGCCGTTTGCTGACCATCGACCAGCAGTTTGATCGTTCCAGGCGCGCGTGGCGGCGTGGCGGCCATGGGATCGTCGGGGGTGCCCAGCATCTGGCGGCAATCGACGGCTAGCATTTTAGCGTCATCGGGAATATCGATGTCGCGCGTCAATCGCACCAGGCCGCTGTGCGTAATGAGCAGCTTTACTGGCTCGGGTTTGCTGGCGTCGGTGAGATCCCAAACTGGCTGAAACTCGGTTCGACCTTCCTTTTCTGCAACCACCTTCCAGCCGCGCCACTCACTGTCGGACAGATCTGGTTCCTTCGCTGCCGGTTCATTCTTGCGCGCCGGCGGCCCTGACGGAGGCCGCGTCTCACCAGCCCGAATCGCAAGCGAGGGTTTCGCTACTTCTGAGACGGAGTTTGCTTTGGCTGCGCCTTCAACCTTCGCAGTGGCCGCTTGCCGATCGGTCGCCCGATGAATGAAAGGAAGAAGTTGCCAGTAGACGAGTCCAGCCACCACGGCGATCAGTCCGGCATAGATCCCTAACTCGATGGAACGGCGGGAGACTCTCGACTCGAGTTTCTCTGCCGGCAGTACCGTGGAGACAACCGGCTCCGCTGACACTGAGGCTTGGGCCGGCAGTGCCGCCACTGCCGCTTCTGCCTCCGCCAGATAGTCGTCCAGCCGCTGTCGTCCTCCCACGGCAGCGGCCAGTGCTGGCTGGTCCTGCAGCACGCGATAGAGCAACGCCAGTTCCTCCGCCGATACCTCGGCGGCCGACCGCGTCTGCACCAGTTGAATCGCTTCCAGAAGCGTCATGGGGCGGGACAGGTAGGGTGGGGGGCTGGAGTCCGGCCGTCAGACTGCCAGCTCGCTGGAGTCCATTCTTGAGGCTGCTTCTCAAAAACCAGGCTCAAACCTGGACTCCAACAGATCGAGCGGCTCCAAGGCCTGGGCCTTCAGTTTACCTCAACAGAACCCAAAGTCCCAGCAGAGGATGGGTAGCCAAGCGACTTCGGCGGCTTAATTCAGGCGAAACTACTTATATCGCATAGGGTTTGGGCGAATTGCCAACCATATTTTTTGAGGGGGAGTGCCATACATGTGGCATGGGGTCGAACCGATACTCCATTGTAGGGACGCTCGGAGCGGGGCCGCCAACACGCGTCATTTTGTCGGATCCAGGACTATCGGAAGGGATTCATGACCTTCACGCAATCCATGGTACATGTCGTTGACGACAATGCGGAATTCCGCGCGCTTGTTGGCCAGATGCTGACTTTAGCTGCCTTGCCGTCGCGATTGTATGGTTGCGCCGAAGAGTTTCTCGACCGATTTTCTGAATCGGCCGAAGGTCCGCAGTGCCTGGTGCTGGACATGCTCATGCCGGGCATGGGGGGCATGGCACTGATGGATCGGCTCTCCTCGCAGCATATCGCTCTACCTGTGATTTTCGTGACCGCTCAGGCGGAAGTGTCTCAGGCTGTGGCGGCGATCAAAAGAGGAGCGGTCGATTTCCTGGAGAAGCCAATGCACATGGCCGTCCTGAAGGAGTGTATTGTGCAGGCTCTCGATAAGGATGGTCGCCGCCGACGCGCACGTCTTGAGCAGGCCAGCATGAGTGATCGCCTGGCTCAGCTCTCCGAGCGAGAGCGGGAGGTTAAAGATCTGTTGCTGGCGGGTCAAAATGCCAAGCAGATCGCCACCCTATTGAGCATTTGCCCCAAGACGGCCATGAAGCACCGCTCACGCATCCTGGAGAAGATGGGAGTAGAGAGCATCGTGCAGCTTTTCCGGCTCTTGGCGCCGAATGCTCCTGCGCAGCAATAGAGGAGCTTGCGAGCGTTCAGGCAGAGCCAACAACCGAAGTCTTGTCAGCGGGCAGCCTCAGCAACGGGCAAATCCCGTTCGGCTGCTTACTACTGCGTGCGTTTCCTACTGTGTCCGATGACACCGCTTGCAGCGCTTCCGCTGGCGGTGAAGCTGGACGCCACAGTGGGGGCAGCGATGTCGCTTGCGTTGCATGACAAGTTTGGAGCGAGGGCGAATTCCCATTCGAAAGATCTTCCTGAATTACAAAGGCGCCACGCTCGCTTCTGTGCCAGCGTGCTGATGTTGATTTATGGATCGCTACGAATCATGCCCGTCACGCCGACGCCAAATCTGAATTTGGCGAGGCATGGGATTCAGCATGGTCGTATATCGGCAGGCTTGGGTCAACTGTCCTTATTGACGTCGCTCTCGATTTCCTTCAGCCCCTTCTTGAACTCGCCGATCCCCTGGCCCATGCCGCGCATGACCTGGGGCAACCGACTGCCGAAGAGCAACAGGGCAATGCCAGCCACAATCACCAATTCCATCGTACCAATGCCGAACATAGGAACCTCGACCTGAGAGGGTGTATTGGTTGCTCTGGGCAACCCGCCAGCGTTCGTAGGTGGGACCGGGCCGACCAGGGCCGCGGCGGACGGACGCTACCTCATCTATTATAGCCACCCGGCCGCCAAAAGGGCAGAACGCCTCTCCCACATGTCTTTTCAGGGGCCGTCCATGGCGTATTCTGCCAGATCCAATTAGCCCGGAACTCAAGCCCCGTACAGACTTACGCCTAAAAACCCCCGAAAAATGTCGAGGGTCAATTCCAGGCATCAGCCAACGGGCCTCCAGGTGGCGGGTCAACCGGGAGGCCGCCGACTGATTGCAAAGCAAGTGGCGGTCAAGCCGCCTCTCCCGCCGGATTGGCTTCCAACCGCGCCACTAGCCGATTCAGCGAATCGTAGCGCATCGCCGATTGAAAAACTTCGGTCGGAATCTCGTGGGTGTCGATCGTGCACTCTTCATAACGCGTCACCAGGATCACATTGCCGTTGGGGTCGTGATCGTAATCCACTTCGTTGCCCAGCGGATCGCGCTCGATGATCCGCCGGCCGGCGCCGTCGTACTCACTCTGCGACACGACTGCGTTGTCGGCGATCGCTTCGACCACCCGCCCGGCCCGGTCGTGAACCGTGCGGCTCAGCACATAGCTGCCTGCCACGGGGCCGAGTCCCTCGTCGCTCCCGTCCGTCAGCGTGTAAGTGGCTGTGTGATCATCGTCCACCGAGTTGGCTTCCAGTCCTCCGCCAACGTGAGTGATTTCCGCGGAGCCCACGGTTCCCAGCGCCACGAACACCTCTTCCTGCGACTCATATTGACGCCCCGCCTCGTCGTAGCGCATCGTCGAAATGCCCTGCTCGACATTGCCCGTCCCTTTGCGATCCGTCGGCGTTGCGGCGCCAAGCGGGCCACGGCGCGTGTTTTCAATCGCCCGGCCGCTGGGGTCGAAACTCGTCTCCACCACATTGCCGGTCGCGTCGGTGCTAAAAATCGTCCGGTCAAAGCCGTCCAACGTGTTCTCTACCAGCCAATCGCCGTTGTGCGTCAGCGTTGATGCCGAGCCAAAGGCGTCGTCGATCGTGACCGTTTGCCGATTGTCCGTCGCGCCGCGCGCCGCCGGCCCGATCACCTGGATCACGTTGCCGTTGCCGTCGTACACGGTCACCGTATCGGCCGGTGTCTCGGGTGAGTCTCCCGACCGCGTGGCAATCTGCAGATTCCGTTCGTCGTAGTTGAACTTCACCGTGTTGCCGTCCGGCCGGACGATCTGCACCACATTCTGGTTGGCGTCGTACTGATACGTCGTCACCAGACTGTCCGGATGCGAACCGGTGGCGTCCACGTCCTCCTCGATCCGGTTGTCGAGCAGGTCGTAGTCGGTCAGGCTGGTAAACCAACCCGTCCGCACCGACCCACCCACTCTCCCGCGGCTGGGCACGTTGGCCACGCCATCGCTGCCGCTGGGGACAAAATGAGCATAGTCGGCGTCGCTCGGATCTTCCGAATCGAAATCGACGGCCGTGTCCTGAGCATCCACCCGGATCACGTTCCGATTGGCGTCATAATACGTCTCGGTCTGATACTCATACGGCGCCGGGCCGATCGTGCGAAACACTTCCCCCATCTCGTTCCGCTGATAGTGCCGCGTGAAACCCCGCGGATCGGTTTCGGAAAGCGGATTGCCCAGGGCGTCGTAGGCGCAACTCGTGCAGCTTCCCGTCCCGAACGTGTCCCCTTCATAGCGCGTGACAAGATCCTGATAAACGCCCGGCGTGTTGCTCCGCGCGATGATGCCCGAGACAAAGTCCGCCAAGTCGCCGTCTTCTCCCAGCAGGCTCATCACATCGTCTGGGTCGGCGTCGGCATGAATCTCCCGCATCCGCCCATACTGCTTGCCGCTGAGCGTGGTCGAGACAAACTTGCCGTCCCCCTCCGGATCGTTCTCCGGATAGCGAACGTAGACCGTGAGATTCCCTTCGGCATCGGTATGCGTCGTCGTCTGCCCCTTGGCGTTGACGGTGAAGATTTCTTCGCGCTCCTGTGTGGTGATGGCAGACGAGCCGATCAACCGGACCAACGGATGCACCACCTTGACCAGGTTGCCCAGGTGAGGCGCGGCCTCCAGGCCCGAGCTGTCGCCGTCACCCGTGCCGTCGCCGTTGATATCGCCCAGATCCACTTCGAACCCGGCCGGCAGGCCGCCGGTTCCGTCGGTGGCCTTCATCTGGTCATCGACGTGGCCAATGAGCGCCTCGATCTGCGTGTCGCTCAAGCCGAGCAGCGCTTGCAACTCCGCGTCGTCGGAGATCGTGGTCAACTCGTTCTTCTGGTAGTCGCGATAGGTAACCGTGGCGTAACGGCTCCGATCGGCGTCGGTCGGAGCGCTGCCGCCGTTTTGCGGCGTGAAGTAGGCGCTGCCGCCGTTGGCCGAAACCGTCAGCGTGCGGGCACCGTCCGCGCCGGCGGCGGAGTACGGGGCGTCGGTGATCGTGGGCGAGCCGTTGTCAAAGTAAGCGTCGCCGTTGGTCCCTTTGACCTTGGAGATGTGCCACTCCGTGTTGCCGGAGTCGTACCAGAGCCACCAGGCGCTGTCGGCCCGGCGGTAGGCCGGCTGGCCGCCCTGCGTGCCGTCCTCGTAATACTGTCCGGTGGGCATCGTGCCGTCCGCGTCTTCGAACCCGCTGCCGGTCACAAAGTAATCGGCCGCGCTGACGACCAGCGAACCACTCGCCGTTCCTTCGGCCGAGTACGAACCTTTGGCCGAAGTCGCCTTCTCCCAGTGGCCGCTGCCGTCGGTTCCTTTGACGCGCGAGATGTGCCACTCCGTGCTCCCGTTGTACCAGAGCCAGAACCGCCCGTCGGCATGGACGTAGGCCGGCTGGCCTCCCTGCGTGCCACTCTCATAGAAGCTGCCGTTGGGGCTCAGACCGTCGAGCAACGCCACCGCGCCCCAGACTTGAAAATCGGCGGCGATCGGATTCCCTCGCTCTTCGATGACCGCCGTCTGCTGATTGAAGATCGGCTCGTAGAAGAAGCGCCGCGTCAATTCCGACTGGCCGTTGGAGGGCGCATCGCGCCGGGCCGAGATGGCATCCACGCTTTCCAGTTTCAGCGGATTATCCACCTTCCGCGTCTCGCGCGTCAGCAGGCCCAGCCGCCCGTTGTAGAGCACCTCGCCCGAGCCCAGATCGACCATCCCGTCGTCGTAGGCAAACTCGACGCTGTTTCCCTCCGGGTGGATGACCAGCACCGGCTGGTTGTTGGCGTTGTACTTCGTCCAGGTGATAAAGCTGTCAAAACCTCCGCCGGCCGCATCGGGCGGCAGGTCGATCTTGCTTCGATTGCGCTGCACTTCCACGCGGACCGGCATTTCGGCCGCGTTGAAGTCGTAGATCGTCACGTTCCCGTTGCGATCGGTCATCGTGCACCGCAGCGAAATCGGATCGTTGGGATCGACCAGGTTGTCCGGCAGCCCGGCCGTGGCATACGCATATTCATACGTGCCGCCGACGACATTGCCTGGGTCGCCGACCGTTTCCTCGATCACGCGGCCGTAGGTGCCCGGGTCGTTGTCATCCTGGCCATACTCCACGAAGTAGCGCGGCGTGGCTTCGGTGTAGACATCGTCCACGTCCACCGTCCGCGTGGCCGTGTTGAGATAGGGCGCGGTCTGGTTGGGATACCAGATGCGGATCAGGTCGTTCTGGCGATTGGGGTCCGCGTTCTCTGTGTCATACTCGAAGACATACGCCGTGCCGCCAGGGTAGGTGTTGTCCCCCGCCCCCCGGAGGATCGACGGCGTAACGACCGCCACCAGCCGCCCGCCGGCGTCGTACTGAAAGTTGAGCTTACGCCCGAGAAAATCTTCGATCTCCCGCAGCCGATAGCCATCCCCCGAGCCGTAGTAGCGATACTCGACCGTGCGGCCGTAGGAATCGGTGACGCTGGTCAGTTGGTCCATGCCGCTGGTGACCGTCCAGACGTAGGTTTGCTGGCTGCCGTGGCGATCGGTGATGCTCTTGATCCGCCCTGGCGTGTCGAGGGCGCCGTCGAAGCCAAAGAACTTGGTCACCGTGCCGTCACTTGCGGTGAGTGTAAACTCATCGCTGGCGCCGCTGCCGGCCCGCGTGAGCGTGGCCTGGGTGTTGTTATTGACGGCGGGAACATAGTCGCCGGCGTTTTCGATGAACAGATCCTGGCCGTTGTCGCCGGAGAGCAGTTCGACGTCGCCGCTGAGCAACTCTTCTAGCCGCAAGTTCTGCGGGAAGTTGAAGCCCAGGCCGGTCATGCCGTCGAGCCCGTTGCTGCTTAAGTAATTGAGATCAAAACCCCAGCCCAGGCCGCCGAGGCTGTCGATCGACAGCAGGGGGAGGCCGAAGGTGAATGCGCCACTGCTGAGGATGACGGAGTTGGAACTTTGGGCGGCACAAGTACCAGAACTACTCACTTGCGTCAGAGCACCTCTGGGACAACCGCCTGAAATGCAGGTGGTCAGGAACTTCGCATTGTCCTGATGCTGGTCGGCCCCGATGTCCCAAGTCACGCCGGTGGCGTCTCGGTCGTAACCGGTGATGTCCACGTTCACGCCGGCTGGGCTGGTTCCCAAGTCGGCTCCTTTGCCGATGCAGGGGGCGTTGTTCCTTAGCAGAAGACTTTCACCTCCTTGGACGGTCGAGATAAAGAGTGCCCCGGCTTGAGTGTTGTCGATGCTCCCTGTGCCCGACGCCGTGGCGTCGGAAGAGAGATTGTGATCCATCGTGGCCGATGGTCCATAGAAACATTCGGGTGTTCCAGACATAGATAGCGGCGCGACATCCACGCAAATGCAATTCCGACAAACCGGCCCTGAGCCCGCGCTGATTCCCTTAACGGACGAATCACCCCTGATTCGAAACAGGGTGCAGTTAATAACTTTCCCAGACCCGGACTGCAGGATAATTCCACCAGCGGAATCGGATACCATGTTGTAGACGATGCAATTCAGCGCATTCGTGCTGTCCACGCCAAGTCCAACAAGTCCACTTCCCGCAGGGGCGGAATGCACTATCAATTGCTGAGCACGGTGCGCTCCAATGTGCATCTGCACCATGAACGGTCCCGTTGCCGAGGGACCGTCATCAAAATACACTTCTAATTTTTCCACCGTCGTTGGCACGGTGGATAGTACGTCCATCCCTGTATGATCAACAGTGTTTCGCGCTCCTGTTCTGGCAGTTCCGTTGTGCTGCTGGCCACCGGCGGCCGTCAGCGTGATGGCTATCAGGCCAACTGTGCTTCCGCCATCAATGAGCAGATCCTCGTTAAACACGGAATCGTTGTAACATGCTCCGATCGCAGCATCGCCGGAAGAGTAGATGCCTCCGCTATCCAGGTCTGCTTCCCAGAGGGTCATCGTGCTGTAGTCGCGGGCGTTGGTGCCAATTGTCTTAGTAATCGTGGCCATGGTCGTTCAATCTCCATGTTATGGTTGTTGATGGTTAAGTTAAATTAAGTTAAGTTAAGTGTGTTTGCGTACTTCCGATTGCGATTCGCATTCTGCGTTTACCCTTTCGGCGCGCACCTTCAGCGGGACGGTGCTTGCCACCGTTTTTTCTGGTTAACTGAAACGCTTCACTCGCACGATCAGCCGCTTGGCGCTAGCCACCGGTCCTCTCGGCTGCCTGCTACATTGCCCTACACCAGCAGCGCCTCCTCTTGTGCCGATGCCTCTTCCCCGCTGAAATCCTCCGCCACTGGCTCCGCATCCACCGGCGCCAGCTTCAGCTCCACGAAATCGCTCCACACATAAACCCGCTCGTCGCGCAGATCGACGCTTGTCGCAGGATCGTCGATCTCCGCCAGCCGCCGGGCGGACAGACCCAGGTCGGTACGGAACGGCACTCGGTAGCGGCGCTTCTGCACAATCCGCCGTTGCTTGCCCACAACCCCAACCGCGCTGTCGTCGTCTTCAGCCATTGTCTGGAGCAGTGGGGCATACAGCGGCGTCACCCACTCGCGGAGCGTTTCGTCGTCGAACTCGTCGACCGCGACAAACAGGAACGACCGCAGATCCTGCCCGCCGGCCGGCCATTGCCTAAAGTCGATCTCCCGCAGTGGCGTCCGAGTTTCGATCTCCTGCCACACCAGGTCGAGCTTGGCGTCACTCACATCCTCGCGACCTCCGTACCACACTTCCGCTCCGCGGCGGCCGAAGATGGCGTGCTGCTTGTGCCGCAATTGGTGGGCAAGATACTCCTCGACCTCGATATATTCCCCTTCCGCGTTGGGATGGGCCGCATAGAGCCGCTCATAACGGCGGAGCCGATCGTTGTATCGCCGCGGCAGTTGATCTCGTTCGATCCCCTGCCGCCGAAGCCATCCCTCGCTCACCCAGTGGAGCGAAGAGAATTGCTTTCGCTCCCCGCTGGCGATCTCCACCCGCTCGATTTCGTTTCGCGACACGCGCTCGAACCGATACTGCAAGCAGATTTCGTGCATTGCGCGGGCCAGCCCATCAGGCCGCAGCCCCTGGGGCGTGAACCCGGCATGCCGCACATGGCAGATCATCTCCGCATGCACGCGGCGAATCCGCAGCCGGTTAAACGCATCGACAATGTCCCCCTCTTCATAATCCGCCCCGCGCCCGATCTTAAGTGCCAATTCTGCCATGGTGGTTTCCTTTCATGTTTTTCTAAAAATGGTTGCCAACGATGCTTCCTGAATCCCTTCGCACTCTTTTACTCTTCACACTTTCTCACTCTTCCTCTGCCTCTGCGCGCAGTCTGAGCGCAGAGTGCCCCTAACCTATTTGGGATGCCCCTCGGCCTATCGGTCTGCGCTCACAGGGCGGGCTTTATCGCACTTGAGTGTCTGCATGGTTATTCGCCGTAGATATTTCTATGGGAGTTTCTTGTTAAAAGTGGCTCCTGTCCAGCATGTTTATTTCGTTCCGCTTTATACCCTGCGAGCCGGAAGTCTTCAGGAGCAGTTGCTTAGCATTTAAGCCAATAAATGAGTGACGATCGCTTCTTGGTATTCAATTGGACACTGTGATTCAACCAAGTCTCGCGCAATATTCCAATGCAGTTGACAGAGCTGCAGATTAGTCGCGTATTCAATCAAAGGAGAATAAGAATAAACTTCCAATGGAAGATACGATCCTCGCCGTACGTGTAGAAAAGTATCTAACAGATGAGCCGACGAAGCTTTGTGTGAAGATCTGGCCGCCCATGCCCGCAATATCTCATCGAGAAGGCGTTCATCTGATGACATAATAGAATTCTCAAGTAGAGCATTGAGAAATCCGTCTCTTGCCGCGTGGCCATATACACTAGCCTCAACCCACACATCGAATGGAGGCTGTGCATTTGTGACACGTTCCGCCGCAAAAGAGTCTATCCAGTGAAAGAAAATAGTTGACATGCCCTGGGTAATGTCTAGCCATAGGTCGTGATTGCGAATTTCTGTCTCGTACGATTTCAGAAACCCAAATACAATATTAGTCAGATCAGGTCCGTTTGAACGATCAGATAACATGAAATCCATCGTATACGGAAGGAAAAATAAAGACTCTTCGAATTTTCCCATGAGGACCATTTGAAATTCTGCTAGGCCGAATGTCTTTGGATCCTGTGTCAATATCTTCTCGACATCCGCGGCTCGTGCCCAAGGTGAAGAGATCGCTGAGGGAGAAATCGCTACAATTTCAATTTTACGATGAATGTCATCAAGCGGACCTCGCCATTTCTTTGTGATCGCGTCCATATTGATTCGGATACCTTGTTTAGTTGGGGACTGGTAAAAAGGATGCCTACATCATGCAATATCCGGCCGGTAACCTTCAGACTGCAAGTCGCGGGGTTTCATATGCTCGGGAATGAAAAAAATGGGTGGTCCAAAGCTGCGAAATGCGGGAGCCAATACGCCGCCCAAAATTCTCTCAAGAATTACGTCCCAAGACGGCCATTCAAATTGCGGCGCCTGGGCGGGAGGGGCTACATGAGGAATGACGGCGGGGATGTTTTGTGGCGCTTGAGCCGGTTGTGGTAAGGCGACTTTGGATGGAAGTGAATATTCATTGGGAGATTCAGGTGGATTTGGGCATCGGTGTTTAACTTGTACCCAGCAATTGATGATATGTCGGTTAACCATCTTGAGTTGATCGATGTGGTTGTTATAGCCAACAGGGTTCGTCGTTCTTAACTTGTTAACGTCAGCTATCAATTCAATGCGTCGAATCGCACCTGCAGTAATGAACGCCTGAAGTTTTCGCAGAAGCACTATACAATTGTCTTGCGGCTGACGACATGCTTGCTGTCCATGGTAATCTCTATATCCGTAATTTGGAGGAACTCTATAATCCCATTTCTTGAATCCAGTTCCACAGGGTGGTTGATTGGGAGGAGGCTGCAATCCGCTTGGATCAACGAAAACGACTGGATTGTTGCGAACGAAGGTATAAAGTTCGGCCACTGAATCAATTAAATCGCGACTAATGAACCTTCCAAAGTGTTGGGAATGGAATCTGGCACGGTAGAAATAAACCTCCGATTCTGCGTCATATTGTCTCCCCGTATAGATATAGTCACTCGTCGGGAGAACAATCTGCGTATCACCATCCGCCCAGCTAATTACGCTTGGTGGACTTCCGCTCTTGCGGAAGATGAGCGTGTTTCCGTAGGCATCGCAGTCGTATGCTTCCCGGATCGCGCCGGCGGAGTCGGCCAGCGCGGTGGTGCGGTAGAGAGTGTCTTGTAGGGGGTATAACTCAACAGCCGCCGAGAAGTTGTTGAGCGCCACCAGGTTCTTCTGCTGGATCAGCTCGTCGATGTAGATTCCCCAGACGTATTGCTTGGTCGGGGTATCGACGGTCGCGATCTCTTGCCGCTCCTCGCAACATTGGGCAATTCCGCTGTGGTAGACGTAGTCGGTTGTCTCATTGGGAATGCTTCCGCCGAGACCGCCGTTGCTGACCGTCTTGCGGATTCGCCGGCCCAGCGCATCGTAGGTATACTCGGCGATCAGGACCGCGCTTGAAGGAGTCTTGTAGACCTTCTTGAGCCGGTTGAGCGCGTCCCACTCGTAGGTTCGTGTTCCGTCGTTCGTCAGGTTGCCGTTGAGATCGTAAGTGAACGGCACCTTCGGGTCTGACCCTTCCTTGATGCTCGTAATTTGGTTGAGCGCGTTGTGCTGGCGGACTTCTTTCGACTCGCTGCCGCCAACAGGAGTAAATGTCGTCCGCCGCCAGTTGCCAAGCCCGTCCAGGTCGTAGGTGCGGGATTCGTTGGTGTTGGGAAGTGTGATTGGCGTGTCGATGGCTGCGCCGTCGGTG
>JAIOPX010000281.1 GCA_021413705.1 Planctomycetota bacterium | reverse complement strand
GCCGTCAGCAAAGCGACCACCGCAAGACGGCGAGGAACGAAATCGCTGACGCGGCGATGGTTTTCCAGCCGGGCGGCGTCTGCATACGTACCCACCGAGGCCTCGCCTGGCGTGGTGGAGCGCGGGGAAGTTGCCGAGCGGACGGCAGCGCCGCTGACCACTTCTTCGGTCAACACGCGGCGCCGGCGGTCATCGGTGTGACCTGTGCGTCGAAACATTGTGCCTGTCGCCTGGGCCGGACGGGAGGGTGCGGGAACTATCCGCGCAGCGGCTGTGGCCACGGCCAAGAGAGGAGCGAAATGGGCTGCAAGCAGCGCATCATGCCAATCCATCGGCAGCAATCAAACCGCATCCTTGCGGGGACCGCGGGGAGCGCCAGGCAGCGACCAGGGTTGGTCGCGCCCGATACAAAACAGCGCTACGCCGTCGGCAGTAAACCGATTCGGCATTTTGCCCCCTCCAACTCCAGATAGGAACGGTCCCCCTGCTCAGAGTGCCAATGCCGAGTGCTGGTGCCACCACCAAGTGCCACTGCTGGATAGACGCCACGGTTCGTAGCGAGTGAGAAAACCGGCTGGATTGGCGGCTTTCAAGCAGTGCTGCCGAAGCTGGCTTGGACCTGCACAGCACTGCTTGGCAGTCGCATCAGACTAACTGGGGCCAATGGACTGACACGAGCGACTTTCAAGCAGTGGCACCGTGTACTGTGAGCAGTGGCATCCATTCTCCGTCACAATCCCTACTTTCCTCACAGTCGCTCCAAAGTACCGCCGAGCGATTCCAGAGTGCGTTATCCCCCTCGCTATCAATGCGAGAAATTGCTGGCGGGCCTCCCATGACGTACTCTTGTTTGCGACATTTTCGCGCCTCCGCCTCATCGTAACCATCGCCCTTTCGCGCACCCTAACTCCTATGGCCGGCGAACCCTTGCTCCCCGTCACGGCACTCTTGACTCCACCGGTAGATGACCGATTGGCGTCGATCCTCACCCAGTTGGACGAAGCCGCTGGCTGCATCGGGGCGCCGGCCTACGATGTTCACGAGAACCGCCTCGTTCAAGGTCGGCTCGGCATCGCCACGGCCCTGTTCGCGGCGCTGCGCTGCAAGCATCCGCCCACCGCCAGCCACTCGCTGCGGGTGGCCCTGGGTTGCTCTCGCTGGGGTATGGCGCTGGGGTTGCCGGAGGAGGCGCTCGATCAACTCGAAGTGGCCGCGCTGCTGCACGATATCGGCAAGGTCGGCGTGCCGGACATCGTCGTGCTCAAGCCGGGCAAGTTGTCGGCCAGCGAGTCGGTGACCATGAATCGCCACCGCAACATGGGCCTGGAGATCTTGCGAAATTGCTGCGCCTCGCACACCGTGTTGGACATCGTGCGCTACACGCCGGCCTGGTATGCCGGGCGGCGGGCGGATTTCGATCGAGAAGGAGAAGAACTGCCACTGGGCGCACGGATGGTGGCCATCGTCGATGCCTTCGATTCGATGACGACCGACCATGTCTACCGCCGCGCCTTGCCGCGCGAACGGGCTCTGCGCGAACTCTATCAATATGCGGGCACGCAGTTCGACCCCACGCTGGTGCAACACTTTGCCATGTTGCACGAAGGGGATCTGGCTCCCGAAGGAGAACGGCTGGCACGACGCTGGCTGACCGAATTGGATGCCCAGCAGGTCGACGAGTTGTGGCACTGGGGCCACCAGCACACGGCGGTCGAGGAGACCACCGCGGAACAGCTTTTTCAACAAAAGCTGATCGACAACATGCGCGACGGCGTTGTGTTTGTGGACAGCAACATGCAGATTCAACTCTGGAACCACGGCGCCGAACGCCTCACCGGCCTGGCGCCGGCCAGCGTTTGCCAGCAGCATTGGTCGCCGGCATTGGTCGGCATGTGCGACCCCCAGGGCAAGGCCATCTCGGATGCGGACTGCCCGGTGGCGTTCGTCGTCCACAGCGGCGTGCAATCGATTCGCCGCGTGCGGATCACCGACCGCCACCAACGCCCGGTTTCTTGCGACATTCATGTTGCGCCTGTGATCGGCAGCAACGGTGTCACGTATGGCGCCAACGTGCTGATCCACGACGCCTCCCCCGAGACCTCGCTCGAGGAGCGTTGCCAAAACCTTCACGAGCGAGCCACCCGCGACCCGCTGACGCAGGTGGCCAATCGGGCCGAATTCGATCGGGCGCACAAGCTGTTCGTGGAAACGCATCTGGAACGCGGGTTGCCGTGCAGCCTGATCATGTGCGACATCGACCATTTCAAGCAGATCAACGACAATTTTGGCCACCAGGCCGGCGATGAGGTGATTCGCACCTTCGCTCAATTGCTTAAGCAGATGTGCCGCCCTGGCGATCTCGTGGCCCGTTATGGCGGCGAGGAGTTCGTCGTGCTATGCGCCGATTGCGACAATGCGACGGCCTCGGGACGCGCCGAGCAGATTCGCCGCTCGCTGGTCGAACTCCCCATGCCGGCGATGGATGGCAACGCGATCACGGCCAGCTTCGGTGTCACCGAGATCCAGCCGGGCGACACGGACGCAACCATGCTGCGCCGGGCCGACCGCGGGTTGCTGATGGCCAAAGACGGCGGACGCAACGCTGTCGTTCAGCTTGGCAGCGGTGTCGGCGATGAAGCCCCGCTGGCCCCGCTGAGACATTCCCACTGGTGGTCGTGGTGGCATGGGTCCGGCAAAACCGACCTGTTGCTCGAGCGCGATCTGATGATGCCCGTGCCACTGAATGTGTCGATTGAAAAACTGCGCGGGTTCGTCGCCGATCATCACGCCGCCATTGAAGGGGTGGAGGGCAATCGGGTATTGTTGCGCGTCAAAGCGGAAAAACTCTCGCTCTTGCGGCGGACCACCGACAGGCCCGTCGCCTACCTGCTGGAGCTGACCTTCTCCGAGGAACAGGTTCATGTGGAACACGGCGGAGGCTTGCGCTCGGCCGACCAACTGCGAACCCGCGTCCGCGTGGCGATTCGTCCGAAGCGTCAGCGCGACCGGCGGCATCGCGAGTTGCATGTTCATGCCCGGCAACTGCTGGCCAGCCTGCGCAGCTATCTGATGGCCACCGATGCGGAAGAACACGTCAGCGACAACGTTCTGCAGCGCGCGACTACGATCGTGGGAACCTGGCTTCGCGGCGGATCGTATTCGTAGCTGAAGTCGTAAGACTTCAGATTTTCAAGTGCCACTGCTTGAAGGACGCCACGTAACGTCCTCGGAAACCTGCCCACATAATGCGACCGCCAAGCAGTGCTTCCGGGCCCACCTGAACCGCACTGCTTGAAAGACGCGATGGGACCGTGGTGATTTGTCGCAATGCTTCGCGCGCGTCTTTCAAGCAGTGGCACTATTGGCACTATATTCCGCTGCGGCGGCTTCCATTTTTTGGTTGATCGCGTTGAAGCGATCGGCCAAGCTGGGCAAGGCTTCGGCGAACTTCAAGAAATCTTCCTTCGGCACCACCAGCAGCTTCGTCGCCTCGATACAGCGGACACTGGCAGGATAAGCTGTGTCCTGGAGCACCTCCGAGGCGCCGAAGCAATCGGTCGGTCCCAGTTGGGCGACGACACGCTCCTCGCCATCGGCATCGTGATGAACGATTTCCGCCTTTCCGGTCGCGATGATATAACAGCGATTGCCAAAATCTCCTTGCTTGAAGACGCATCCTCCCGCCTCGTGGAACTCCTCCGTCAATCCGCGGCGGCGATCGACGCCGGTCTGCACCAGATCTGGCGGCAGCATGAACTCCAGCAGCCAGGAGCCCGCCACCCGAAGTTTGCGATCCAAACCCGGCAGCTTGGCCCAATACACCGCTCGCCAAAAAACCCAGGCGGTGAAGCCGTGGATGTTTATCTTGTTAAAGAGCTGGCCCACCGCGCGGCGGCGACCCAGCGCGGCCAGTTTGCCGAGCTCCGCAAACTTGAACGTCTGCTGTTTGCCGCCGTCAATGGCCGCCACAATGTTGTGCGCCAGTGTTTTAGCCTGTCGCACGGCAAACTGCGCCGTGGGAGGACAGGTGCCCCCTCCCCCCGACTTCGGCACGGCCGCACAATCACCCAGTGACCAAACATTGCTGCACCCTTCCACCAGCAGTTGCCCGTCGGTCACTAAGCGGCCATGGTCCGACTTCAAGCCGAGGTCCGTGACCAGCGGATTCGGCGAGGACGGCACCGTGGAGACCAGTGTGCGCGAGACGATCCGCGTCCCATCGTCCAACAGCGTAAATCCTGGCGTGGCCGACACCACATGGCGATTGAAAATGAACTCGACGCCCTGCTTCCGCATCACCTTCTGGGCATAGAGCGCCAGGCTCTCCGGCATTTCGCGATCGAGGATTCGCTCGTGGGAATGGACCAAAATGATCCGTGGCTCGGAGGGGTCGATGTGGAAATACTTATGCGCCGTGCGGCGGATGAAGTCGTTGAGTTCCGCCGCCACTTCGACCCCCGAAAAACCGCCTCCACCGATAACGAACGTCAACATTTCCCGCCGCCGCATTTCATCCGGCTCGATCCTCGCATCTCCCAACACCCGGATCGCCCGATCGCGCAGCCGCAGGGCATCGGCCAGATTCTTAAACGGCAACGCATGGGCGTGCAAGCCCGGCGATTTGTGAAAATCGGTCACATTCCCCAGGGCGACGACCAGGTGATCGTATTTGAGCTTCGCCGCGTGCTTGGCCAATCCGGGCGAGAGGATGACTGTTTGCTCGGCCAGGTCGATGTGCTCGATCGAGCGGACATAGACATTGGCCTGGGGCGCGATTCGCCCGATGGGTGTGACCGTGTCGAGGATGCCAATGTTGCCCGACACCACTTCGGCCAGCATCGGTTGAAAGACAAAATAGTTCTCGTCGTTGACAATGCAGATTTCGACGTCGCTACGTCCGCGGAGCAGCTTGCCCAGGTGCTGGGCGGTATAGACGCCGCCAAAGCCGCCGCCGAGAATGACGATTCGCTTTATCGGTTTTGATTTCGATTCGCTGCCAACTGCCATGGTTTGTAGCTCCGTGCTGGATTCGTGGTTGTCAATTCTAGGTTTTTTCGAGTGCGCAGGGAGCGCCAATTGCGGTAATATGGGTGACAATGCGTGGGCAGGCATTCCTATCTGCCATGCGATTCCAGGCGAGCCGCGTGGCGTCAGCCCGCGGAGGCGTTGGGCAAATGGAAACGAATTGAACTCGATACGTGATATCGGCTTGAAAAACCTCCAGGGGCTGACGCCCCCGGCTCGCCTTGGAATAACATCAACATGAGCAATCAACCTGAGATTTGCGTGGTCGCCGATACGGCAGCCGTGTGGGACGAAGGGGCGCGGCGTTTTGCGACGGCTGCCCAAGAGGCGGTGGCTGCCCGGGGACGGTTCATGGTCGCGCTCTCTGGCGGAAGCACGCCGGAGGGGCTGTATCGCGAACTGGCCACACGTCATCTGGCTTCGGCGCCCGGCAAGACGAGCGATGCGCTGAGCGTACCCTGGTCGCAAACGCACGTCTTCTTTGGCGACGAGCGCTATGTGCCGCACGATGATCCGCAGAGCAATTTCCGAATGGCCCGTGAGGCGCTGCTGGATCACGTTCCGATCCCGGCACGGCAGGTGTACCCTATGCCGACCGACGCTGCTGATCCGGCCGACGCGGCTGCGGAGTATGAGAAAATACTGTTGCAAGTCTTCAATACTCCCCTCTCTTGCAGTGAGGCGCCGGGAGAAGGACAGAAGCCAGTACTCAGTACTGAGTACTCAGTACTGAGTACTCCTTCCCCCTTCCCCCGCTTCGACCTCATCCTGCTGGGCATGGGACCCGACGGCCACACCGCGTCGCTCTTTCCGGGCACGGAGGCAGTCCACGAGCAACGTCATCTCGTCGTCGCCCCCTGGGTGGAAAAGTTTCAGACCTATCGTCTAACGCTCACTCCACCGGTGTTGTGTCACGGTCGGCAGGTGCTGTTCCTGCTCAGTGGCGCATCGAAGGCCGACACACTACGAGATGTGCTCGAAGGCCCTTACGAGCCATCACATCTGCCAAGCCAGATCGTGCGCCCAGTCGATGGCCGCCTCACATGGCTGATCGATCGAGCGGCGGCGGCAAGACTTGAAAAGTGATGGGACGGTTTGCAATCAAGATCTTTTGTCCCGAAGGGACAGCCGATAATAGCCCGGCAGTTTACTGCCGGGTTTACACCCACATGAATGGCGTACGTCCCGGAGGGACGATTGAACGCACATCGCAATATCAGATATTGCACACGGTTCGGCCGTCCCTTCGGGACGCAAGAGGAAATTGTTATTGCGTTTCCCGGCGATAAATCGCCGGGCTACTATCAATGGTCCCTTCGGGACCGTATTTTGCTACTCCTTTGACGACAGTCTCTCCAACTCCCGCTGCGCCTGCTGCTGGACGGAGTTGAACCGAGGCTGCTGCCAAGCGCCGGTGGCGATCTGGCGGTAGAGAGCCTTGGCGGCCTCGGGACGGCCGTGGTCGCGCAGTAGGGTGGCGTGCGACAACAGGATCTCAGGATTGGTCGGCTCGCTTTGCCAGGCGGCGCGAAAACTTGCTGCGGCCAGATCGACTTCACCGTCGCTCCTCAGTTGTCCCGCGATCGCTACCCAGGGTGCGGATTCGTGGGCTTTACCGGCCAGCGGAGTGGTCAGGTATTGCCAGGCGGCGTCGCGCGCGCCCAGCGTTCGTAAAAGTCTGGCTGCCGATTGGCAGGCTGCGTCAGGCGTGTCGTCGAGGCTGCGCCAGCGGTCGGCGGCGGCCACGATCGCGCCGACTAACTCCTGCGACGGTTCCTGGCCGGGCAGGGCCGTGGCTTCGGCCAGTTTCTGGTAACGGGTCATCAATGCGCCAAAGTTCGCTCGCAGTTGTTCCAAGTCGATCTTCTCGGGAACGTCGGCATACACGATTTCGAGAGCCTCATGCTCACGCCGCGTGGCTTCGGTGGCGAACGATCGCCCGGCCGTCAGCACTTTCATTACCAGTGCGTCCGACTTATCGAGTTGCTTGGTGCGATAGTAATAGTCGGCCGCCAGCAACTGCGTGGCCTGTCGTTGCTGTGGCTTATCTTCCTTGGCTTCGAGCGATTTTGCCACAAGCGAGTCAGCCTGCGGCACGTCACCCAGCATATGGCACTGCCATGCCAGGGGGAGCAGGGCAGCGGCCCCATTCCGTTTGCGGAGCGTGTCGGCCGTTTCTGTGATCAAGGCCGACCAACGCTCGTTGGAAATCGAATAAGTTGGCGAACCTGGATAGTCCGATCGGAAAGTACGTCGCACTGCGTCGTAAAACTCTCGATCGATCGGCGGTAAGAATCCTGCTTTGAGGGCCGCCGCATGGTATGTCAGGAATTCATCCTTGGCCAAGGTAACATTGCCGGCGCGATGGAGTTGGCGGGCTTTTTCATATTGAGCAGCGAGGCCAGCACCCGACTGCTTGCCCATCCGGTCCCAGAAATCGACCAGCGCGAGGTGTACATCACGGTGCCTGAGATTTCTCTCGGCCAGCAGTCCGATGTGCAGAGCCAGACGCTGTGAGCGGGCTTTGCGTACGAACTCGGTTGAAGTCCGCCGCAGAATGTCGAGCTGGGTTTGCTGCTCATTTGCGTTGAGCTTGCCATAACGCGTCAGCGGCGCCACCAGCGAACCATATTGATCGAGTTCCGCCAAAAAACCTTCGCCGAGCGACGGAGCAGCCGTAGCCGGTCGCGTCGTGGCGTCGCCGCCGATGCGATCGGCAATGTAGCGTGCCAGCGGCGACAGCGGATGAACCGCCAGCGGATGCAGCACCGTCTTTTCGTCTTTGCCACCCGGCTCGCCGGCAAAGTTGATGGCCCCTTCGTGCTTCAGCAGCAGCGTATAGAACCCCAGCCGATAATCCCCCCGGGCGAAGAACCGTTTTTGGATGATCTTGCGCGCGGTGGCGCCATCGGCCACCGCGGCAACGGCAATCGCCGTCATGTCGTCCCACGCAGTCGGATCGCTATCGGCCTTCAAGCCCGCCTTCCGCAGCAGTTCGTCCTGTGTCCGAAGCGGCAGCGGCACCACAACTAAGCCGGACCCGCTCAATCCCGCCCTTGCTCCTTCCCCCCGTGTGCCACTGGCCGCGGCGAGTGCCGCGGGCAGTGAAAGATCGGGCGCACCGGCCAACACTAACTTCATCACGCGCCGCGCCACCTGCTTGTCCTGCCCATCAACCACGGAGATCGCCCCATCCACCGCAAATCGCACGCTCATCCAAATCTTGCCCGACGGCATCTCGACAAGCTGTTGTTGTTCAATCTGTCCGCCAGGTCCAAACACAAGTCGCAGTTGCAGGTGGCGAACCGGCTTGCCTGCCGTGGCGAGCGGGGGGCGTAGGCTCCCTGTTTCTTCGCGCGGGGACAACGGGGGGCGGGCACCGTCGCGCAGCGATGGTCGGCCTTCCGCTCGCCTGGCACTGATCGCCACTGTCCGCTCGTCAATCGCCGTGATGTCGGCCCCCATGGCCAGATCCTCAACCGGCGGCAACAGCCACGGCAGCATCCGGCAGAGCGCCCCGCGATACACCCGGCTGAACTTCCGCTGCGCGGCCAAGCCCAACTCCGGATAGACGTGCCACAGATTAGCTCCGTCGCAGATGACTGTTTCCTTGAGTCCATCAACGGTCGCCCGTTCGTATTGAAACCGGCCGGTGCCGTCGAAGCGGATAGTACACTTGTGGTTCCCCTCGCCAAGTTCAACGGAGCGCCACCCTGCCGCACGGGCTTTGGCAATCAGATCGGCCGCTTTGGGATCGATGCTGCCGGCCTTCGGCAAAGCCTGGTTGCCTTCGGCTTCCAGCACCGTCTGGATGTCGAGTCCGTTGGTAACCATGCCGGGGACGTAGGCTGTCAGGTCGGTGAGAGAAAATGACGAGTTCTGGAATCCTCTTTTGCGCTGCGTAACAAGAAACACACCATTCCCTGTCGTTGATTCCAGTTCACGAATTGCGACAGTGTTAAAGAGTTCGGGCATCGACCTCCGCTGCAACGCTGGTGTGTACAGTTCGATGTAATTGGATCCTTGGGGCAGAGCGAGTTGATCGTAGGACCCTGACCTTAGTGTGAGTCCTGACAAGTCGGCAGAAAGCGATTGACTTGCACCCTCGATTCGTACTCGGAGGCTTGCATCGGATACAAACGTGTTACCGGCAAGATGGAAATTCTGTTCATCGATAACCAGATTGCCCACCAACCCGGCACCGGAATGGATACCGGTCTCCAGCATGAGCCTGCCCGTCTGCGTTTCATGGGGAGTAAGGTCGATTTCCAGATTGTGAGTTTTCGATTCGAAACGTGGGGAGCAGACCCAATAATCGGGAACGCCCAACGAGGTCTGCCCTCGGCGAAATCCAATTACCTGACTGTTCCAAAACGTCATGTTGACCTGATCATCAGCCACTCCGTTGCCGTTTGAATCGTACGGCGAGTTAACCCACAATCCCCGTTCCGGCGTAAAGTACAGGTCGTCATCGCTCAGATAATGCGGACTCGGTAAGGTAGCCCCCCTCATCGATTGGCCCTCAATCAATTCGAAATAACCGCGCCCGTGGCCATCTTGCGACACCGAAGGTACATCGATATGCCCTTTCCAGTAGAGGTCTGTATCTCGGGGTGATGCCGGATCCCAAGTTTGTGGGCGAATGGTATTTCTAATCTGATGGTCGAATACGTCACCAATCGAGGCGCCATCCTCACTTCGCCGGCTGATGAGGGCACGATATACGGCCGGATCAATATCCGAATGGCGTGTCGTAAAAGCCAATACGTCATCGGGGTCGCCCGAACTCCAGTTTTGCATGTTGGTGTTCTCCCTGACCGACATGCTGCCACTGTCATCGATCACTGGCACAACATATCTCGGCCCAAAGACTATGCCCCCAGTCGTGGTGCCATATTTGCGGCGGCGATCTGTCAGAGTCGCCCAATCGCGGAGATCCTCGAATTGCTGCGGAGGAATGCCTTCCATTGACATACCGGCCTTTTCCGCGTCCAACCAGGATGCAATGTTGGCGTCGTCCTGGTGTTCCGACAAATCGCGGTTGTTCCTTACGTTGCGCCAAAAACGCACCTCGCGCCACATTTGTCGCGACACAGCCTCGTCCGGAGCCATTTCAATGGCTTGTTTGGCTTTGACTTCGGCTTCCGCGTACCGCCTCTCTTCACGGAAAGTGTTGAACTCATCGACCAGGACGGCAAGCTTCTCCTGCAGTTGGATTCGCTCGACCCGCGACAATGTTGCGCCAGTGTTATGCCAACCGCCATCGGCGTTTTGCATGACAATTGTCCTGCACAATTCATCTACAGAGCGAAGGGACTTGGTCGATAACTCGGCCAGATCGTTGTTTTTTGTTTCGGTCCGCAGTGACTCTTCAGTTTTGGCTC
The DNA here is from genome assembly GCA_021413705.1 of Planctomycetota bacterium. Lineage (GTDB taxonomy): Bacteria > Planctomycetota > Planctomycetia > Pirellulales > UBA7805 > JAIOPX01. Next base: position 16,278 of record JAIOPX010000281.1, on the reverse strand, counting down.
GCTCCAATGCCTCGCGCAAGCCAAGGTCCTTCACCACCGGGATCTCCGTCGGCGCAGGATACATGGCCCAATGATCCTTCCGGCCGCGATCGACTTTGTACTGCGCGTACATCTCATCGTTTTCCAACACCAGCAGCGAAGTGAACGGGCTCATGACGTACATGGCCTTGCTCAGCTTGACGATTTCCTCGCGGTGCTTCGCGCCGTCGGCGGCCAGGAGGCGGTCGATTTCCAGACGCGCCCATTGACGCGGAAGGTAGCCGGCGCCATCGGCCACGGCCTGGACGGGTATTTCGCGCGTCCAGGTTTTGCCGTCGAGTTGGCCGGTGAGTGTGACGGATTTCGGCAGCGGTTGATTTGCGGGCAGGCGCGTCAGGGCGAAGAGGGTTTCGCCGCGTGTGAGAGCGTCAGTCGTGGTGAGCCAAGAACCCTCCCCCGGCCCCTCCCTGGAAGGGAGGGGAGATTGTGTAGGCTGGTTGGAAGGGAGGGGAGATTGTGTGGGTTGGCTGGAAGGGAGGGGAGTAGAAGTCACTTTTACTTCTAGCAATCTCGGCGAGTTGAGCGTGGTCACCAGATCGGTGGCCCGCCACGCCAGCGGTTCGTTCGGATTGATCTGTGTGAAGTAGCCCCGATGCCCAGCGGCGGCGATTTTCATCAGGTTGCGATTGAACGATCGCCCCACCGCGATGCCGACATACTGAGCGGTCGAAGGAAGCTTGGCAGCCAACTTCGTATCCGATCGCTCGCCGAGCGCGGGCACGCCACTCCCGATATGGACGATCACGGGAGCTGGCACGTTCTTGGCCACGTCGCCAGCTGACGCCAGCGCCGCTTCGAGATCGAGAGCGCCGATGAGGTGAACCTGGCCGAGTTGATCGCAGGCCGCGGCGATGTTGGCGGGTGTGTTCAATACTCCCCACGCTGCTCCGCTCTCTGCCTCTGCTCCCTTCGCTACGCCCGTCACTACTCCGCTCACTGCCCCCCTCCCTACTCCCCTCCCTGTTAGGGAGGGGTTGGGGGAGGGTGATTCGCCGGCGTTATCATTTCGCGTTGTGGTAGCTGTGGACCCTCCCCCGGCCCCTCCCTGGAAGGGAGGGGAGATTGAGTGGGATGACTGAAAGGGAGGGGAGGTGAGGAGTGTAGGCCGTGTGCCAGCCGCGACAATCGCAAACGTGTCGTCATGCCCGGCGGCGCTGAGGATGCCGCGGACGATTTCGATTTGTGCCCTGGCCAGCAATGGCGAACGGTCGGCGGACGATTCGACGACGAAGATCCAGTCGCGCCGCTCGGGGTGCAGGCCGCCCGTCAACTCTGGCGTGGTGCGGAGCATCAGGTAGCGATAACCTTCGTGGGTATACGAAGAGAATCGCGGGGCTGCGGATGCCGCGGGGCTGCGCTCGGTCAATGTGAGTTCCAGATCGCCTTCGAGGTGGGTGGGCAATCGGTTCTTATGCTCACGAACCGTTGTATCATCTTTATTAGTGACTTGATCGCTATTAGCTGGCATAAGGGAGGCACTGCTGGGCAAGCCAGCAGTGGCACCCGGGACTGACGCATAGTCGAGCATCAAATCGGCCCCGTCTCGCTTCGCCGTGAGCGGATGCGTGGCGCAATTCCAAACGCTCTCCGCACCACCGCGGACCAGTACATGGACGCTGAACTTTCCCACCTCGCCCAGGCTGTGCCCGATGGGGAAGCGAAATCGCCCCTGACCGCCGAGAGTTTCGATCGGCTGCGTGTAACTCAGAATGATTCGCTTTTCTTCGCGCGGCTCCAGCGGAAACACGCGCATCTTGAACGTCGTGCCGTCGATCCATTCCAGCAGGGCCGGATCCTGCATCCGGTATTTGATCGATTCAAATACGTTGCGGCCGTGGTCCCGCTCGACCATGCCCCCTTCCATCAGTTTGCCGTTTACATACATCGCCAGCCGCGAGATCGAGGCGTCGGGGGGCAGCGGGAAATGAAATGTTCCTTCCTCGCGCCGCGTGAGATGGTTGAAATAGGTCTGGTCGATCGTGGTCCGGGCGAAACCGTCTTCGATATGTACGTCCACATGGTAGCGGCGCAGACTGAGCGGCTCCTCCGCGCCGGTGCTCGATTTGACGGTCACCGCCCCGCCGGCATAGCTGCTCGCCGGCACCAACACGGGCTCGGCAGCCGCCATTAAGTCGCGCGTCCAGTAGAGTAACTCGGCCAGCCGGGGCGCGGACTGAATCTCGGCCGGATCGTCGCCCACGTCCTTCAGGCTGGCGCGCTGGCCGGCGCTGAGCGGCTCGGCAACCTTGTCTGCCCTGACGCGCCCCTGCACGACGGCCACGTCGGTTTGCTTGTCGGCGACGGTGACGGAAAACTTGGTGCCCAGGGCGGTTAGCCGCCGCGCCGGAGTTTCGACGACAAACGTTCCTTCGGGCTTAGGCGTAGTGGTCTTGGTCGCGACGGGTGCGCCCGGCGTCCGCGGCGCAACATCCAGATAGATCTCACCCGCGTCGAGCGCCACGCGGCGATCAGCCAAAGTCCGCAGTGTGGTGTTCTCATTGAGGCAGACGACCGAGCCATCGGGCAGGGCAACACGCCGCCGCTCGCGCGGACCGGTCTTCACGGTCTGCCCCGCATGAGTGACAGCCGCCGTGGGCGGTGCGGGGCGCTTCAGTGCCGAAAGCCAGCGGCTGCCGAGTCTCGCATCCAGAGTGGGCATCGGAATGGCCGGTCCACGGCTCACGCGATCCTGGATGACGCGATCCTGGATGACGGGCTGCCCCGACCCGTCCTCCAAGACACCCGGCTTACTCATCGGCCGCTGCGCCGATGTGCCGCTCAGTGCATAGAACAGCCCAATCAACAGCGCCGCCGCCACACCCCAGCCGACATACTGTGTCATCAGCGGCGGCCATTGGCCAGACAGCGGTGGCACATCAACCGAAGTCGCGCCGGCGGAATTACGTCGCCGCATCGCCGCGGACTGCAGCGACTCCTGCACTTTTGCAACAAAAGACGCATCGGGCTCTTCCGGCCGATACGCCTCCCCCAGCAGCCGCTCGATATTGCGATCGGCGATCTCACGATTGTTTTCGGACGATTGTTGCGTCATGGCAGCACCTTGCGAGAAAATTTACCACGGAGGCGCAGAGGCACGGAGAAAGTAATCGGGTTGCTTCCTCCTTTTGCGTCTCTGTGTCTCCGTGCCTCCGTGGTTCAAACGCTTAAAGATTCATTTACAGCATCGCCTCGACATCCAAATTCCTCGTCAGGGCCAAAAAGGTTTCGCGGAATGCTTCACGGGCACGGGTCAATCTGGATTCAACAGCCTTTTCGCTTGTCGCCCAACGCGTGGCCATATCGCGGACGGTGTCGCCGTTGACGTACTTGGCTTCCAATGCCTCGCGGTAGCTTGTGGGCAACTGCGACATGGCGGCATTGACCATTTGCCGCGTCTCATCGCGTTCCAGCACATCGGTTCCCAATGTGGTGGCATCGATCCGGCCGAAGACCTCGACCAGATCGCGGTCCATGTTGAGCCACATCTCGTTGAGGCTGGTGGTCCGTTCGCGCAGGGTCATGACGCGCTGGATCTCATTGCGGGCCAGGCCAGTCAGCCAGCCGAAGATTTCGTTGCCGCTGCGCGACGGCTCGTATTGTTCGATTCGCTCGATGGCCGTCAGCAACGTCTGCTGGACCACCTCTTCGCAGAGATGCCGGTTGCGATCGACGCGATAGAAGCAAAAGCGATAGAGCGGGGCCAGGGCGATCTCCGGCAACTGGGCTACGGCCGGGCCGTCGCCGGCCAGAACACGCCTGTGCCAGCGTTCGTCAAAGGCTGCGTGTACCCCCATCGCGACCTCCCTGCGTGGCTGGCCAATCCCCCCTGAGTATAAATGTAACCGATGGGGTGGAATCCTTCGGGCCGGACAAAAAAAGTAGGGTATGCGCAGCATACCAATTCATGGATCAGGTTCCGCTGTCAGCTTCCTGAGATGTTTCGGCAGGTATGTGGCTGATCGTTGTCCAGCAACTGGTACGCTGCTCGTACCCTACCTGCTACGAAAAACGGCGGCTGAGGCGGTCCGACGGTTTTTCTATGGCCCGATAGAACAGGTCTGAAACGACCAGGCTCAAGATGAATGCCACGGTCAACCCGACCATGGCCTGCCAGGGGGAGTGCCAGTCATGCCGGGTCCAGAAGGTTGCCACGACCATCAGCACGGGAAAGTGGACCAGGAACAAACTGTACGATGTGCGGCCGAGATAGTTAATCACCCGGCTGCGGGGCCAGACGGACATAAAACCCAGGCGACCGCCGGCAAAGAGGATGCCGCCCGTGATGAGTGAGGCCAGCAGCCGTTCCTCCCTGGAACTCAGGAGAGCGTGGTTGGCCGGAACTCGCCAGAAAAAAACCATCGAGGCCACGAACATCAGCACATAGAGCCAGAACAGCCACTGCTTGCGCGGCTGCGAAAGAGCCTGATGCACGACCACGCCAAGATAGAAGTGGCCAAAGAAATATAGAAACCACACATCCCAGGCTTCGTTGAGATTGAAATAGAACAATGACGCGGCCGCCAATCCCCAGCCAAGGAATTCTGCTCCGGGACTTCGCCTTGATAATGCTGGGCTTCGCCAGGGTGGAGACTCGGCTCCACTCCCGGCCATCCCAACGACAGGCTCGGCCGCCGCTTTCGTACAATCCCGGAGCCATAGCATTGCCACATACACCATGCTGAGCTGAAAACTGATGCACACAAACCACAGTCCGGTCGAAAGCGATTCGTAGCCCAAAATGTCTTGCAAGAGCAGCACATGGGCCAGTATCTGTTGTATCGTGGGGGGCGCACCAACGACTTCCAGCGGCAGCCAGCCACGGGCATACGCGCTGGCGGCCAGCGCTAAGGCAATCGTGGCCAGATAGGGCAATCCCAATCGCAGATAACGCTGGACGGCAAAGCGTGCCTCGCTACGGATATTCCAGGAGCGCTGCGACAAGCTCAAGTCCAACACATAACCACTAATGACGAAGAAGATCGGCGCGACGCGACCGTAGCGATGGAACCATTCCAAGACGCTCCCGGCAACCGGCGCGGCCCAGGTAGAGAGCGGCCCATAACGAGCGAAGTGATGCCAGGTAATGATCAGCACGGCCGCGGCTCGCAGCGCCTCGATGAGCGGGGTCCGGCGCGGGCGCGAATCGGGGAGCTGTTGTGCTGTCATGGGGAGGCAGCAGCCAGTGCTGAGCCGCAGAGCTGAAATAATCCCGTAGGGTATGCGCAGCATACCAATTCATGGCCTAGGAATCCGCGCCAGGCTTCCTGGCAGGCTGGCAGCAGAGCTTACACCACAGGGCTGGAGCCCCATTTGCGGGTATCCGACCCTGGAAGCTGGGCCAACTTCTGGGAAAATAGTCCTGGCTCCCCGTCCTCATCCGAGCCGATCTTCTGCTAGAATTAACCTCAGTTTCACTACGCTGGTCCAAGGCGTGGGTGCCGAGTCTGGCAATGGCCGTCAATACGCGTGACGATTTCATCGACGTGCTCGAAAAGAGCGCTCTGCTCAATGCAGCGCGCCTCGATGAAGCGCGCCGACTGGTTCAGGGTCTGACCGAACCTGCGGCCATGGCCAGGAAGCTGGTTCAGCAGAATCTCATTAGCCGCTGGCAGGCCCAGCAGCTTTTGTCCGGCCGCCATTCGCTGTTCATTAGCAAGTACCGCCTGTTGGACCTGCTGGGTCAGGATGCCGTGGGGCCGATCTACCTGGCCGAGCATACTCAGATGGACCGCCGGGTGATCCTCAAAACGCTGGCCCGGCGCGAGGGAAACTCCTCGGCCGCGGTCGAAAAGTTTCTCAGCGAGACGGCAGCCTTGGCGACATTGGACCATCGCCACCTGTGTCATATCTACGACGTCGATCGCGAGGGAGATTTTTATTACCTCGTGATGGAACATGTGCAGGGACGCAATCTGCAGCAGGTAGTGGATAGCGACGGGCCGATGTCGTGCGAAGCCGCTGCCGGGTTGGTTGGCCTAGCGGCCGACGCTATGGGGCATGCCCATCAGCATGGCATCCTGCACTTGGGTTTGCGTCCCGACCGCCTCGTGGTGGACGGCCAGGGGATGCTCAAAGTGTTGGATATTGGCGTGGCCCGGCTGGCCGACAAAGAGTCGCCCGACGGCAGTTCCATTCAACAAGCCGACAAATATGCCTATCAAGCGCCGGAGCAGATCTCGGGTACCAGCCAGCCAGACGCTCGCGTGGACGTATTCGCGCTCGGCAGCGTCCTGTGCCTGTTGCTGACCGGTGAGGCGCCACAACTCAACGGCGAACAAAAATCTTTGGACATTCGCCAGCGTCGCCGCGACGTTCCTCTGGAATTGGCGCAGATCTGCCAGAAGATGACCGCCCGCCGGCCCAAGGACCGCTATTCTAACGCGACGGAGGCGGCAGCCGCTTTAGAAACCTGGCTCCAGCAAGCGGAAACAGCCAAAGCGGCGGTCCGCTCGAAAGCGGCAGCGGCCAAACCGCGCCCTAGCGGAGCAAGCGAGACGGAGGAGAACGGGGATGTTGTGGTGGATACGAGGCCGGTGTCGCACAAGTCCGAAGCGGCGACAACGGCATCGGGCGCGCAGGTCGTCACGTCCAAGAAATCGGGTGACCGCCTGAAGCTGGTGTTAGGTGGCGGAATCGGCGTGGGTTTGGTGGCGATCCTGGCAGTTGCGGCGCTGCTGTTTCGCGGATCGGGCACGACGCCACCGACAGGCACGATTGTGGCGGCGACGACGGGTGGAAATCCTGCCGTGGTCGCGCCCCCGCCAGTTGCCCTCACCAACACGCAGCAGATTCCTGAAGACGGCGAACCGATCGTGCGGCACATGACTCCCGTCAAGATGACAGGCACGGAAGGAACCACTTTCCTCTCGCAGCTCGAAGGAGTGGTTCTGGTGGACGGCAACCTGCCGGGCGCGGCCGAATATCAGATTATCGCCAAGAGCGAGGAACCTTCGATTGCCGGATTGCGCCTCGATGTGTTGTCTCACATGCTGTTGGGAAACGGGCGCAAGGGAGTAGAAAAGCCGGCGAAGTTTCGCTTGAGTGAAATCAAGATCGAGACGGCGAGTGACGAGAAGTTCACCAAGCCAGAGGTGCTGAAGATCGTTCAGGCCACGGGTGATTACAACGAATCGGGGATGCCGGCCTCCAAAGCCATCGACGGTAACCGCAAGACCCATTGGGGGGCCGATTCGAAGGCGAACCAAGACCACTGGGCAACCTTCTGGTTCGATCATCCTCAGACAGCTAAGAAAGACGCTCCGCGCTGGTTCCGTGTCACGCTCGATCAGGCCGAAAAGGGGATGCGGATCTACGAGTTTCGCCTCTCCGCCGTCTCCGGCAAGCGACCGGAATCGGCGACGGATATGAAACCCGAGCCTCCAGCAGCCAATGGCGAAAAATTGCCGATTTTGGCGTATTGGCGATTTGAGAAATCGACCGCCGTGGCCGGTGGGGCGGAGACAGCCGCCAAGCCTGCGGTGGTAGATACATCGGAAAGTAAGAATCATCTGTACTTACCCGGCGGTGGCGAACCGGCCCGGTTCTCGACGTCGGTGGCCGGCGCCAAAGTTCGCTCCACGGGCGAGCCCAACGGACAAAGCCTCGACGATACGCAACCAGCCAAATCGAAAGAGAAGGGGGCAGCCTGGGGATTGGTGACGATCGCCTCGCGTACGCCGCGCGACCTAGCTTCGTTTAAGTTCGAAACCTGGACGATCGAAGCCTCGTTTCTGCTCGATCGACTCGGATTCACCCATGCGATCCTTGGCAAGGATGGCCTGCCCAAGGCCGGCTCACATGCGCCCTTGCAGGTTCGAGTGCGGGGGGACAACGACCGAATTGAAATTGAGGCGGTCGATTCCACGGGTGCGCCGCGACGTGTGGAGAGCACCGCCTCCGTGGTGCCAGGGCGATGGTATCACCTTGCCGCCGCCAGCGACGGGCAACAACTGCGGTTGTGGGTCGATGCCGGAGATGGTGGCGGATTGGAACTGCAGGGGGGCGCTCCCTTTACCGGTCCGCTGGCGCAAAGTCCCGGCGAATGGAGCGTGGGGCGCGGTTTCAGCGAAGGGCTGCCGGCCGACGACGCGTTGATGCTGATCGACGAAGTGCGAATCTCGGCCTCGCCCCTGGAACCGCCGCAGATGCTGATGTATGCCACGCCTGCCGAGCTGGCCGCCGAGAAGGCTGCGCTGGCGACGCAACAAGTCGCCCCGGCGCCCTCGGGAGGCAAGATCAAGTTTCATCCGCTGAAGATTCTAGACGTGCAACTCCCCGAGGGAGTCAAGTATCAACCGCAGGACGATGGATCGCTCTTGCTGCAAGGCGCCAGCCCCGAGAAGGCGGAATACGTCATTCGGGCCCACACCGAGGCGATAGGTATTGTGGGTTTCCGGCTGGAGGCGATGGCCGACTATCGCCTGCCAGGACATGGACCGGGACGCCATCCCAACACCAACAAGACGCTGGCCGGCAATTTTATCGTCACCTCGCTGACGGTGGCTGGCACGGCGCGGGAGTCGGAGCGCAGGCCGGCGGTGTTTGCCTGGAAGTCAGCCGAGGCGGATGTATCGCAGGAGAAATTCTCCATTGCTTCGTTGATCGACAAAGATCCAGCCGGTGGCTGGGGAATTGCTCCTGTCGTGGGGAAGGGGCACTATGCCATTCTGAAGACGGAACGACCGGTCGGATACGCCGGCGGCACCTGGCTGACCTTTACGATCGGGCAAAACGCCGGACAAAAACAGACCCTCGGCCGGCTGCGACTTTCCGCCATGACCGGCGACAAACCGGGCGAGGATCCAGCGGAAGGAGTATTGGCCACAGACAAGTTCGCCGACCCACTGGGCAAGCTGGCCCGCCGCGTCAGTTTGCCGCCGCTTCCCGAGGAAGGTGCTCCATCCACGGAAGAAATGAGGGTGGCGATAGGGCTGGGCCAGATCTACAACGAGCCGAAGTCGCCGGTGGAGTTGAAACTTCTGGGAGGCGAAACGGCCGTGGAGACGGAAGGCGTGGTCTTCCGCCTCGAGCCCAACGAGACCATGGACGAAAAATCGCGGCGCTGGAAGTTTCTGTTGCAGACGGCGGAAGGCGCAGCGCCTGCCGTCGTGGCTGAGGCCGCGATGGTTGGCAAAGAGTTGAAGTTTCGCTGGACGGACGAAGGAATCAAACTGCCGTTGGCCAATCACCTCCGTAACTGCGTGTTGGAAGTGAGCGTCGGCAAATTGCGGCGAGGAGTGTCGCTGCGCGAACCGGTGGCCATGGAGCGGCTCGACTTGGGTTTTGGCCGCACTGGCAGCCGGCCCCGTCATGATATTCCCTTTCTGCCTAAGCTAGCGGGGGTGAAGTTCAAGCTGCCGGCCGAGCAGGCGGATTTCCCCCCCTATAAGATTTCGGAGGAGGTGGTAGATGTCGGTAAGGGAAAAACCGAGATCACGTTCCATGAAGAAGGGCAGCCGGATTTGATCGCAGTGGTCGATGCCTCGCTGAAGAAGGGCTTTCAGTTTGGGGTCGACGCATTCATGTTGAGGCAGGACAACAAGCGGCAGCCGTTCAGCCGGTCCGCTCTGGAAAAACTCAAACGAAAATGGACCGCGGACTTTAACAGACAGCAGGTGTTCGTCAACCGCTTTGGCCCCACTCCCAAAGATGCCGCCGCGGCAGCCAAGAAGAAAGCGGTGGAGGTGATGCAGGCGATGGAAACCGAGATGAAGGGTTTGATTCGCGTGATGGACCGCGCGGAAGAGATTGAAAAAAAAGGAGGCTTGCCGGCCACGGTCTACGTGGAAGTGGACAAGTATCGCGTCGTGCTGCTGGAGAGCCAGACGGAGCAGTAGGGGTGCAAGTAGGAAACGCTCGTAGCCGAAGTCGTGAGACTTCGGTTCCCAATCACTGAACTCTCACGAGTTCAGCTACCGCCACGCTAGCAGTGCTGTCTGGGCATTCTCCCAAATCTGACGTTGACCGCCCGTGAGGCGATTCTATAATCGCCCGGCCACGAAAGTGGGGATCGCGCAGGGACTGCTGATTTTGCTGACGAACATAGCCGCCCAGCGCCGAATTAAAGGAAGCGAGGGCTTCTGCCGTGGGGCGCAAAGTCTGCACCCTGCCGCGGCCGAAGCCAAATCCCGATTGAACTTTTCAAACTCCTCAGGGACGAGGACCATGTTCGCGCCGGATCGACAAGGATGTCGCTGGGCGCTGCTGGCCGACGCTTCTCTGCGGCTGTAGCCTGTAACGAAGGACGCTCACTATGCGAACCGACTCCGCGCGGTTGGCCGTCGCCCTGTGTCTCTGTGTGCTCTCGGCGGGATGCCATAGCAATTGGGACTGGTGGCGTGCCTCCAAGAAATCCACACCCGGCGGATCGGCCATGGCGGGCGGACCTCCGCCGTATCAGCCTCAGCTCCCCTCGGCCGCACCACAGCCTGGCGCTGCCGGAGCAAGTCCGTATGGAGTTGCGGCCTATCCATCCACCGGTTATCCGGCCGGCCCGGGGCCTGCTGCCGGCGCTACTTTGAGCACCACAGCTCCCGGCGGCAATGGCTATCCGCTGGCCGCGCGCAATCCCACGACCCCCGCCGCTTGGCCGCCAGCTGGCGCCCCTGTTGGCGGAACGACCGCGACATCACCCTATTCGCCCTACTCGAATCCGGCCGCCAACAGCCTCGTTCAAACTGCGCCCGCTGCCAATACGCAGCCGGGAACCATTTACCCCAGCACATCTTATCCCAGCACCTCGACGCCAGGCGCGGCCATGGCTCCGCAAGCCGGACCCTATACCGGCAATTACACGGGAACCAGCGATGCCTTGGCGAAAGCACCGGCGGCGGGCGACGCAACGGGCGCCAATCGCTATGCCGGCGACAGCTCGACTGGCGACCGCTATGCGAGTGTTCCCAATTCGACCACGCGATACGACGTAACAGCGGCAACGCCTGCCGATCGCGCGGCCGGAACTGCGCCGCCGACTACGGATCGCTACGGCACGCCCATCAATACCAAGGATGCTTACAACCCGGGTGCTTCTTATGTGAAAACCGGGGCGCCCCCGATCGACGCGGCGCCCGCGGGCCCGCCGGCTTCAGATCGTTATGCTCAGGTGGGAACAGGCCTGCCTCCCGTCGGAGGCGCTGGCGCCGCTGCGCCTGCCGGTGGAGTCGTGCCGGCTGGAGGCGCCGCGATTCCACCCATTGCCAAGCCCACTTCCGATCGCTACGGCAGCGGCGTGGGAGCAGAACCAGCGCCAGGCGCCGGTCGCTATCCTGTACCCGGCAGCGATCTCTATCCGCCTGTCGGCACAGAGCAACCAGCCGCAGGCGCAGCGCAACCGCCAGCCGGCTCACCCACGGAGACGGCTCCCAACGGCAGTTACCCCTCTGGCGAATACCAGCCGGGAAGCATCAAGCGGTATACGCCGCCGGGTGGCGCAGCAGCCACAGCCGCGCCCGAGCAAAATTATCAGTACTTTCCAGGCCTGAGCCGCTGATACGCGTCCAACGTAGGGTACGCGCAGCGTACCATTTCATGGCCCACGATTAATCCCACACCTGCCATCGCGGTGTAGGAAAACTCAGCGCGAAATCGTTCTCCCGGAAACTGGTATGCTGCGCATACCCTACATCAGCAGAACTACCACGGCGTGGCGCCGCCGTTGACGCAGAGCGTCTGGCCGGTGACAAAAGCGGCCTCCGTGCTGGCGTAGTAGACAGCCGCATTGGCCACATCTTCCGGCGTTCCCCAGCGGCGGGCCGGAATTGACGCCAGGTATGCGTCTTTGACTTCCTGCGGATCCTTCTCGTGCCGCTCCACCGGGATCCAGCCCGGTGCGATCGTGTTGACCGTGATCCCGTGCGGGGCCAGTTCCGTGGCCATGCTCCGCGACCAACCAATTTGTGCTCCCTTGGCCGCCACGTAGGCGCTGAAGTTGCCGACACTTAAGTGGAACACTTCACTGGTGATGTTGATGATCCGCCCGAACTTTTGCTGCTTCATGTGCGGCAGCGTGGCCCGCGTGAGCAGGTAGGGGCTCTTCAAAAAGAAATCGATCATCGACTGATAGAAGTCCCAATCATATTGCTCGATCGGCTTCTGCGGCTGGTCGGGTGTGGCATTTGGAATCAGAATGTCGATCGGCCCGAGTTCCTTCGCTACCGTCTCGCACAACCGCTGCACGTCGGCGGCGTCAATGACATTGGCCCGCACCAGCGCAATTTTGCAACCGGAGCGGCGCAGTTCTTCGGCGGTCGCTTCCGCCTTGGCCGCGTTGTTCTGATAGTTGATCGCCACCCTGGCCCCGGCCTTGCCCAACCCCAGGGCAATCGCCTTGCCCAAGCCCTTGCTGCTGCCGGTTACCAGTGCCACGCGCCCTTCGAGTGAAAACATGAAATCCGCCTCCGGTTGATAAACTTACGTCAACACTTTTTCAAAAATAACCAGGTTGTTTCCTCGGTCCGGATCCCAGCGGATGCCGACTACGTCGTAGGCCTGCGAGATGGCCAGGTGGAGCATCGGCCGGTGCTGATTGTGGCACTCGAAGCGGATCGACTCATAGCCGTGCTGCATCGCCCAGGCTTGGACGGCGTCCATCAACTGGGTGGCGATGCCGTTGCGGCGATAGTCGGGCAACACGCCAAACAGCCAGGAAAAGAACACCCCCGGCTTCAGTTCGAAGCCGGCAAAGAACCCGACCGGTTGATCATCGAGGCTGGCGACCAGCATCACGGTGTTGTAGCGGCCCAGAAAGCGGCGGCGGAAAAACTCCGCGTCGCGCGAGGGGCGGTAGACCTGGTTATAGAGATTCGACACCAACGGAATCTCTTCCGGGCCGACGACATCGATCTTGGCGGTCGCCATATCAATCCTCGAACTAGAAACAGGCCAGCAGAACCACGCGGGGTCCATTGTGTCGGCGTGGCGGCAGGATGGCAAGGGTGCGCCAGTTCGGCGGGAGTGGCATCTCGCTACAATCCCAGGTACATTGAATTCCCATGCGTCATCATCTCCTTCACTTGCGTGCGCTGACCCTTATCACATTGCTGCTGACATCGCTGGCGGTGTGCTTGGAGCCGCGCGATGCCACCGCCGCCGAGCCGCCCCTCCCCCCTCCCTGGCCCTACAAGGAATCGAAGTGGCATGGCTACGATCGTTTTGACTTCGACGTGGCCGGACGCCCCTGCTACGTTGTGGTGCCGAAGCAGACGCCCGCCGGCAAGCCCTGGGTGTGGCGCACAACCTTTCCCGATTTTCATGCCGAAGCCGATATCGCGCTCTTGGGCAAGGGAGTGCAGATTGCACACCTTTCCACTTCCGATCTACTCGGCTCTCCCCGCGCTGTAGCCGAGGGAGAGAAGTTCTACGAGCTATTGACCACGAAGCACGGCCTGTCGCGCAAAGTGGCGCTCGAAGGAGTCAGCCGTGGCGGGCTGCTGGCCTACAACTTCGCGGTCAAGCATCCCGATCAAGTGGCCTGTATCTATTGCGATACACCCGTGCTGGATTTCAAGAGCTGGCCGGGGGGCAAAGGGAAGGGGCTCGGCTCGCCAGGAGATTGGGCAACCGTGCCTAAGCTCTACAACATGAGCGAGGCCGAGGCGATGAAGTACACCGGCAATCCTGTGGATAACGCCGCCCCGCTGGCCGCCGCCAAGATTCCCATTCTGCACATTGTGGCCGAAGACGACAAAGTCGTGCCCCCCGCCGAGAACACCTATCTACTCAAACAGCGGCTGGAAAAGCTGGGCCACACCATGGATGTGATCAGCGTGCCCCAGGGTACAAAAGAATCCCAAGGACACCACTTCACGCACCCCGATCCGCCGCGCGTGGTGGAGTTTATCCTCCAGCATACCAAGTAGGCTTTGTCTGCCGGGCGTGGTTTGGGCACTCGGTCAGGACGATTGCAAAGTCGTTAGTCCTTGGCCTGTATGACGTTCGTGGTACTCAGGAGCGATCCTCGCACGAACAGCGTGGGCAGTTCAAGTGCGAAACCGAGAACAATGACTCCCTAAACGCCGGAAAGACACATAGCACTAGCACAGAATGCTCGTTCTCCTAAAAGCTCTCTAGAGACAGAGTTATGGAGGCGCCACTGTCGTGGCCATTCGAACTTTGCAATCGTCCTGGGCACTCGGTGTGGACGGAATGGCTAATCATCCACGATTGTGGACGTAGCGCTGCACCTGCAATCCAGGAACCTTCCCCGGCGCGCCGGGACTTGCAGCCGGCAGAAGGAGCCTACTTCCCGCTCTCCCCGAAGGAGTGATCGATCTTGCTCTTCGCATCCAGTTCCATCGTGCTGAACTGATACTTCTGCCGGCCCAGGATGGCCTCGGGGGGCGTGAAGATCGTGCCCAGCTCTGCGACGTCTTCAGGCTTCCGATTAACGCCAGCCTGCAATTGTGCATTCCGCGAAACCAACAGCACGCGATACTTGCCGGGCATGAGTTGCAAAAAAAACTGCCCTCCCTCGCCGGCGCGAACATAAAAGCCCCCCAACTCCAGGATCGCCTGATAGGCCGGATCGTCCGGCTTCAGCGCCGGCTTGTCCACCAGCAGCGTTGCCGTCGGAATTTTCTTCGGCGGCGTGCGGCCGATCGGCAGCACAATGACCACCGCATCCTTGTCCCCGGTCTCTCCCATCGCGGCCTTCCACTTGAGATGGCCTGCAATTTCGACCGGACGTTGCGGCGCCGCGGTGATTGTGGAGTTGACATCCTCCTTCTTACCGCCGCCGATCAACCAGCCGGCCGTAAATGCCACCCCCGCCACGAGCGCCAAGAGCGCCGCATGAACATAGAACATCCAGCGCGGCACGGCGACATGCCCCCCCTGCACTGCCGCCAAACTCGGCGGCCGCGACGGCGGCGCGGGACTGCGGGGCGCAGCTTCCGTCTCCTCGATCGTCTCATCTTCGTAGACGATCAGTTCCGACATGGCATCGTCTGAACTCCCCGAAGTCCGTTCCTCGGACACGCTCGAGGGAACGTCGGCGGGGACCGTCAACGTCTTCTGGCACTTGGGGCACTTCAGCTTCCGTCCAACCTTGTCATCGCGGGCACGCAACGACTGGCCGCAATGGGGACAAGCAAAACGGATCGGCATGGCAGGCCATAGGGTGCGGCGATGGTTCGGCGGCGATCTTTCGGCCGACTGCAGGGAGTATTTTAGCCCAAGCGTGTGCGGAAAGCTGTAACCGCCTCCAGGGCTCGTTACTGCTCGTCGCTCGCGGAATCTTCCAGCGGTTCCGGCGTGGCGTCTCGGCCCGCCGGTGCCCCGACTTGTGCGGCATTGAAAGCCAACATTAGCACCAGGCAAATCAGGTCCAGCACCCACAAAATGCCGCACGCCAATGCCAAGCTGCCGATGGCCTGCGACCCAGGCCCATCCCCCAAGGCGCCCAGCAAACTGCCGACTCCGCAGAGAACTGCAATGGTTATCGGCAGCACGATGGCCGCCGCTAAGGCGGTCAGAATAAGGAAACGTGGAATCACAGACCCGTCCGTAATAGTTTTCCCAAATATCCCATTTTTGCAGCCGCGGACAACGAATGTCAATCGCCAAGCGGCTCACTTCAGCGGCCAGCCGCGAGCGCAAGTCCTGTATTTTCCAGAGGATTTGACTTGAAACCTTGGCCGGGGACAATGGAATACACTGGCCTACTGAGCGACCCACGCTCCACCGCCAGTCATCCAAGGCAGGACCAGCGGAGGCGAGAGAATGACGATCTTCAGGCGCTGTTGCTATCACTTCTCCCCACGCCCCAGTTGTCCCTTCTCCCGCGCATTGCTCGGCGCATTGCTCGCCGCATTGCTCGCCGCGATGATTCTCACTCCGTCTCAACTCCTGGCCGCCGGAGTGATTCTCAAGAACGGAACCGAACTGGAAGGGGCCGTGGGCCAGGTAATGACGATGGTTCCCGCGCTCTCCAAGGCCGAGCCGCCGGAAGGGGGCGGCAAGGATATCGTGTTCGTCGATGACGATTTGCGGCGGACTTATTTTTCGTTCAATCAAATCAAGAAGACGCTGGAGGCTGCCAACCCGCCGGAGCAGCAGATCCATGTGCCGCAGCCCGTGGCCGAAGGAGGAAATCCGGTGGCCGGCCTGGGTAGCTTTGTGGAGAAGCCCACCCCGCTGGATGAGTTCGGCCGCCGGCGGATCCGCATTCGCCTGGCCGACGGCACCGCCGATATTGTGCAAGGCGTGACGCTCATTACGCCGCGCTACTACCAATTGAAAACG
>JAIOPX010000280.1 GCA_021413705.1 Planctomycetota bacterium | reverse complement strand
ATGGCACAGACACGCTGTCAGTGCGTCAGAACGCCGCCATATTAAATTAGACCACTGGGGTAGTCATCGGCTGGACGGGAGGGCAGCTCTGGGGAGGCAGGTCCAATCAACCAGCCCCAGAAAAAGGCTGGCGCGCCGGGGGCGTGACCTGGTGTTGGAGCTTGGCCTGTTGGAGTTCAGGCTTCAGCCTGCTTCGAACCCGTCAGCGGCATGGCGCTAGCCACCGGTGCCCCGACCCCCGACCCCGGTCCCCCGACTCCTGACCCCCGACCCCTGACCCCTAGCCCCCGGTGCCCCGATCGATGCTCCTCTCCCTTTGAGGGAGAGGCCGGGTGAGGGTACTTCTCTCCCTTTTAGGGCCAGGGCTAGGGTCGGTCTTCATTCGGTAGCGTCATGCGTTCACCAAGCGGAGGCGCGAGCGCCCGCAGGCGTGGCTCAAACCTAACTCGTTGATGCAAATGATCTTATGCGAATATGCACCCCCCATAAGTTGTACGCGCCCTGTTCGCGCGAGCGCTCGCGCTCTGTCCGCGCTTTGTAGATGGCCTGTCCGCGCGGCGCTCGCGCCCCGTCCGCGCCATGCCTGAACCACAAGGTGTCCGCGCACTGTTCGCGCCCCGTCCGCGCGAGCGCTCGCGCTCTGTACGCGCCTTGTAGGTGCCTGTCCGTGCGGCGCTCGCGCCTCGTCCGCGCCATTGCCTGAACCGTGTCGCTCTCTGATTAACATACCCAATGCTACTTCCTTCCTCCAGACCAACGCTCGGATCGCGCAACCGGATCCCTCGCCATCCGGGCGGAGATTGCCTCATACCCTTCACGCTCCGGGTGAAGGTTTCCCTTGCGCAGTGATAGTATCCTTCACGCTCCGGGTGAAGTTCCCGCGCGCATAGCGTGAGCAATGCACTTCGTCGGCCTCATGTTTTGCACCTATCATTCTACGAGATAAGTGGCCAATTCCAAATCAAATCCGGCCGAATTTTTTCCAGATCGAGCAAAATATATTTTCATTTTTCTCGGGGGGTGGCCGAAAATGTTTTTCCCCAATTGAATTCCCTCTCCCTTTTAGGGAGAGGGCCAGGGTGAGGGTGCTTCGCCCTTCGTGGCGAGATCAGTGGATTGGCGCTAGCCACCGTTTCCCTCCCGACCCCTGATTCCTGTTCTCACCGGGAGAGAGCCAGGGTGAGGGTCGTCCTCGCGGAGAGATCAGCGGCATGGCGCTAGCCACCGTTGCCCGAAAGATTCCCCTCTCCTTTTTAGGGAGAGGCCGGGAGAGGGTGCTTCGCCCTTGATGGCGAGATCAGCGGATTGGCGCTAGCCACCGTTTCTCTCCCGACCCCCGACCCCTGACCCCTGATTCCTGATTCCTGTTCTCACTGGGAGAGGGCCAGGGTGAGGGTCGTCTTTGTCCTTTGAGGGGAGAGGCCGGGAGAGGATTAGCCTTCGATGCTTATCACGCCACGGGCTGAAGTCGTCGAACAAGCTGCGGCTCGGTGCGAGGAATACCCCCGGCGGCTATCGCCGTAGCGCTCACGAGTTTCACCTCGCATTGCCGCGCCCCGCACCGTTCGTCACAATAGCACCGCCGAGTTTTATCGGCTTCGATAATTTACCCCTCTTCGATCACGGCAGGTGGCAGCCTTATGAGTCCTGGCGAAACGAATATCCGCAAACTGGTTCAAGGCTTTGCCACACACATCCGCGAGCTAAAAGCACCAGAATATAAGGAGTCGCAAGTCCGGCTTCATTACATCGACCCCTTTTGGCGGTTGCTCGGTTGGGATGTCGATAATCGGCAGCAACAAGCGCCGCAGGACACAGAGGTTCTGATCGAGCCGTCGATGGACTCGGTCGAAGACGATGGCCTCCGCTCCCGCGAGCCGGACTATCTGTTTCGCCCCAATGGGTTTCCGCGATTCATCGTCGAAGCCAAAAAGCCGTCTGTTGATCTGGACACTGCCAAGAAAGCTATCTTTCAGGCCAAGTGCTATGCCTGGAACGCGGCCATTCCGTTTGCCGTGCTGATGGATTTTGAGCAGTTCCGACTCTACGACGCCACATTGCGACCGATCCTCAATGAACCCGACCGCGGGCTGGTCAAAGATTTCGCGATCAACTTTGAGGATTACCCTGCCAAGTGGGAGGAGATGGTCGCCACGTTCGGCCGCGATGCTGTGGCAGACGGCGCGCTGGAGCAGTTGCGGGCCAAGATACGCAAAGCACCGAAGCGGGCACGGCTGCGCACCGTCGATCGGATGTTGTTTGAACTTCGCGGCGATGAGCCTGTCGATCGGGTGTTCCTCGACTATCTGGAAAAATATCGCCAGCACTTGGCCAATGCGATCTACCATGACAATAAGAAAGAGTTTCCCGAGGCGACCACGCTGCACGGAGCGGCGCGGCTGACCGAGGCGGTGCAGCGACTGATTGACCGGATGGTGTTCTTGCGGGCCTGCGAAGACCGGGGGATTCGCAAATATGGCTTGCTGAAGGAATCGCTCGACCGGATCAGCTCCGAAGGGGGCAATTTCTACCAGACACTGTGCAGCGAGTTTCGCCAACTCGATGGCGAATACAACGGCTACCTGTTCAAGTATCACTTCTCGGAATCGCTTAAGGTTTCGGACGACGTTCTGGCCGACTTCGTTCGCACACTCTACCCACCCGACGGTCCGTGGAACTTCGCCGCCATCGGTGACGACGTGTTGGGGATCGTCTACGAGCGGTTCCTGGGCAACGTAGTCACCGTGCGTCACGGCCACGCCACGGTTGAGGAAAAGCCCGAAGTGCGGCACGCCGGAGGCGTTTACTACACGCCGCGATTCGTGGTCGATACGATCATCCGCCGCGTCATTGGCCCACAGATCGAGGGCAAAGCGCCGCCGGCCTTGTTAGATCTCAAGATTCTGGATCCGGCCTGCGGATCCGGCTCATTCCTGGTGGCCGCGTTCCAGTACTTGATCGATCATTGCCTGACAGCAATCGCGGCCGATCCGGCATTGGCCAGCGTACCGGCCTCGCCGCGGGCGCGGAAGAAAAAGAAGGACATTGCGTTTAAGGACAAGAAGGGAGTCTGGTATCTGGCTCCCGACTTCAAGGCCGCCCTACTGACACATTGCCTTCATGGTGTGGATATCGACCAGCAGGCGGTCGAAGTGACCGTCATGTCGCTGTATTTGAAAATGCTCGAGGGGCAGTTGCCTCCCAACTGGCAGAAGGACTGGCTGGAGAACGAATTGTTGCCGTCGCTGGACAACAATATTCGCTGCGGAAATTCACTGATCGACTCGGCTGACTTCGACCGCTATGTGACCGACACGCAGGGAGGCTTGTTCCCACCCGATGAGGACGTCCGGTTCCGCATCAATCGATTTGACTGGGCGAGCCGGACTCGCGGCTTCGGCACACTATTGGACTCGCAGGCAGAAAAGCAGCGCGGCCGCCGCGGCTTCGACTGCATTATCGGGAATCCGCCCTACATCCGTGTCCAGGAACTCAATAAGTGGGCACCGGACGAGTGCGAGTTTTATAAGTGGCGCTATGAGTCCGCGAAGAAAGGAAACTACGATATTTACGTGGTGTTCGTGGAGAAGTGCCTGAGCCTGCTGGCTGCCAATGGGCTGTTAGGGTTCATTATGCCTCACAAGTTTTGGCAAGCGAAGTATGGGGAAGGATTGCGGAAGATTATTGCGGATGGAAAACACTTGAAGAGCGTGATTGATTTTGGAGATCAGCAAGTGTTCCGCGGGGCTACAACGTACACGGCGATTCAGATATTCGAACGAACTTCGCATGGGGACGCGATCGACTACGCCAAAATCATTGAACTTACGGATGGCAAGCTACAATGCGCTGCAACTGAAAGCAACGCTTTCGCAGAAGGTCAATTAGCATTTTCCGCCATTCGTCCGGTTGCGGATTCGGAATGGTCTTTTGTAGATACTGCCGGCGCGGACGTTATCGAACGGCTTAAGTCACAGGGAAGCCCGCTGGGAGATATTGCCAAGAAGCTCTTCGTGGGACTGCAAACTAGCGCAGACAAGGTTTTCATCCTCGAACGTAGGGAGACTGGATTTTATAGTACAGAACTTGAGACGCATGTGGACCTGGAGGAATCGTGGCTGCACCCGCTTCTTAAAGGAAGCGTCCATATGAAGCGCTGGGTTCCAGCCTTTACAGACCGTGTTGTAGTGTTTCCGTATGAACCGACAAACGGCAAGTTTGAGTTGGTGACCGAG
Source organism: Planctomycetota bacterium (assembly GCA_021413705.1). Classification (GTDB taxonomy): domain Bacteria; phylum Planctomycetota; class Planctomycetia; order Pirellulales; family UBA7805; genus JAIOPX01. The sequence goes on along the minus strand of JAIOPX010000280.1, from coordinate 26,993 downwards.
CGGAAGCTGAAAACGGAAACTCCCAAGACCTGGAGCTATTTCGAGAAGTGTAGACCGGCGTTAAGCAGACGCGAACGAGGAACCTACGAAGGAAGTGCATGGTACGGTTATGTCTATCCGAAGAACTTATCGTTGATGGCACTCCCAAAGATTTTGACCCCCTCGCTAGCTCAGCGAGGCGAATTTTCCTTTGACAAAACGGGTGATCAGTTCTTTGTTGGCAGCGGCGGCGGTGGCGGTGGTGGTTACGGCATCCTCCTTGAAGATGCGTCACAGTACGAATATTTGCTGGGCCTATTAAATAGCGAACTCCTAAACTGGTTCTTGCGAAAGATCACTACGCCGTTTCACAGCGGCTGGTATGCTTATAGCAAGGCGTACATAGAACAAGTTCCAATCAAAATGCCTGACACATCCAAGGAAAAGAAACTCGCCGACAGGATCGCGGAATCTGTCCGCACCACCATGGACGCCAAGACCAAGCTCCAAAGCGACAGACTTTCCGACCGCGATCGCGGCAGCCTAGAGCGGACCGTCGAGTCCAACGAACGGCGCATTGACGAGGCCGTGTTTGAACTCTATGGAGTGGATGGACTGCCCGAGTAGGACAAGCGGAAGTAATCAAGAAAGCCAAGTGTCCACCCTGAGTCGTGAACCCATAAATCGACGCAAATAGTGTGCGCATATACAGTTTGTGAACGCATGGCGTACACGCAACACTTTTCCGCGTCTAACGATTGGGAAAAATACATATGATCGCAATGGCCGCGCCAGGACGACGGCCTATCTAAAACCGACGCTCTTTACACGGAGGAAAAATGAACGACAAGGGACAGGTGTCGCGTCGAAGTGCAATTAAAATCGGTGTTCTTGGGGCAGCGGGCTTAGTAGCCAAAGCATCTTTTGCTGAGTCGCCCCTTACGGATCACGGGCTGCGAAGAATTCAATACACAACTCTTAGTTATCACCTGATTCCATACAACTCGAATGGTATGGAAAGACCGTGGGACGACGGTGAGTTAGTAAGTAGTGCGGTGCTCAAAAAGCTAAAAGCCGAGCCCATAACGGATGTCTTTATCTTCAGTCATGGCTGGCGAGGAGATTATCCGGATGCGATTGAGCAGTATGATTCCTGGGTCAAGGCCATGGCTGCGTGCGAACGTGATCGCCGCGCAGTAATCGCTATTCGACCAGATTTCCAGCCTCTTCTGGTCGGGCTCCACTGGCCAAGTTTGCCGCTTGGCGATGAGACCATTCGGGCAGTGGCAAAGGAAAAACGCGCGCAATCTGTTCGAGCCGAAGTCGAGCATTTGTCCAAGTATTTTGGAAACAACTGGCGTGTCAAAGAGGCGCTGACCACGATCGTTCAAGCCGATGAGGAACCCGCTCCTGAACAAATGCCCAAGGATGTGGCGGCCGCATTTTTAATGTTAAACAGGGATCTTGGGCTACAAAGCAGGAGAAAGTCGTCGAGACCGGGTAACGATTCGGCGCCCTTTGATCCGCGCAAACTTTACGAAGACCTGCAATCCACGAAGGGCATTCGCGCTAACGGTGTGGGCGGCTCTTCCAGTTATCGAACGATACTAGAATTGCTTTCCTTCTGGGAAATGAAAAAGCTGGCTTGCACGTTTGGGGAAACCGGTGCTCATCAACTTTTGCAATCGATGCAGCGGGCTGTTCTCAACAAGCGCAAAGTGCGTTTTCATCTTATGGGGCATAGCTTCGGATGCATTGTCGTATCCTGCGTTGCTGGGCCGCCGAGCAGATTCGAACCAATCCCGGTGAACTCGCTGAGTCTTATTCAGGGAGCCTTTTCGTTGTGGTCGTACTGCTCTGACATTGACGCTGGTATACATGGTCGAGCGGCTCGTGCAGGAGGCGAGCCCGGGTACTTCCACAGGATTGTAAAGAATCGCATGGTGCGAGGACCGATCATCACGACGCAGTCGAGTCACGATAATGCCGTTTGTGATGCGTATCCATGGGCCGCGTGGTGGCGTGAACAACGTGTTTACGCAAAGGAGAATTCGCTGCCAGAATATGGTGCCGTGGGCGAATATGGTCTGCGAGGCCCTGGTTTTGCCCATCACGAGTTAGAAATGCTGCCGGCAACTGCCGAATACGACTTTCAACCTGGGATGATCTATAACATCGACAGTAGCAATGTCATCTGCAATGGCGGCGGGTTTGCCGGCGCTCACAGTGATATCTGCCATGAGCAAGTCGGTCACGCAGTGTGGCAGGCGGCGTTCGCGGGCATTTCCAAGGATGTGGATCCGGCTCCTCAGCCGGAGCCAATTCCACAACCATTGCCGCCCCCTACACCCCATCGACCAGGGCTGTTTAGGCGCTGGAGAGAGCGAAGGCGATAGGAGTGCAGATTTCCCATGCCGGAGCTTGTGGGTTATCATTCCCGCCAAGCCGCACATTTTTTTTCTGAAGCAGAGTGGCGACAGCCTGACGCCGGAGCGGATTGCGCAGATTGCGTATCAATTGGATCGCGTCTGCCGCGACGTCCCGCCGCCGAATAAGGGGGAGTGAGGGGTGGGTGGTGGTGAGCGGACTCGAACCGGGGGCTAGCGCCCTGCGGCTGATGGGGAAACGGCGACGGCGCCGCACGAGGAATCGGAGGGAAGAATTCTGGGGGCCGTTTACCCTGGGCGACGCTCACCACCGCGATGGCGCGGGTCAGGTGTTGGAGGAGACACCCTTTCCCGGCCTCTCTCTGAAATGACGCGGACAACCCTCACCCTGGCCCTCTCCGACAACCCTCACCCGACCTCTCCCTTGAAAGGGAGAGGAGAGTTGATTGGGGGCGGTGAAATGGTCGGAGACCATTCCACAACATGGGGAATGGATTGGGGGCGGTGAAATGGTCGGAGACCATTCCACAACAGGGCTGACCGCTGACTGGCTGAATGCTGACCGCTGACCGCTCCTCTCCTCTGCCACGCGGACAACCCTCACCCGGCCTCTCCCTTGAAAGGGCGAGGAGAGTGGATTGGGGCACCGGCGGCTAGCGCCGTACCGCTCACGGGTTGGGAAACCCATGCTACGTTGGTTCACGGGTTGGGAAACCCATGCTACGTAAAGGCACGGGTTGGGAAACCCATGCTACGGGGCCAGTTCTTAAGTTGTTTACCCGAATGTGTTTACAGGGGACCGCCGTTTCCTGCGATCCCGCCGCCCCCGATATCGCCGCGCGTTACGTTCGCCTATCTTGAGTCAACTAAAGAGGGGACATTCGGCGCGCTGCTTTGGGGAATGGCGGTGCAACCACGGCGCGGCCCAAAAGCCGCAACCCAAGGAAGAATTTTGAACAGAAGGGCGCGGAGGGGCGCGGAGTTCGCTCGATGACCCGACTCCGCGCTCCTCAGCGGCCTCCTGTAGAAAAATTTTGAATTGAATTCGTTGTCACACGGGGCCGGAGGCGATCGCTTTGGCGTTGTCGGATCGGCAAAATCCCTCCCCTGCGGTGGAGGAGCGGGCGACGATCGAAGCTGCCTGCGGCGGCGATGCGAAGGCGTTCGAATCGCTCGTGCGACGCCATGAGTTGGCCGTCTTTGGTTATTTCCGACCCCGGCTGCTCGAGCCGGCCGATGCCGACGACCTGTGCCAGGAAGTTTTCTTGCGCACGTATCAGAACCTGGCCAAGTACAACCATTCCGTGCCCCTGAGGGCCTGGCTGATCGGGATCGCGCGGAATGTGCTCCGCGAATATGTCCGTGCGGCCCGCCGCAGACACGAGGTGGCTTGGACCGAATTATGCTTGAACTTGGAACGGGTGGCCTCGGACGAGTGCGGCCGGTTCGACGACGTGCTACCACTGCTGCCGGGCTGCATGGATTCGCTCGGGCAAAACGCCCGGGCGTCGTTGCAGATGCACTATGGCGGACGGTGCAAGGTGGCGGAAATCGCCGAAAAAATGTCTCGCAGCAGCGATGCGGTGCGGCTGTTGCTTTACCGGGCTCGCAAGGCCCTGAAGCGGTGTATTGACGGGAAGCTGGCGCACGAGGTTGATTGACGGTTTGGTCTGAAGTCTTACGACTTCAGCTACGGTTTGTTACTGACGGGAAAATCTCGCATGGAGTCGATTGACAGTGAACTGATCGAACTGCTGGAGCGCAAGGCGCCCGAGCATCTGACGATCGAAGAGATCGAGCAGCTCTCGGCGCGGCTCGATAAGTCGCCCGAGTTGCAGATGTTCCTGCTGGAGCAACTGCAAATGGAGCAGTACCTGGCCGCGGCCCTTTCCCGGATCGACGTGCGGGTGGATGAGATCATCGCCGGGCGGCGGACGAGCGCCACAGCTCCGGCGCAGGGGCCACTCAAGTTCGGTCTGGCGGCGGCGCTGATGGTGTTGGTGTGCGGGTTGGTGGCGGCGGGGGGCGTGGTGTGGTATCGAGCCGGACGCGGAGCGCCGAGGGAGGTGGTGGTCGGCAAGCCTGGCTCTGCCGATAAACCAGCTGCTCAGGAAAAGAAACAAATCAATGGCGTTGCTGGTGCGCCAGGGGGCGAGAAGAGAGTAGCGGTAAAGGCAAATGAAAGTGCGAAGGGTGCGAAAGGGGATGAGAGTGTGAAGGGGGCGGCGGAGAGTGCGAAAGGTGAGAACGGTACGAATGGTGAGAAGGGGGAAGGGCCGAAGAAACAGGGGGCTGACGCCCCCCGCTCGCCGGTTGTCGAAGCGAAGGTGAAGACCTCGCCCTGGGAGGCTTCTTTGGCTGCTGCGCCGCGGCCTTGGCAGGCGGTGGTGTTGGCCGAGCCGCCGAGCCGCGGCATGGCGCTCTCGGGTGCGGAAGCGGCCCAATGGCTGGAACCGGCCGGGGCGATGTCGAAACTGCGGGCTCCTTGGCCGGCGGACGCGATGTTGCGGTTGCGGGTTCCCCTGCGCGGATCGTGCGAGCTGCGGCTCTGGAAGGGAAACGAAGGGGCCGTGTTTCACCTGGCGGGCAACGCGGGTTGGAGTTCCTATCATGCGCTGCGCGAGGGGGCCGTGCCTCAAGGAGAACCCAAAGTTCGCGAACTATGGGAGACGGACGATGGCCTCTATTGGAAGTTTCACTCCGTGGAGATCACCGATTTCAAAAAGGCCCGCGGACGGATTCACTTCAATCGCAAAATACACCCGAACGACACCACGGTCGATTTGTTTTGGCACGACGGCGTGGTGCAGTTGTGGCGCGGCGACTTGCGGCTGTGCAGTGCGCCGCTGCCCGGGCCGCCGGACGAAGTCTATTTGAAGCAGGATGGGCAGCTGGAGCATTTGAGCATGGTCCGGATGGAAAAGCCGCCGGCACAGCCGCGCTATGTGCCGGCCTTGGCGCTCGATTCAGCCCAGCCGGCCGCGCTGGCCTGGAATCGGCAAGCCACCGCGCCGGCCACGATCGAGAACGTGGCGGACGGCGGACTGAAGATCACCGCGCCCGAAGGAGCCCAGTCGGCGCGGGCGTCGGTCGCGCTCCCCACACCCGGCATTTGCGACGTGATCTTCAAAGTCCAAGGAGCCACCAACGGCACGGGTGTCTATCTCGGCGGGGCAGACGGCGCGCCGATTGGCGGCGTGCAACTGGTGGAAACGGCCACGCCGGAGCACAGCGATCTGGCGCTCACTGCACCCTGGGAAGGCGCGCCGGCCGCGCCCGTAGCTGCTGCCGCCGCGCCCCAGCCGATCTGGGCGCGCCTGCTGGTGGCCAGCGGCGCGCTGAAGTGTTGGCAGAGTCGCGACGGTCGTCATTGGGCCTACCTGGGGGCCAAACCGCTGCCGGCCGGGGCGCCTCCGATCAGCACCTACGGCGTCTACGCCGCGGCCGGGGCGAAGCCGGCTCGCACGATCACGCTGCGGCAGGTTCTAGTGCGCGACTACAGCGGCCTGAACTCGCTCGCGCCACCAGAACTTCTGACGCGCGCCCCTGCGGTCCCCAGCCCCAATGCAGCGGCGTGGAAACAGTCGGCCGCGCAGAGCCTGCCTGGCGGAGTTGATCGGGGCGCATGGCACCGCGCGGTGGCGCTGCGCACGATCGCCAGCGGCGCACCGCAGGAGGTTTGCAGTTGGCTGCTGCGGGCTCTGTTAACGGACGCGGGTAAGTTGCCGCGGAGCGTCGAGCAGAACCGGCGGCTCTTGGCCGAGTTTCCCGACGTGGCTCAGATGACGGTGGCAGTGTTGCCGTGGGATGGCCGATCGCCGCAGCCGATGCTGGCGGACCTCGTGGCGGCGGCCGGCGAGTTTGCCGACGCGGCCCAATCGGAAGGAGAGACGCGTCCGTTTACCACGCTGGGGCGGCAAGTGGTTGCCGCGCGGATGGGAGCCTTCCCGGAGTTGAACTATGAGTTTCCGGATAATCTGGTGCTGCCGGAATTGATGCAATTGGCGGCGGCTGAGCGGTACGACGAAATGGAGCAAACGGCGCGCATCGCGCAGCTTTATGCCCGGGACGAATCGGCCAGCGCCGCGCAGTGGGCGCTGGAGCAGGTGGCGCAGCAGCGTCGTGGCAATGCGGCAGCCGCCAGTGGTCTGGCCGCCGGGGGAAGCAATCCCTTGGCGATCGAAACGAGCAAGGCGCAGCGGATGTTCATGGAGGATTTGCTCGGCGCGGTGCGCGGCGGACAATGGCCCCATGCCAGCCAGATGATTACCCATCTGGAACCGGCCGGACGGTTGGAAATGTTCGCCGACCCGAAGGATCCGATGGTCTGGGTGACGCCGGCGACGCAGATTTCGGCCTTGCTGGAAGAATATCCGTTGCTCGCCGCCCAGATGAAAAAATCGTTTGCCGACAAGGGGCGGCTGCGCGTGCGGTTCGCCATCGCGGACAACGACACGAACAAGGTGATGCACGCGGCGACGCAGTTTGCCGGCACGTCGGCTGCCACGGAAGCGTATCAATGGATTGGCGACGAGGTGTTGCAAGGAGGAAACGCGGTGGGGGCGCTGGCCTGGTATGGCAAGGCGCTGCAGGCGGCCGACGTGGCGCAGCGCGATCAGCTTGCCGCGCGGCTGCGGCTGGTCCACGCCATGCTGGGGCGGGACTTCGGCAGCGCGCCGCGATTCACGGTTCGGCTGAAGGATCGCGAGCATTCCGCGGAGGAGTTTGAAGGACTGGTGCAAGCAGCGCGGAAGAATGCCCAGGCTGCCGTCGAGGCGGCGCCGCTGCAGACGCCGCCGGCGGCAGGGTTTCGTATCGAGCCGCTACCCGTGGCGCCGGCGGATCGGCCGTGGATTGGGGAGGGGCTGGCGCTGTCCGCCTCGGGAGCCACGTTGCTGGCTCAAGACGGCCGAACCGTGGCGGCCTGGGACTTGGCCGGCAACAAAGTGCGTTGGCAGCGTCCGTTGGGAGCCGGCGGCGGCGTGACGTGGCTGCCGCAGATCGGCGGGCGGAGCGTGGTGGTGACGGCGCGCTCCGGCGGCGGCGCGCAGTTGCACCGTCTCGATCTGGACAGCGGGGAGCCGCTGGGGAAACCGGCGGCGATCGAGGGGGCGTGCTTCTCCGGATTCGCACCTCCTGTCAGTGGCAACTCGGCCTTGGGTCTGGGAAGCCGACCGATCAACAATAAGCCGACGCTGGTTCTCTCCGCAGTGGACCTCGCGACAGGACAGTCGATTCGCGATACGCCGCTGCTGCCGCGGAGCAAGGATGGGACCGAAAATTGTCCGCCGCTGGCGACGGCGGATGCGCTGTTGGTGTTTGTCGATGGGGGCATCGTGTGCTGTGAAACGGCTGGCGTGATTCGCTGGATCCGCCGTCAGCACATGTCCGGCGCCAAGAGCGATGCCACAGGCGCGCTGCCAACGCAGTCGCTGGCGGTGGAAGGCGATGCGATCGCCTGGCAGCGGCGAGTTCCCTACATCGAACGGATCGATCTGGCCCACGGACGTCGCAAGTGGTTGCGCATGTTGCCGGAAATACGCCGCATCATTGGCATCCTCGACGGACGGGTGATTGTCGAAGCCAACGAGCGCGTCGTGGCGCTCAGCGCGGCCGACGGCAAGGTGTTGTGGAACAAGCCGCTGGGAGAACTGCTTGCGCCGGCGGCTGTGGGATCGTCTGGCGGAATCTTGGTGACGCGCGCCAAGGTGGTCCGTGCGGCCGACCCCAATCAGCCGAACTCGCATCCCTTGGTATGCCCAGAGTTGGTTTGGCTAGATCCGGCCAGTGGACAGATGCGCGGCGTGTGGCCGCTGGAAGGTTTGGCGGCTGAGCACCTGGCACTGGGCCCTTGGGTGGTGAGCCAGGGGACCATCATCACGTTCTTCGGTGCCGGCAAGACCAACGAGCGCGGGGGTGTGCAGTGGGATGCCGCGCGGCAACTGCTGCGGTTGACACCCCAGGGTGGCCCGCAGCCACCGCGCGAAGATGCCGGCTCGTCGATCTGGTAGGGGCGTTGGAGTCCAGCCTTTAGGCTGCTTTTGAAACGCAGGCTAATCCCTGGACTCCAACAGGTTTTTGCATTTTTCTCGGTTTTTACCCGTAACGTACGCCCCGTGGGGATCAATTAACTAGCAGTAGGCTTCAATGGCCTGAGCCCGCCCGGCATTCCCGCCCTGTAAAATTCCCGTCGAGAATCGTTGTGAAATACCCTGCCGTCTTTGCCGCGCTGACCGCAGTTTTGCTGGGTCTGTCTGCGCCTTCGCACGCGCGAGCTGAGGGGCCGTGGGAGACGACGCCGGAGAGCGAGGCGGCGCTCGAGCGAGGGTTGGAGTGGCTGGCCAAGAACCAGGGGAAGGAAGGCAACTGGGACGACAAGCATTTGGGCCTGGTGAGCATGGGGGCGCTGGCTTTTATGTCGGCGGGGCACACGCCCGGCCGCAGCAGCAAGTATGGAGACAACGTGCAGCGCGCCTTGGATCACGTGGTGCGCAATGCCCAGCCCTCGGGTCTGTTGAATCAGGCGCAAGGGGATGACATGTACAACCACGGCCTCTCCACGTTTGTGATGGGGCAGGCCTATGGGATGACGGGGGACGCTCGGGTCGGACGCGCGCTAGATCGCGCGCTCAAGCTGATCTGCGACAGTCAGTGCAACGACGGCGGCTGGGGCTATCAAGCCAAGTCGCTGGCGGCGGGGCACGATTTGAGCCTGGTGGTGATGCAGGCCAAGGCGCTGCGCAGCGCGATGGACAGTGGGCTGAAGGTTCCGCCGGAAGTGATCAACAAGGCGGTGGCCAGCGCGCGGCGCTATTACATTCCCGAAGGAGGCTACAAGCCGGGTGAGACGGAAGAAGACTGGAAAAAACGCCCTGGCTATTTTTCCTATCAGGTGGCGGACAAGGGGCGCGTTTCGATCGCCATGACGGCCGCCGGCATCGTCTGCTTGCAGGAGTTCGGCCAGTACGACGATTGGCGGATTCGCCAGGCAATGCTGTATTTGCGAAAACAGATTACCGCCGGTGACAAGGAGTTCGATCAACAGTATGCCGGCGCCCGCACCAAGGGAAGTCACAAACCGGCCAATCACATTCCCTTCGATGGTTACACGCTGTACTACGTTGGCCAAGCGATCTACCAGGTTGGCGGCAAGGATTGGAAAGATCTCTACCCGATCTTGCGCGACCAGCTCGTCAAGCTGCAAGAACATCCCGACAAGAAGGGGCATGGCGACGGAAGCTGGACATCGACCGTGTGGTGGATGCACGGCAAGGAAGCGCAGCTCTACGGCACATCGATTGCCTGTTTTTATCTGGCCATTCCCAATCGTTATCTTCCCATCCTGCAAGAAGGACGCATCGAGGGATTAGGGGAGAAGTAGGGATGAGGGGCCTAGCCCCTAGCCCCTAGCCCCTAGCCCCTCATCCCTAATCCCTAACTCATGCCTTCCTTCCCTCCTGGTGCAATCTGGTTTGCCGTGGCCGGCGTGCTCGCCGCCAGCGTGCCGATCATTTTGCACCTCATCAATCGACGCCGGGTGAAGGTGATTCACTGGGCCGCGATGGATTTTCTGCGGGAGTCGGTGCAGCGCAGCCGGCGATTGATGAAGTTGCGAGATCTGTTGCTGATGATCTTGCGCGCCGCCGCGTTTGTGCTGCTGGGTTTGGCGCTGGCCCAGCCTTACTTTGCCTCGCGCAGCGGTAAGCTGGCGGCGCATCAGCCGCTGCACGCCGTGCTGCTGATGGACAACAGCCTCAGCATGGGTTACGAGCAAGTGGGCGGCACGTTGTTGGACGAAGCCAAGCGGCGGGCCAAGGGTTATATCGATCAACTGCCGGAAGGAAGCCGGATCTCGATCGTTCCGCTGTGCGGTAATCCGACCGGCTATCGCCTGGAGCCGTACGCTTCAAAGGACGATGCTCGCGAAGCACTCGATGCGATCGCGCTGGTCGATCGATCGGCGACTTCGTCCGATGTGGCGTCGCTGGCCCAGGAGGCTTGCCAAAGCGGGCCGAAGGACATGTCGCAACGGCTGGTGCTGTTTGGAGATCAACAGGCCGGCAACTGGCCTGCCGGGGCCGGCGCGCAGTGGAAACAGTTGCCGGAGTTGCAAGCGGTGCGCATCGGCCCGGCGGTGCGCGAGAACGCCTGGGTGGCCGAGTTCCGCCCCCAAGACGCCGTGGCCAATGTCGAAGCGCCCACGCTGTTCCGAGCAGTCGTGCAATACACCGGCCAGGAGCCGCGACGGAATGTCGAAGTGGCGCTGACCGTGGACGGCAAGCAAGTGGATAGCCGCACCATCGACCTTACGCCAGGGCAGCGGGCGCCGCTGGATTTTGAGTACACGTTCAAGCATCAAGTGGAGCCGGGCAAACCGCTGGACGTGCCGGTGAGCGTGACACTCACACCCGACCATTTGCCGGCCGACGACGCGCGGCACTGGGTGATGCCGGTGGTGGCCGCATTGCCGGTGGTGTTTGTGGATCAGCTTGGATCTCAGGAGCGGCCGCGCGAAGGGATCGTGGGGGAGACGTATCTGCTGCGAAGGCTGTTGGCGCCGATCACATCGCGCACGCAGCAGCAGAAGCAGTTGATCAAGGTGCGGCACCTGGCTCTGGCCGATGTGACGCCAGAGAAGTTGGCCGACGCGCGGATGGTGATCGTGGCGGGGATCAAAGACCCGGCCGGGGCGGTGGACGTGCTGCGGCAGTATGTGGACCAAGGGGGGCAGTTGGTCCTGGCTGCCGGCGGCCGTTTCGATCCGGCGGCCTGGAACAAGGCGGCGTGGCGCGACGGCGAGGGAATTCTGCCGCTGCCGCTGAGCCCGGTGCCGGTCGGCGAGACGCTCAACGAAGCGGCCGCGATGGTCAATCCTCTGCATCTGAACGTCGATCAGATGGCCAACAATTTCTATCCGCCTCAGATGAGCCTGGAAGAATTACGGCCGATCTATGCGAAGCCGATGTTTTTCAAAGTGGTCAAGGTGCAGGCCGACGACGAGATTCGTCAGCAGCTGGTGAAGGACGAGGCCAAGCGGCTGACCGAAAGACTCACGGCGGTGATTGCCGAGGAGAAGGTCAAGAAGAGTTCCGCGGAGTCGGAGAAGCCGGCGCCGAAGGATGCCAAGGAGCGCGATGCGCGCGATCTGGAAGCCGCCCGACGCGCGGAGTTACGTCCTACCTGGCTGACCTGGCAGAATCCTCGGCAGGCCGATCCGCTAGCGCAGCGCCCCGGCAATGACGAGACGGTCGAAAAGCTCGCCGCTCGTTTGGCGGAGAACACGAAGCCGGAAACAACCGCCTTGTTCGACAATGGGTTGCCCTGGATTGTCGAGCGCAACGTGGGGCGCGGGCACATCACGATGCTCGCCAGCGGCGTCTACGGTGATTGGGCGGCCGGCTGGAACACGCTGGGACTGGGTGCCGACGCGCTGCTCTACGACCGGTTGTTGCGCGGCCGATTGGAAAGCACGTTGCCGGAGCGCAATCTGGAAGCCCGCGACGAGTTCAATTTGCCGATTGCAGCCAGCGACCGCCGCAAGCACTTTACGCTGACGCGCCCCGGCGGAGAGAAGGTTGAACTGGAGCCCCGGTTCCTCGACGCTTCTACGATTGGGCTCAGTTGCGGCGAGATGCTCAAGCGCGGCGTATACACAATTGTCGCTTCGACGACCGGCAGCGCGGCAAACACGGGCGCTGTGGCGAGCGAACAGATTCCGCTCTCGATCAACGGCCCAGCTACAGAATCGGACTTGAAGCAAGTCAGCGACGGCGAGTTCAAAGAACGGATGGAAGGTTCCACCGCGGCCCTGCTGGGTCCGGATCAAGAAATCAGCTTGCAAGGGACGCAGGTGTATGGCCACTGGCTGTGGAAAGTGTTGCTGATTGGTGTGATCTTGGCCCTGCTGGCGGAACGGCTGGTGGTGGCGCGCAGCGCCAGTCAGCGCGCCGCGGCGGACGCCTCGGGCAAGGAGGCCGCCGTATGAGCTCCTTCATCCGCTTCCTGGGAGCGATCCTCGGTTTGGAAAACGTCGAGTCGATTCAACAGATCCGTCCCTCCTTCACCGAGTCGTGGGCCAGTTCGGCTCCGTTCTGGGTGTTTTGCGCGGCGGCCGTTTTAGCCGCAGTCGGCGTGGTGACCTACTATCGGTTCGAGCCGGCCGCTCGGGGGCGCTCGCGACTGGCGCTGGCCATTCTGCGCGGCGTGACGTTGGCGCTGTTAGTCATTATTCTGGCCGGCCCGGCGCTGACGATCGTGTTTACCAACGAACCAAAGCCGCTGATGTACCTGCTGTTCGACGGCTCCGACAGTATGGCCATTCGCGACAACCTGGGTGACGAGCAGCAGCAGAAGCTGATGGCCGCGGTCGAGCTAAAGCCATCGGCCGACAAAGCGAGCGCCGAACCGCCGCGCCGCGTGGACTATGTCCAGGCGCTTTTGAAGAAGCAGGACCAGAACCTGGTGAGGCGGCTCGGCGAAAAATATCGGCTGCGGGCGTTTCTGTTTGATCGCCGCGATGGCGTGCGGGGAATGGCGCTAAGTAAATCGGTAACTGAAACCGAACTGGATCCGGCGCTATTGGCCGATGATCTGACCACCAGCGGCGATGTAACGGCGCTCGGGTCGGCTTTGGAGGATCTGGCGCTGCGGCATAAGAAGAGCCAGTTAGCCGGCGTCGTGGCCTTCGGCGATTTTGCCTGGAACAGCGGCCCGTCGCCGATTGGATCCGAACAGTCCCCGGTGGCTCGGTTGGGTGTGCCGGTCTACACCGTCGGCGTCGGTCCTGAAGCGGCGCTCGACCTGCGCGTCGAACTGGCCGCGGAGACGACGACCAAGAAGGGTGAGCGGATTTCGATCGGCGTGAAACTTTCTCAGAGCCAGTTGGATGGCCAGACCGCCAAGGTGCGGCTGACGGCCGTGCCGCGCAAGGCGGGGGGCACACCCAGCAGCGACGTGGGTGGCATCCGCGTCGGTGAGCGGAGCGTGCGATTGGACAAGGCGGAAACGATGGTCGATTTTCCGTTCGAGCCGCAGGAGTCGGGACGCTATGAACTGGTGGCCGAAGTGGAGCCGATCTCCGGCGAGCAGGTGGAAGAGAACAACAAGGCCCGCCGCGATCTGACCGTGACCGACGATTTTTTGCGGCTGTTGTTCGTGGCCAACGAGCCCAGTTGGGAGTGGCGGTTCGTCAAGGAAGTGTTTCACCGCGACAAGCTGGTCGGCACGCGCGGCTTCCGCACGTTCCTCCGCTCCAGCGATCCCGAGGTGCGCCGGGCCAATCCGCTGTTCATTCCTTCGCTCGACATGGAGCGGAGCGAATTCTTTGCCAACGACGTGCTGTTCCTCGGAGACATGCCGCAGTTGGCGCTGAGCCCGGCCTACTGCGACTGGGTCAAAGAATACGTGGACAAGTTTGGGGGCGGTCTGGTCATTCTGGCCGGGGCCGTACATGGCGTCGGCGAGCTTTCCAATACGCCGCTGGCCGATTTGCTACCGGTCTCGGTCGAGAGTGGCGAGCCGATTCGGGCGAAGGAGGCGTTCCGCCCGCGCTTGACTCCGGCGGCCACCAACTATGAGTTCATGCAACTTGGCGCCACGCCGGAGGAGAACACGGCGGCCTGGGACAACCTGGGTCAGCTCAACTGGTATCAACCGGCCACCAAGCGCCACTTTCAAGCGGAAGTGCTGGCCGAGCATCCCACCGACAAGATGGCCAATGGCGAGCCGCAGCCGCTCATCGCCGTGCGCCCCTACGGCAAAGGCCAGGTGGTGTACCTGGCGTTCGACGAGATGTGGCGGCTGCGTCGTCGCTATGGGGAACAATACTATCGCCAGTTCTGGGGACAGCTGATTCATCGCCTCGGTCTGAAGCATGCCGTGGGCAGCCAGAAGCGGTTCGTCCCTCGCACTCTTTCTCGCTACAGCGAAGGGGAAGATGTGCAACTTACGGTCGAAGCCTTTGACGAAAATTTCCGCCCGCTTCCGGCCGATCGCGTGGCCGGGCGTAAATTGCAGGCCAAATTGTTTCCGCCGTCCGGCACAGGTGGGGTTGGGCAGCCCCAGGAGCTGAGCGTTCCGTTCTCACGCCCTGGGGTTTTTGAAACACAAGTGCCGCTGGTCGGTGGGGGTGAATATCGCGTCCTGGTGACCGATCCACTGACCAAGACCGAGAGCGAAGTCCGTTTCCAAGTGGAGCAGCGTTCGGCCGAACGGCAAAGCGCGGTTCGCAACGTGATGTTGCAAAAGCAGATTGCGGACCAGAGCGGGGGACGCCCGTACGACCTGTTGACCGTGGGCAAACTGCCGGACGAGATCAGCGTCAAGGCGCTGGTGGAAACGACGACCAAGACCGTGCCGCTGTTGTCCGCCTGGTGGGCCACGCTGTTGTGCTTGTTGGTGCTAGTGGGGCTGGCGTCCGCCGAATGGATCATCCGCAAGTTGGTGAGGCTCCCATGACGCGACTGGCCGAATTACGTTCGCAACTCCAGACCGTGGTGGCCCGCCGCCGCACGGCGCGGCGCGTGATTGGCTTAAGCGCCGTCGGGCTGGCGTTGATGTGGTGCATCGCCGGGTTCTTTCTTTTGGATTGGATGTTTTCGCTGGGGCGGCTAGAACGGGCGTTCATCCTGTTGCTGATAGCCGGGGCCGTCGGCACGGCTTACTGGGTACTCGCCAAGCCGTGGCTGTGGCGACGGGAAGACGAATTGGATGTCGCGTTGTTAGTGGAAAAGCAGCGCGGGATCGACAGCGACCTGGTGGCGGCGCTGGAGTTCGAACAGCCGAAGGCCAAGAACTGGGGCTCGGCCGAGCTGCGCGAAGCGGTAATCGAATACGTCACCGACTATGGCCGCGAATGGAACCTGCTGGCCGATTTCCCTCGCGATCAGATGAAGCGCCGCGCCATCATGGTGGGCGTCACGCTGCTGATAGCATTAATCGTCACGGCCCTGCTGCCGACGCACGTGTTTGTCATGCTCAATCGACTGGCGCTGGGTTCGATGCACTATCCCACGCGGACGCAGATCGTCGAGATCGCATTGGGGAATGAAAAGTTTCCGGTCTCGCGATTCGGCCAGCACAATATCTCGGCCCGCCGTCCGTTTGGCGAAGAAGTGGAGCTGGCAGTCGTCAGCAGCGGCGTTCGTCCTCATGAGGGAACGCTTCGCTTGCGGGGGATGATCGGTGGCGCGAAGACGGTGCTGCCGCTGACTGCCGATGCGAAGGATCCGAACATCTACCGCACTCGGCTGCCGCGGCTGGTCGATGCACTGGCCTGGACGGTTGAGCTGGGTGACGCGCGCACCGACACCGCAACGCTCGACGTCGTGCCGCTGCCGGTAGTCGAGTTGACGGTCTCGGCCACGCCGCCGTCGTATGCCAAGAACCGCGTCGGGGCCGATGCCAGCGGAGCGACGACCCGCCGCCAGTTGTCGGTGTTTGAGGGCTCTAAAGTCGATCTGCGGATTCTCTGTGCCAACAAAAAGCTGAAGTCGGTCGTCGTGAAGATCGACAAGGCCGAGTTTCCCATGACACAACTCGAAGAGGACGGGCATGTCTGGAAATTGGCGGCCGGCAAAACGCCGCTGGCCGAAGTGACCGCGCCGCTGAACTACGTGATCGACGTGCGCGATGAGGACAATCTGACGACCGAACGGCCGCTGGAAGGGACGATCGGCGTGGAGATCGACCGGCCTCCCCAGGCGGAGATGCAGCTTGCCACGAAACAGTGCTGGCCAGGCGCCGGCCCGTCCATCGAGTACACGGCCAATGATGACTATGGCGTATCGGCCGTGTTGCTCCACGCCAAGATCCGCCGCGGCGGCAATGGCCCGATCGAAGACGCGGTCAGCACGGTGTGGAAAGTCGGACAGCCGATGCCGTCGAAGGGGCTGCCGATGAAGAATCGCTTCACCTACGACCTGGTGCCGCTGAAGCTCGCCCCTGGCGACCAGGTGGCGCTGACGCTCGAAGTGCGAGACTTTCGTGGCAATCGCAAATCGCAATCGGCCCTAAGTACGCCCGAAATGGTGGCCATCACCGACCGCCAGACCGCCGAACGGGCGATCACGGTCGAGAACGACGCCCGGGGCGAACAGCTTTTTGGCGACATCATCAGCCGACTGACCGGCACGGAGGAGAAGCGATGAACGCTATCAACATGCGAGGGTCCAATGTAGGGTGGGTGCTTGCACCCACGCCGCGACTTGTGGGTGCAAGCACCCACCCTACGATTGTTGCCTTCGGAGTGTTGGCGATTATCCTGTTGTCGCTCTCCACCACCACCGCCTGGGCCGTCGATGGCGACACGCTCCGCCGGCAGCAGTCGGCACAACAGCAGGCGCAGCAGATTGCCCGGGAGTTGGTCGTCACGACGCTCGATCTGCAAATCCGCCAACTCGAAGACAACCGGCTGACGCAGGACAATCCGCTGTATGACGAGATCCGCCGGATGCGATCCAGCGTGGACGGGCTGCTGCAAAAGGAAATGGGTTCGGTCGTGGCGTTGTTGGTCGAGGCCCGCAATCTGCAAGGAAAACAGCAGGAAGCCAAGTTCAACGAAGCTCGTGAGCAGGTGCGCGGCATTGTCATGAAGCTGGCCGATGAGCGGAACAAGTTGCGGCGGCGGATGCGGTTTGCCCGGCTGGCGGTCGAGGCGCAGCACATTTTGGAGTTGCAGCGCAAGACCTACGACGTGACATTGGAATTGCAGAAAGTTACGGACCAGGACGAACGCGAGACGAAGGCGCTGCAAGCGATTCAGGATCAGCGCGACGTGCGGATGTTGTTCCTGCAAATGCAGGATCTGCTCCGCGAAGTTTCCGGCTGGGGGCCGCCGACAGGCCCGGCGGCCGTCCGTGGAATGCAGATGGTCAAGGTCCATCGACTCGAAGAACGGCTGCGCAGTGCGGTCGAGGAACTGGAACATGTGCGGTTCCCGCGCGCGGCTGAGGAACAACAGGCGGTCATCGATGGCCTGTTGGCCGTGTTGTCGCGCGTCGATGCGGCCCGGCCGGTCGGCACCGTCGATCGCGACACGCTGTTGCGCTGGATCATCGAACTGAAGGAGCGCCAAACCCGGCTCAAAGCCGATACGGCCAAGGGAGAACTCAATCCGACGAGTGTTTCAAATCTGGTGCGTCAGGAGCAGTCGATCCACCAAGGACTGGGACGGCTGGCCGATGAATTGGCCTCCGTGCAGGCCGTGGAGCCGCCGCTGCGCCAGTCCAAGGCCGCCGCGGTGCAGGCCATCACCGAACTTCGCGCCGCGCGGCAGCAGCCGGCGATCGCGCAACAACAAATCGTCATCGATCAGCTTGGCCTGCTGGAAAAGATGGTCCAGGACGCCGCGCTGGCCGCCGGCTCGGGTAAGACCGCCCGGGAACTGACCGATCTGGTCGGCCAACTCCGCGACTTGCAACAGAAGCTCGACGCACTGCGTCAACAGCAAACCCAGGCCGAGCAGCTGGTGGGACAAAATCTGCCCGCCGCTTCGGCACTGGAGAAACAGATCACGGCCGGACTGAACGAGCAACGTGCCCGCAGCGCCGTTTGGCCCACGGGCGTTGCCGCGTGGCTCGATCAAGCCGCGGCAGCCACGGAAGAAGCTTCGTTGGAGACACGCCCTGCCCATGCACCGGCGCGCGTCGCTCAAGCGGGCGCCGCCTTGGACCGAGCCAGAGCGGAAGTGGCCGCGGCGCTGGCCGACGCGGAACGCACGTCGTTGGCGGTCACCGTCGGCGAGTTGAACCGGGCCGTGGAAGTGCTCGAACGGGCAGCCGCCAACGAGCGCCGCCAGGCGCAATGGGCCCGCCAGGCCGCAACCAAGGACGGCCTTTCCGCGAAGGACGCCAAGGCAATGGCCGGCGAACAGCAGAAGATCGATCAACTCAGCGAGAAGATTGGCCAAGCTGTGCAAGGCGTGGCGGACGATGCCGGCGAATCGCTGAGAACCGCCAGGGCGAGCGTGGCCCAGACCACGGCCGAATTGAATCGGGCCGCGGCACTGCAACCGAAAACCGACGATGCTCGCAAGTCCGCCGGCCAAGTGGCCAGCAGCGCCGACGAAGCCGCCAAGAAACTCGTCGAATCGGCCGATCTCTTGCGCCGCCGGTTGCGTGCCGCTGCTGGAGATCTAGAGAAAGTTGCGGCCAGTCAACTCGCAGCCGTCACGGCAGTGGAGCGAAAAGTCAGCCGCGATCTGGCCGATGCAAACACGCCGCTGGCTGCGCGGTTGGCCCAATTGGACGAAGCGGGCAATCAGGTGCGTGCCGCAAGCGTCGAGCAGCTTCGAGCCGAAGGACGCGAAGAAGCTGCCGAGGCCAAAGCGCTGGAAGACAAAATCAACTCGCTGCGAGCGGCTCAAGCAGCTGCTGAAGCGGAAGCCCGGCGGCTGGCGGAAGGCGTAGCCAACTCACCGCTGGAAGCGGCCGAGCGACAGCAAGCCGCGGCCGACGCGATTGCCGAACTGGCGAACAAGAGCGCCTCCCGACCGGCGGCTGCAGCGGCGACCGCGCAAGGCCGGCCCGATGCCGTGCAGGCGGCGCTGAAACGGGCGGCGGAAGCAGCCAAGGCGGCGGCCGAACAAACGGTCGATGGCGGTCCGGCGGCTACCGAGTCTTTGCGCCAACAGGCGCGCGAGGCGTTGGATGAAGCCCAGCGCGCCGTGCAAGCGGAAGAAACCGCGGCTGAGGCCAAAGCGGCAGCCCCCTTGGACACCAAGGCCCAAGATCGCGTCACCGACATCGCGGACACGACGCGCGAAATGATCGCCCCTGCCGCCCCGGATGCGGCGGAAGCGTTGCGTGAAGCGGCCGATCAATCGGCTGCCGCATCGCAGAAAGCCAAAGCCGGCGACAAGCCTGCGGCACAGAAAAAACAACAAGGAACGAAGGCCGCATTAGCCAAGGCCAAGGGAGAAATCGACGCGGCCCGCAAGAAGATCGTCGATGAAGCCCAAAAGCAGTTGCAGGAGTCCGGCGAGAAATCACAGCAACTCGCCGCCGAAGCCGACCAGGTGGCGCCGGCGGCCGGATCCGCGTTGCGAGCTGCCAAGAAGGCTTCGCAAGAAAAATCGCAAGAGCAACCGGGCGTATTGGCCCACACCGATGAAGTGCGCGAGGCGGATGAAGCGCAACGCAAGGCGCTCGATGCCGCCCGCAGCGAACTGGCCAACCGCAAGCAGCAGATCCAGCGCGACAAGCAGCTTGCCACCGATCTGGCCGAGAAGAGTGAGAAAGAGCAGCAAGCCCGCAATGAGTTGACGGAACTGTCGCAACAACTTGCCAAGTCGAATCCACAGCAACAGAAGTCTCCAATCGGCCCCAGCAATCCGCCGGGGCCGGAAGGGGGCAGCCCCATGTCGCCCCAGGCGCCCAATCCGCAAACGCCCAAGAACCCGGTGCCGCAGAAGCCAAGCCCGCCATCGCCGGGTAACCAATCGCAGCCGAAGCAAAAGCCCGACAAGCCGTTCGACCCGCTCGACACATCCAAGAAACTGACCAACGCGCTGCTGGACTACGCCGACGCGCAGCAAGCCCTGGGCGAGGACGCCGAAAAACTTGCCAAGCAAAAGGAAATCAAAAACCAGCCCCTGCGCGACGCTCTGGAACTGGCCAAGAAGCTGGGCGAAGATCTGCCCAAGGCCAAGCCGGAAGAGTTCGTGCCGACCGATCAGCCGCTCTTCCCGCCGAGCAACAAGCCGCCCCTGCCGGAGCAAAAATCGACCGGCGGCGTCGTGCCGAAGCAAGGAAAGCAAGATCCCGAATCGGCAAGCGTGCCCAAGGAGATCCCGCCGCAAACTCAGGGTCCGCAGAACCCGGCCAGCACGCAGGAGTCGCCGCCGATCACGCCCAACCCGCAGGAGCAACTGCCGGCCGACATGGGTCCCATGGCCTCGCAGACGGTGCAAACCGCGCCGATCACTTCGGCCCCGCAACAAGCGACGCCTCCCTCCGCGGCCGATGTCTTCCAGCCGAACGAAGGGAAGCCGAAATCGGCCACACCCACGTCGCGCGCTACGCCGCCGATGGGCCAGAAGCAGAACAAGCCGGCCGCCAAGCCGATGGCACCGATGGATCCCATGGCGATGGACAAGGACAAGAAGAAAAAGAAGATCAAGTATCTGCCATCGGAAGAGGAAGAGCAAAAACCGCTGGGCACCGGATTCAAGCCCGAGACTCCGCTGGAAACGGCCAAGCAGATTGCCGGCCCGGAGGCGCTCGAAGAGGCGATGGAAGAACTCACGAAAGAAGAAGAGCAACTGGCCGCCAAAGATCCTGAAATGAAGGAGCAGATGGGGGAGGAAGAGGTTGAGGAGGTCGTGATGATGCGATCACCCATGGCGCCGATGGAACCGATGGAAGCGCCCGGCATGACCGGCACCACGCCCGGCGACCTGGGTATGGGTCAAGGAACACCCGGCAAGGGCGTCGGCGGCGACAGTTCCAGTCCACCGACCGAGCAGCGTCCGCAGAAAGGTGATCAGCACGGCAAGTTCGACGGTCGCGACATCGACGCCGCCGCGCCGCCGATCACGCCGGAAGGAAAGCCACCCGGCGCCGCGCCGCCGCCTCCGAAGCCCAACAAGCCGCCGAAGCCAATGGGTGATCCGCCGCCGGATGAAATCCCGGGCATGGCGCCGGAAGCCAGCCCCCACATCATGCCGGAGATCGGCGCGAATGTCGGCGCCGGCAATCCGCCCGATGTGAATCCGATGGGAGAGTTCACGGAAGGAGCGCCGATCCTGGCAGCCGAGCCGATGGCCGGGGATGGTGAGAAAGGCTCCAAAGCGCTGCAAAGCCAAAAGGATGCCGAAGTGACGCGCAAGGACTACAGCAAGGAGCCGTGGTTTGCCAAGTTGCCTCCCGATGTGCAGAAGGCGCTGCGCTCGGAGAGTCGCCGCCCCCTGCCGCGCGGGTATGAAGAGCGGCTGCAGAAGTATTTCCAGAATATTGAGTGAACCAACCTCTTCTTACTCCTCTCCCCTCTGGGGAGAGGCCGGGAGAGGGGCGATTGCCGAACCATGAAATAAGATCAACCGCGCGACCCTCCCCCAGCCCCTCCCTGAAAGGGAGGGGGGCAAGACAAACAACCTTAACCAGGAGTTATTCAAGATGAACGCTTCCCTTCCCCCCGATGACGTGGCCGCGGTGCAGCAGTGCGAGCGGGCCTACAACAAGATGCGCGACGAACTGTCGAAAGTAATTGTCGGCCAGGATGAGGTGATCGAGCAAGTGCTGATCGCCGTCTTCGCCCGGGGTCATGCTTTGCTCGAAGGCGTGCCCGGCTTGGCCAAGACGCTCTTGATCAGCTCGCTGGCCCAGGCGATGCACATGTCGTTCAAGCGAGTCCAGTTCACGCCCGACTTGATGCCCAGCGACGTGACCGGCACGGAAGTGATCCAGGAAAACCTGGAGACTGGCGGCCGTCACTATCAATTCTTGCCTGGCCCGTTGTTCGCCAACCTGGTATTGGCCGACGAAATCAACCGCACGCCTCCGAAGACGCAGGCGGCCATGCTCGAAGCGATGCAGGAGCGGCAGGTTTCCGCCGGCGGGACGATGCACAAGCTGCCTGCGCCGTTCTTCGTGCTGGCCACGCAGAACCCGCTGGAACAAGAAGGAACCTACCCGCTGCCGGAAGCGCAGTTGGACCGGTTCCTGCTGTATATCAAAGTTGATTACCCAAGCGGAGCGGAGGAATGGGAAGTCGCCCGTCGCGTGACCAGCGGCGAGCTGGGCAAGATCGAGCCGATCCTTACTGGCGAAGAGATCATCGCCATCCAGAAGCTGGTGGAGCGCGTGCCGGTGAGCGATCAGGTGCTGGGCTATGCCTGGACGCTGGTTCGCGCCTCGCGTCCCAACACACCCGAGGCGCCGGATTTTGTCAACAAGTGGGTAAGCTGGGGATCCGGTCCCCGCGGCCTACTGACGCTGATCACCGCCGCCAAGGCCCGCGCGCTACTCTACGGCCGCTACCATGCCACCGTCGGCGACGTGCAAGCCGTGGCCGCTCCGGCCCTGCGGCACCGCATCGCACCGAACTACACCGCGCAAGCCGCGCAGGTCAACAGCGGCAAGCTGATCGAGATGTTGATGGAAAAAGTTTCGGCGGAAAAGAAATACGAAAAGCCAGCGGCATAGGTGAATCATGGCCAAGACAGTTCTCTCCCGATACCTCGACGCCGACGTGCTCAGTCGTGTGGCCAGTTTGCAGATTGATCCGCGGGCGTTGGTGATCGGTAATCTGGCCGGGGCGCACAAGTCGCCGCTGTCCGGGTTTGCCGTCGAGTTCAAGGGGCATCGCGAGTATGTGCCGGGTGACGATCCCAAGCACATTGACTGGCGGGTGTTCTTCAACCGCGACAAGTACTTCATCAAGCAATACGAGATGGAGACGAACTTCGTCTGCCATCTGCTGTTGGATGTGAGTGCCTCGATGCGCTACGGCGAGGGTAAAGAGCAAAAGCTCGACTACGCCGCGTCGATCGCCGCCACGCTCGGCTACTCCATCATCCGGCAAAGCGACAAGGTGTCGCTGGCCACGTTCGACGACAAGGTCCGCGACGTGCTTACGCCGAGCAACTCGCTGGCCCAAGTGACGCGGATCACCAATCATTTGGACCAGATCAAGCCGGTGCAGAAAACCCGGATGGCCGATTGCCTCACGGAGCTTTCCGGCTGGATGGGCCGCCGCGAGATCGTGGTTATCCTGAGCGATTTCTTCACCGAACTGGCCCCGCTGGAAGCGGCCCTGCAGCGACTCCGCTACGACCAGCATGAGGTGGTGCTGTTCCAGGTGATGCACCACGACGAATTGGAGTTTCCGCTGGGGGGAATGGTCAAGTTCGTCGGGCTGGAAGTGGACGAAGAGATTCTCGCCCAGCCGGAAGTGCTCCGTGATTCGTACCTGCGGGCGATGGAAGCCCACCGCAGCGAGCTGGACGCCATTTGCCATCGCAACCGCTGTGAACTCGTGCTAGCCGACACCAGCCGCAACATGGCCGAAACCCTGGCCGACTACCTACACCAGCGCAGTTTGCTCAATCGCGGCCGGTAAGTGACATTTTCCGTCAGCGCTGCCCTTAATCCCTCTTGCGGTTCGATGCTATAATCTTTTGTGGAGGGTCTGATTATGGTTCGTGTTACCATTGATACCGCCACGATGTCCAAGCTGCACAATCTTTCTTCCTTTATGGAATTGTGTGACGAGACAGGTCGAGTGATGGGACGGTTTATTCCCACGCCAGACATCGCGCGTTATGAACGGCTAAGTCCGCCCGCGAGCGATGAAGAACTCGACCGGCGCATGCGCGAGGGCTCGGAGCGGTCATTGGATGATATTCTGCGCGACCTGGAAGCCAGATCGTGAAATATACGATTCGCTGGAGAACGGCCGCAGAAGAGGAGTTGGCCAAAATCTGGCTGTCCGCCCACGACCGAGCGGTGATAACCCAAGCTGCCCGGGAAATCGATCGTGTTTTGGAGTTTGAGCCGGAATCGGTCGGGGAATCACGTCCTCATGGACGGCGTGTCACGCATGTTGCGCCGCTGGGCGTGACGTTTCAGATATTTCCCGCGCAACGCATCGTTCGAGTTGTGGAAATCTGGCAATTCAGAGTGCGTCAGTAATGATCGACCCGGACGATCACAACTGCTCCAGTCCGGTTTTTTGTCGCAAGTCTCTGCGACTTGGCGTCTTTGCGTTGTGTGTCCTGTTCCTCACCTCTACTACTCTGGCCGAAGAACCGGTCCCGCCCAAGATTCGCGTCGCCACGTACAACGTCGCCTTCGGCAGCATGGGGACGCCGGAGCAGATTGGCGAGATGCTCAAGTCGTACGACCTCGACGTTGTCGGACTGTGCGAAGTGCCGGCCGGTGATTGGTCGGCCCGGCTGGGCAAGGTGCTCGGCATGGAGCACGTCTACGTCGGCCAACACTCGCCGCTGGGTTACAAGGACAAGTACAAATCGATCGTCAGCCGCACGCCGTTGACCGACACGCGCGAGTATCACTTCGGCAAAGGCTGGAGCGCCGTGGCAGCGCGAACTACAGTCGCGCGAACCACGGTGCGCGGTGTGCCTCTGTCGATCTACTCGCTCCACGTCGGCGGCCGGGCGGAGGGACATCAAAAAGAACTGGCCACCAAGATTCTCCCGGAGGACAAGACAGACAACGTGCTCATGATGGGAGATTTCAATTCCGTCGTCGGCCGCAATCGCGCTAAGCGGAATAGCGAAGGCATGTCGTGGCTGTTGAAAGCCGGCATGCGCCCCACCTGGGTTGATCTCAAGTTCGACGTCGAGCAGCACTTCACGCTCGACACGACCGATCGCAACAGCCTGAAGCTCTACGGCGTGATCGACCACATCCTCATCGGACCGAAGTCCAAGCTCAAAGCCACCCGGGGCGGCATCATCGAGCTGGAAAAACCCCTCTCCGACCACAAACCCGTCTGGGCGGAACTCGAGTAGGCCTCGCCTGCCGGGCGTGGCCTGGGGTGTGAGAAAACGATCATCATACGTGCGTTACCCAAGCAATGCAGCCAGCGCCTTCTTCTTGTCTCGCACTGCAGCGAGTAAGTCGAGAATCCATTCCTTAACAAGGTCTGGCATGTAGTCTTCAGACCACGCACTGGGTAATGACATGATCTGTTCGACCTCACGATGCAATGTCTGAACTTCTGTCGGGGAGAATATGCAATACTCGCAGTCTGAAGGCGCAGACTCTCCAAGACGTCGTCCGGATTCCAAGAAGGGAAGCATCCGCAATTCCCTTGGGTCGGGGGATCTATTGAGCAATTCTTGAATGACCGCTGGGTGAACTCCGTCTGGCGACTCATATTCCACCTCCAGCCGTTCTTCCAAGCCTTCAGGCGAGAAGAGCATCGCTATGATCTCATCGAGAGTCTTGGATTCTTTCGAAGTTAATCCTTCGTAATTTGCTCCTGATCGAACAAGGTTTCGCGCCAAACCTTCGATCATCACCATATCGCCCCACTCGTCCCAAGTTACTCCTTCGATCACCGCCTTCTCCGCTTCGGCATCACCACTGCCAACAAGGGCATCAAGCTTGGGTTGAGCAAATGATTGGAATGACCAGAGGTGTGACATATCGTGTTCCTTTCCGAGCGGCGCTCGCATGCTGTCGAACATTCTAGCGAACACTCGTCAAGTTAGCGTTGAGAGCGCCCGGCAACTTAAGTCCTTTCGTCGGTTAGACTTATACCATTTGATTACCAACGCTTCGGCAATTCCGCCGATTTTAATGTCCAATAATGGCCCCCGAGCATAGAGAAGGATGACAGACTGGCACTCGGCAGCGTGCCGGCGCGGCGGTTTGAATTGAACAACACCTACATACTCAGTTGCCAATGGCCGACCAAGCCGATTTTCTCCGCCTGTTCATGGCTCACCAAGGTGAGATCCGCACCTTCGTCCGCGCGCTCGTCTCCGACCCCAACGACGTGGACGACGTCTGCCAGGACATCGCCACCATCCTCTGGAAAAAGTTCGACCAGTACGATCCGTCGCGCCGCTTCGGCGCCTGGGCACGGGGTGTGGCGGTCCACGAGATCGACTACTTCCGCCGCAAATCTCGCCGCCGCCCGATCCCGTTTTCAATCGAGACGATCGAGGCCATCCGCGGCGAGTTCGATCGCCGCGAACCGCAACCGACCTCCCGGCTGATGCAGTTTGTCGAAGATTGCCTCCGCCGGCTGACCGCCAGGGCACGCCAGATGTTCGCGCTCCGCTATGAGCAGGGGCAATCGGTGGCCGAGATCGCCCGCGAACTCAGCTCCGCCGAGCCGGCCATCTACAAGGCCCTGGGGCGCTATCGCCAGCAACTACGGGAGTGCGTCGAACAAAAAGCCGCCCGCGAGCAGGAGGCTCCAGGATGAAACTGCCGGACAAAACACAATCGCTGCTCGACGCCTTCCTCGCCGGCTGCGCCACTCCCGAGCAGGAAGCCGAGTTGGACCGCAGCCTCCCCGCCGACCCCGAACTGCGCGCCGCCTTCTGCGAAGCCGTGGAGACCGAAGTGCTGCTAAGCACCTGGGCCGCCGGCCGCCAGGAAGAACACGCCGCGCAGTCGGTGCTGCGGGAGATGGGAAGCGAATCGTCACTAACCCGAAGCGTGAGCGAGGGAGTTGGAGTACAGCCTTTAGACTGCCCGGTAGAAAAGCAGGCTAAAGCCTGGACTCCAACACGACGCGCAAGCGAGGACGTGCCCCAAGGGGACAGTCCCACGTTTACTCCGCAAACCAGCATTACAGTTGTTGCACAAAAATTGGGACAGTCCCCGACCACATTCCACATTTCCGCCATCGCCGCCGTCGTAGCATTCATTACCATCGGCATCCTGGCCTACGCATTCTGGCCCGGTCCGAGCGGGCTGCAAGTGGTCCAACAGACTCCGGCAGCGAAAATTGCTGGATTGACGGACGCCAAGTGGGCAGGAGCCTCTTCCCAGCCGGGTGACACGCTTGTCGCCGGCCAGCAACTGTTGCTTCAGAATGGCTCAGTGGAAATCACGTTTAACAATCAGGCCAGAGTAATTGTCAGTGGCCCGGTCGAACTGACGATCGTGGACGCTGGGGCGTGCCGACTTACTACGGGCAAACTGACCG
>JAIOPX010000279.1 GCA_021413705.1 Planctomycetota bacterium | reverse complement strand
TTACGGCGCGCAACTTTTACAGAGCATGCCCCAGCGCATCCACGCAGCCGCGCAAGCGCTCGGCATCGAGCCTGCTTTCAGGATCAACGGCGTGGTTTATTACAGCGAGGATGAGTTAGAGCAAATTGGGGCCGAGTTGCGACGGGAATCTGCGGTTTAGTCGGCACGAAAAACGGAGGAAACCCATGTCAGGAAACAACGGAAGGCACGGCGATGGCACATTCGCCAAAGGCAATCCTGGCGGACCTGGGCGTCCGCGACGGGAACGGGAGCGCGAGTATTTGGCAGTGTTATCCGAAGCCGTCCCGCTGGACAAGTGGCGTGCAATAGTCGAACGCGCGGTTGTGGACGCCACTGCCGGGGATGCCCGGTCCCGAGATTGGATTTCCAAGTATTTGGTTCCTGAAGTTGTTCCAGAGTTCGAGCAGGAGGAAGTGCCACGCGAGCAGAAAATTGAAAACATCCTCACCCGAGTGGCGCGACTCCGTGAGTTCCAAGAGGTGAGTGAACGACTTCAGAGGCAGCAGGAGAAGCAGGAGCAGCAGAACGATGAAAACGAATGATTCTCAGACTCCCGACAGCGAGCGTCCCGTCAGACTCCGCAACGAAGCGAAAGATCAGCCCGCGCAGGTTTTTCACCGGCATCGGCAATCCATGATTGTCCCCCTTGGCCGGCCGCGGAGTTGGGACCAACCGCCAGACCAGCCCACAGGCTATGACGGGGCCGGATATTTTTCGTACTGACCATTTTCAACAAGGAGATTTGCTATGCATTCCCGAATCCAGAGAACCGAACCAGAGAAGCTGCGCTATGCCAGAATATTGGCCGACAATGCCATCAAAAAGGGCTCGCATCTCCCCTGGGAGATTGCCTGGCAACGTGCGCAATCGGATGCGATGCTCCCCGAGGAAATCTCCATGCGTAGCCTCCACAAGCAGTCCGCGGAGATCGACAAACTGTCCCGCACAATGGCCAACAAGTCTGACGCGCTGGACACACAGATCCGTGACGCCCAGAGCGAACGTGCAAAAGCCTACGCGATGGCCAAGATCAATCGGGGCCAACCTTGCTCCTTCGAAGAAGCCCTTGAAGCCACCCGCTAACTCGCAACAAAAACCAACCACCCCTTTTTATCCTAGGAGAATCGACGATGTTTTTTGAACTGATCGAAGCCGGTTTTGCTACCCCGTCCGTTGTGGCTGCCGGCAAACGCGCGAAGGCCGAAGCAATGGCCGCGCTGGAGCGGATCAGCGATGCGGCGGAATTGGACGATTGGCAATTCTTTCGTCAAGAGGTCAAGCAATTGTTTCCGCTGCTGGTGAAGTGCCTGTTCAGCGTTGACCGCCGCAAAAGCAACTGGCGCGGCATGGAAAAGGCATTTACCGATTTTGCTCATAAGTACCGTCGGTATACCACGCTGGAACAAATGCCACTGTTGGTCTCCGACACAGAACAGCTTCTCTTGGTGCTCGCCAGCACGTACGCGCCGGCCAAGCAGGACAATTTGTCCCCGCTGGAATCGCTGAAGCGCGCGGAATCCAACAAAGGGGTAGACGACAACTATCTGCGCGAGATGTTCAATTTGAGCGTTGAAGAACTGGCCCAAGAGCGCCGAGAGCCCGGATCGGTAATCGGAGTTCCCGGATATCAGCATCCGGCACGTCGAGACCTGGCGCTGGCTGGGGAGCTTCAGCCCGACACAATTAGTCCCGTGTTGTTGGAATTGGCCAACGCCATCCCGCTGAAGTTCGAGCCGAAGTCCTCGTTTCGGCAGTTCAAGCGACCCTCCATGATCGCGCAAATCGAGAATGACGATCGGGCGGTACTGAAAGCTGCCGGCAGATTGGACTGATTGAACCAACTGCGCCATGGTTTCTCGTCCATCCTGTGGCGCAAGTGGACCGGCCGGCGCGGGCTGTCGTGTTTAGTGGTTTTTGCACGGTGGCCCCCGGCCGGCGAATTTTTACCAACCCGTTAAACAGGAGATTTTAAGATGCCACTACCAACCGGATTGATTGACCAAGCCGTCGCCACGGCCCCCACGGACGACAATATCCGTGCCGACCTGAAGACTGCTGCCAATACGTTCTATGACTCGTTGGTCACTACGCTGGCGATCGTGGGCGCTACCGATGCATCGCCTCGTGTGATTCAGTTTCAGGCGGAGATTTGCCGCACCATCGAACTGGCCGCGATCGAGACGAAGGACTATGCCCCATGAGCCGCCTATCGGGAAAAATTACCAAACTTGTTGACGCCAGCGGATACGGATTTATCGCGCGAGACAACGACACGGATCGGAAAGATTATTTCTTTTCGGTTCACAGCCTTGGCCCTGGCGTTGACTTTTACGAGTTAAGGCCGGGCGGTCGAGTGACGTTTGAACACCAGGACAGCCCAAAAGGAAAACGGGCTGCGAAGATTGAAAGGGAAACCCGATGAAAGACCTGATCGCATTCGATGACAACCAGCTCAACGAGCGGGCCTACCAACTGGCCGAGCCTGCGGCCGAACCGGGGAGCCCCGAGCAATCCGCGCAAGTGTACCGCGCTATTTCCTGGAGCCCTGCCACCCGGGCAACCCATGCGGCGGACTTCCTGCAATCGGCCGTCCGACGTGCTGGCCTGCCCCGTGTCACCGCTGCGGCATTGGAGTTGGCGGCGCACCCGGACAGCGAACTGCCGGCCGCGTCAACCGATGCCGGCGCTGCCGTGCTGTTGTCGTTTGGTTCACCCCGCCAGAAGACCATCATCGCCGCTAGCGCTTTGGGAGGATAACCGTGGGAATCTCTTTTGCCGGTCAAGATGTTCTGCTGGACGCGGAAGAAACGGCCACCTACTTCGACGACGCATTCCCGCGCGATTGGCACGGCGAGCACAGCCCGCCGCTGCTGGAATGGCCTAGCATCCCGTATGCGTGGCCACCGCACCTGCCGACGCAACTTCACGTCGGGGATCTCTACTGGCCCACGGGAGCAATGCGGTGGGCCTGCTGCTACCTGTTGGCCAACACCACGATGAAAGACGCCATCATCGCGGGATTGAGCGCAGACGGATCCGGTACGCTGGTGCTGGGCGACGTTACGCCGATCGAAGCCACCATGTACCTGCTGCCCCCGAGGCGGCTGGCATCTGCTGGCGAACTGTGGCTGCTCCCATTGGTAGACCAGCGCTATTGGTGGCAATATGCGACCACCGCGTCGGCCGTTGTAGTCACGCAAGGCACAACGACCTGGGCCAACGTGATAAGCGCCCTCCAGACGCAACTGAGCATCGCCAGCTTGACCACCAGCACGATTCCCGCTCCCTACCTGTTTCCAGACACGGAAACCATTACACGCTACCAGGGAAACCCCGCGGCGCTCCTGGATGCTGTGGCGGCCAGCATTGGGATGCACGTCGTCGTGGGACTCGACGGCAGAGTCGCCATCCAAAGCGCTGACGATGGCCTGGACGTTCTGACGGCCAACCGACGGAAGACCTACACGCTTACGGCCGGCGGGGCGTTCGACATGACGGCGCGGAACATTCCCAGCGCTGTCTCTGTGGCGTTCCGGCAAAGGAATTTCAACACCAACCAGATTCAGGGCATTGCCAGTTATAGCAAACCGGCAACGGGTGTTCCGGCCAGCGTCGAGTTGACCGGTCCGGTCAAGATGATTCGTTCGGCGTGCTATGCCGACGTCACGACCGCCGGCTTTGGGAATACGCCGGACAACAACACCGCCCTGGAAGCCCTGGCGGGGCAGATCGCGGCGGACTACTACAACGGCCTGACCGAGCAGTATGAGTACAAGTTCAATTCGATGATTGATTGGGCGCCATGCTTCTACGATGACTACCAGATTTACTCTTTCGGCACGTTGCGGATGCGGGACTTCGGCCGGGATGCTGGCGTGCGCGTGCGGAGTTGGACGTTCAATTGCCAGCCCGCGGACCAACTTCAGCAAGGCAACTTCCCCAGCCTGACGCCTGGCTATGTTCCGCCGAGCAATGCGCCGGTATCTGTACTGTGGGAAGGATACATGAGCCACGATCAGGACGTAACGTCGGCCCTTGAGGCATTGCATTTCGGACTTGAGGCGCAGGCGGTTCCTGGTTTTGTTCTCAGTGGCGCATCGGCTTATGAACTGATCGTTCCGCCTGGCACTTATTTGGTTGGCTACAGCGGAACCAGCGACAATCCATCGCCACCGGGAACCCACTACGACGTGCCTGGATTTGTTGGAATGCAGAAAAAAGACGGAATGACCTGGACTGATGAGCCCAGAAGTTACTTGCACTTATTCGTTCCGACTCCCGCCAACCCGCTGCCCACAAGCACGGGGGCAGGAGCGTACTCCCCATTTGCGCGAACATTCCGGGTGGTAGTTCCCGAAGGTGCCGATGCGGACAGAACCTATCGGATGGTGGGTGGCAATTTTAACGCAGGCATTACCAGCGTTCAGCCAATTAGATTTGCTGGGGACTTTGTAGGAACATCGCATCTTTCCTGCAACTGGGTCTGGGAGAAAATATGAACGTGGGCAATCAACGCCGTAGCTATTTTTTTTCTTCAGGCTTCGGCTTGACGAGAGCGATTTTCATTCCCACCAAATAGAGCTTGGCATTGGTGCTCGTGCCAACCTGAAAAGCATTCTGGTTGTTCGTGTTTCCATTGACGTAGCAAACCTGAACCATGCCGCTTAGGGTAAACTCCTGACCCTTGTTCGCGTTGACCAACGGGCCGAGCGATCCGACGTCCCACCTGACCCCGGATATGCCCTGAATCCCATCGTCCAATGGGATCATGCGAATGCTGGCATACTCCCCATTGCGCTCTACGTCTTCAAGTTTGTAACGCAGAACGGAAGAGTAGCGCTTCTTGTTAAACGCCGCGACCGTGGCGTCGAGTTGCGCGTCGGCTTGGGCTGCCGTCAATTTCGTGCGGTCGATGTCGTCAATTGCATCGTCAATCTCGTTGGCCAAGTCCTTGATGGCAACGGGAGCCCTCGCGGCCGGCCTGGGAGCCGGCTTCGGTCTCTGCCTTGGCTCCGCACCAATGGCGCAAAATAACAAGAATGTAGTGAGCATTTCCCAGCCTCCATTCCCCCAACTCTACACCCCCTCTATGCAGGGTGCAACCTATAAGGCCGTGCGGTAGGCATCCTATTCCTGTTTGCAGGCTATTGTTTGAAACCCTTGCACGACGAAAGGCTTTCGCCGGCAAAGGGTCTAGCGTGCAAATACAGCGGGCTTTGTTCCAGACTTGAAGCAGTTACCCCGCCTGTGATAAGCTACGGGCGTTGAAACCTTGGCTGCCCAACGGTGGCCGATGATCGCGAGGACAATTCGATGATTCACAAAAAGGCTGGACCCCCGGAAAACTGTGCGCATGTCGTGAGGCATGCGCTGGCGTTCTCGCGAATGCCACAACAACGGTTCTCCGGGGCTCCGGCTTTTTTGCTGCGCTGATATTGCGCGCAGCCGGAAAGGCATCCCATGAAGATGCGTCATTGGGGCGAAAGTTTGTTGATTGTGCGGAGCCGATTCTATTGCTCCTATTGCGGCGTGGATTTACTCTCTCACCCGCGCCTCTTCGAGTCTCTCACGCTCGATCACTTCGTACCACGGTCCCGTGGCGGCGTTGATGCCGAAGAGAACCGCGTGGTCTGTTGTGCGGCGTGCGACCGCTGGAAGAGAAGCTACCAGCCAACCAGCATCGAGGATGCCCGGGCGTTGCTGGCTGATATTCGCGTCCGCACCATGCCTCACCTCGAGCGCTATATCATGGCGTTCCGTCAATCGTCGCTGGTAACGATCGGAGGTGCGGTATGAAGTTTCCCGAACTATTTTTGATTCAAAGCGGAAACGACATCCTGCCCCGCGTGTACTCCAAATCCGAGGCAATGGTTTTCCTTGGCGGAAGTTTCGGCCGAGGCAATTCGCATTGCTCCGCGCTGGCCATCAAGTCGATCACGTTCAAGAACGATCGCGGGGAGAAAGTCAAAGCCAAAGTTGGCAAGCGCCGGAAAGGCGGTGCCGTATGAAACTGGACGACTTCCTCAACACGAAAGTAGGCCGGGCGATCCCCGATCCCGGTCACAATCTCCGCGCAACCGTGAACCATTGGTCTAACCTACTTGGCGAACCAGTGACCACCGAACTGGCGACCGTGGAAAACTTTATTGCGTTCCGTGATTACATGCGCAAGAAGTTCTGCCGCGCAACTGCCAAGCACTACATCAACCGGGCGCGTCACCTGCTGGCGGCTGCTTGCCCTGACGTGGTCTATCCCCGTCTGCCGGATCCCATTGATGCGAAGCGAAGGGCAAACGGCCAATGGCGGATTCCGGCCGGAAGAAAGAAGTCTATCCGCAGCGGATGGTGCTGAAGTCGTTCAAGACCCAGCGACAAGACACGCAAGCGATTAAGACGTTTGCGGAATACCTTGGACGTGAGGCGCTGTTGTCCGATCTGACCGACCAGTCGGTTGCCGGTTGGATGGCGTGGTTGCTGCGCACTAAGAATCTTGTCCCGCAGTCGGTCAACGCATCGCGCCACCGGATGCTTTGCATGTGGCGATTCTTGGCAAGGAAGCGATTCGCGGCCGAGTTCCCGGAAGTGGGAATGCTGGCCGAGCCGCAGCCCGTGCCGACCGCCTGGACACAGGAGCAAATGTGCAAGCTGTTTGCTGCTTGCCGTGCCTGGACCGGGCCAGACTTCGGGGGCGTCAATGGCGCTGGTTGGTTCCTGGCGTTAACCCACATAGCCTACGACACGGGGATGCGTGCCGCGGAGTTGTGGGCCTTGCAGTGGGACTGGCTCGATTGGGAAACCGGCGATCTGGTTGTCCCGGCTGTCGTCAGGAAGGGACACAGGCAGGGAATGGTCTATTCACTCCACGCCGATACCCTGGCCATCCTGAAGACGATCACGGAGCCGCAGCGGGAATTGATCCTGCCGATGGACCGCGACAAGGCCCGATTCTATTCCCGCTTCAACACGCTGTTGGAGTCTGCCGGGTTGCCTCACGACCGGCGCAGCAAGTTGCACCGATTGCGGCGGACCTGCGCGAGTTGGTTGGAAAGCGTACTGCCGGGAAGCGCCACCGCGGCGCTAGGGCATTCCAGCCGTCGAGTCACGGAAAAGTATCTCGACGTGAGGATCACGAAGCGGACCAAGCCCAGCGACTTGCTACCGCGACCTGAAGCGGGAAGGGGGGAAGTAGCATGAAGCGCCAAACCCTCAAACCCGTCTGGGCAATCGACTGGCCCGCCGATTCTCTTCAAGGGCGCTATCTCTCTGAGATTCGCCCGGACCTGATCGCCAAGTCGCAATTGGCTATTGCCCATGCGTGCGATGCGGCGGTCAATCATCTATCGACGTTCACAGACGGCCCCACGTTGGCCGCCAGCGTCGATAACCCGTTGGTCGAAAGGTTTGTCGCCTGGCTGGCCAATAAGCGATTTACGGAGCGTACCGCCATCGTCAAGGGCGAGCGCGTCCGCTACGTCGTGCGCCGGCTGGGACTGGAGGGATGCCCGTCGATGCGGACGCCATCGAAACGACCGCCAAACCCGACGCCAGGAACGATCTGGCATTTCTTCGAGACGCACTACCGGCCGCAGCGGATGCTGGACGCCAAGCCGATATCCATTGAGCAGTACCGGATCTGCTTCAACCGCTTAGAGCGACAGCACGGCCGGGAATTGCTGATCGGTGAATTGACCAGTGAGGTTATCACCAACCACCTGGCTTGGGCGCTCGAGTTCAACGCCATGGCCCCGGCCAGCGTCAACAGCATCCGCCGCAAGCTACTGGCCATCGCCAGAGAAGCCTACGCGGTCAAGCTGCTGGCGGACCTGCCTCG
>JAIOPX010000042.1 GCA_021413705.1 Planctomycetota bacterium | reverse complement strand
GGGCGGCAGTTCGGCGGCGTCGATCTGACTGAGTCCCGTGTAGCGAGCCACCTCGGCCCGCAACCCGGCCGCGACTCGCACGACCACCGTCCCTTGCTGGCGCGGCGCATCGACCACCTGGACGACGGGGATCACGATCTCTCCCGCCTGCTGCTCGGCAAAGCGTTCGAGATCCACGGCCAGCGATTGCGTGCCGCGACGCGCTTCGAAAAGCTCTACATTGACTCGCTGCTGTCCGGCCTCTCCCGCCACGACCGACCATTTGCGAACATTGGCGTCGAAGACATTGACCACCTTCTGACCAACCGGCACCAGCAACGAGAGCTTGGCTACCTCCGCCCGGGAAATGCTCAGCGCCAGCCGCACCTGCGTGCGAATCACACCCGTCTCCAACTGCACTTCCTGCTCCGCCTGCGTGGTGACCATGGCGGACAGTCCGCTGGCTCCTTCCGCCTTGGGAGTCCATTGGATTTCAATCTGCGGAGCCGCGCCGACAAACGCCATCAGCCGGGTTTCTTTCGCCGCCGCGCCGGCCGGCGGTTCCTCCACGGTGGCGGCCACCAGCGGACGCACCTCGACCTCAACGCCGGGTTGCGGGATGCGAATCTTCCAGCGGTTGACCGCCGCCTGCGGCGCCGCGAACGCCACGCGATTGCGCCCTTCGGCCTTGGTATACGCCCGGGCATATTCCAGTTCCGCCCGAACTTCGACGGGGCGTTTGGAATCGCTCTGCACAAGCAGCATGTGTTCGCCTTGCGCGTTGACCGTAATCGGCGCGGGCTGGCCATTGACCGTGGCAGAGAGAATGGCCGACCCGGCCAACCGGAGCGGCACTTCGTGCCACCCTTCGCGTAGCAAGTCGATCTTGAGTTGCGCCTTGACCCGTACCACGTCTTTCTCGACGGTGGCCTCGCTTTCGCAGTCCGTAATCACCACTGCGGTCGGGGCTTTGGGGTCGGCTGCGGGTTGCCGAGCTGCGCGGGCAGCATCCCACAACTGCTGGAACTCTTCATAGGAGAGGAACACGCCGCGGCCCGGTTTCTCGAAAACCTCGCGGAGCTTCTCGTAGGGGACGTAGATCGTCTGCTCGCGCGGGGGTGGAGGGGGCGTTTTATCCGCAGCGGGGCGCTCCTGGGCCGATGCAGCCGCGGCCGTGAGTGCTATAAGTGCCATTGCCCAAGTGGCGGCATTAAATGGAGAAAGGGCTGTAGACTGTCTCTTAGTCATGATGAATAACCTTGTTTAGGACGCCCGAGAGGAGATTGCCGGCTCAATGGAAGCGCGAACACCCCTAGCCCTGGGATTAGGGAGATTCCCTATCATAGACGTGTGACCAGACCGAATAGTTCCTTCGGTAACCCCCCTGTGATACGTCTGCGCATCATAGGCAGACGGTCTGGCGCTCGCAAGTATTGTGCCCTTGGAACAGAGAAGTCGTTACACGGACGTTACAAATCAGGCTTTCAGTATCCGAGAGAATCGGGGCCTGACTCCGTCACCTCGCATTTTTCAAAGCGGACGCGATTCTGATGTGTCTTGCGAGCAAAAAACGCCTCGACGAGCAACTTCGGCCCCAACGTGGACACTCGTTGGATTGCCTTTTGAAGATCATCGCGTTGTTGCCGCTCCAATTGAGCCGGTGGAACCCCCAGCCGCTGTGTGTAGTAGGCACAATCCTGATGTGCGATCAGCACCACACGGCGCAGTTTGTGGGCCACGATCAGGAACCGCAATTGCTCCTCCAAGCCCTCTTCTTCTCGATGTGTCAGGAAATGCCCTGTCAGGCAGGCCGACCCGCCGGGTATCGCCAGCCGATCGTAGCGCGGCAGCTTGAGTTCATTTTGCAGCAGATCGTCCACATGAGAGCCGAATCGGCCGTCGCTGCAGTACACTGCCGCCGCTTCGATTCGGGCAAGATCAAACGGGAGCGAGCTTTCAAAGTCGGCAGAGGGCACGGCGATGGTCCTGTTCGAGATGAAGCTGAAACCCGAATTCCACCAGAGTATATCATTCCCCTGGCCCCGACCAAACCAGGCAGAGGCGCACCGGTTGCCTCATGCTACGGGTCCAGGTAGAACAGAAACTAGGGCTGTGCCGCACGGTCCCGGCGAGAAGCTCCCACCCCACCAGCGGCCCCTCAGCGAGCAAGCCATGTTGCACCCACGTCGGCTCTCACTTCTGTCGCATTTGATTCTGGGGCTTGCACTTTCAATGCTGAGACAGCCGGCACGCTCCGATGCCGCCGATTGGCCGCAGTGGCGGTGCGATGCAGGGCACACGGCTTCGACTTCCGAAGAACTCCCTCAGCAGCTCCATCTGCAATGGGTCCGCAAGTACACGCCGCGCCAGCAAGCGTGGCAGGATCCTGTCAACGACTACATGATGACGTTCGACAAGACGTTCGAGCCTGTGGTCCAGGACGGACTAATGTTCATCGGATTTAACGACAGCGACAAGTTGGTGGCGCTCGACGCAGCGAGCGGCAAGGAACTGTGGCGGTTCTATGCCGACGGGCCGATCCGCATGGCGCCGGCGGCCCACGACGGCCGCGTGCTGTTTACCAGTGACGATGGCTGGCTTTACTGCCTCGAAGCGGACACCGGCAAGTTGGCCTGGAAGTTTCGCGGCGGGCCAGGGGACCAGAAGTGTCTCGGCAACGGCCGGGTGATCTCCTGCTGGCCGGCGCGCGGCGGGCCGGTCATTCGCGATGGCAAGGTCTACTTTGCCGCCAGCATCTGGCCGTTCATGGGTGTGTTCATCCATGCGCTCGACGTGAAGACCGGCAAGCAGGTTTGGATCAACGACACCACCGGGAGCCGGTTCAATGATCAGCCGCATGTGACCGTAGCCTACGGCACCGTGGCGCCGCAAGGACAGCTTGCGGCCACGGCGGATCGGATCATCGTACCCGGCGGGCGGAGCGTGCCGGCGGGATTGGATCGCGCAACGGGCGAGTTCAAGTACTTCCGTCATGCCGGGGATGGGGCAGGCTTTGGATCGTTTGTGGTGGCGGATGACAATTACTATTTTGCCCGCAGCGCTGGGCGAAAGGTGTTGGCCAACCAGGTGGCGGAAGGGAAGCCGGTGGAGCCAACCATGTGGGCGGCCATCGAACTGGGCGAACCGGTGCTCGACCGCGGCGCGATCTACGTGGCCGAAGAGGGCAAGATCCGTTCGATCAAACTGGTGACCACGCCGGAGGAGGCCAAGCGGCTGGGAATTGATTTCACCAAGAAGCCGCTACCGGTGCGGCACACGCTGTGGGAGATCGAGGCCGACGGAAGCGGGGATCTGATCAAAGCGGGTAATCGGCTTTATGCGGCGGGGAAAAAGTCGATCACGGCAATCGACGTGTCAGCAGGGCCAACGGGCAATCCGCAGATCGCTTGGACGATGCCGGTGGAAGAGGGAATCCTGCGCCTGCTAGCGGCCTCCGACCGACTGTTCGCAGTCACACTCGACGGGCGGATCCTGGCGTATGGAAACGACAAGCCGAACGGCGATGCTCCATTCTTGACAAATCCTAAGCCACCTCTCCCGTGGTCGATTGACCGAGAGGAGGAGAAAATGCCGCTTCACGCGGCGCTCACGCAGCGCTTTCTCCGAAAATTCGGAAAACATTCGGGATACTTCCTCACTTTCGGCAAGGCAGACAAGCTCCTACTGATGTATCGGTTGGTAGAAGATGATCCTCCGACGGTGATTGCTGTCGACACCGATGCAAAGCGGGTCGATGACATGCGTCGATACTTCGATTTGTTGGGTTGCTACGGTAAGAAGCTGTCGATTCATGTTGGTGATCCAGCCACCTATAAGGCTCCATCGTATTTCGCCACTTACTTGGCACTCGATGACGCTGCAACCAAAGCATGTGCCGACGATCGCTTGCTAGCGGAAGTGTATCGCTCCGTCAGGCCTCATGGTGGCATCCTTTCTCTTAGCGCTGCTGGAGTGGATCGTGAAGAGCTAGCACGACAAATCTCGCGTGGATTGCTTCCCGGCGCCACGTGGGATAACAAGCGGCCTGACGACGAACTTGCTGAACTGATCCAAGTTGTCCCGATCAGGCGCAGGGGCCCTCCCCCAGGCGCCGGCGACTGGACCCATCAGTACGGCAACATCGCCAACACGCTCAAGTCCGACGACAAGTTGGTGAAGCTGCCACTAGGCGTCCTCTGGTTCGGCGGCAGTTCTCACGTGGATGTTTTGCCCCGCCACGGCAATGGCCCGCCGCAGCAGGTCGTCGGCGGGAGATTGATTATCCAGGGGCTGGATAACTTCGCCGCCCGGGATGTCTACACCGGTCGCGTCCTGTGGAAGGTGAAGATTGATCCGAAGGAACTGGGCACGTTCGGCGTCTACTACGATCAGACGCTCAACCCGGATCCACTCTCCGGCAAAAGCCAGGGGCACATCGCCGGCGCGCGGATGCGCGGCACAAACTTTGTGGCCACGGAAGACAGTGTTTACTTGGCGCTGGGAAACAAGTGCCGTGTGTTGAATGCCGCCACGGGGGAAACCGTCCGCGACATCGAAATGCCCAATCGTGACGGAAAACCTGCCTCGTGGGGATTCATCGGCGTGTATGAAAATATTCTCTTGGGCGGCCAAGGGTTTGCCGACTACCGCAGCAACGACAAGGATCTCAACAAAGTTTTCGATCAGGCGGCCAGCCGAGCGCTGGTGGCTTTCGATCGCAAGACTGGCCAGAAGCTGTGGCAGGTAGACGCCAGGCACGGCTTTCCCCACAACGGCATTGTGGCCGGCAAGGATCGGATCCACCTGCTCGATATTCGGCCCGAGTCAAAAGCCGCCCGAGATGCGCGGCGCGGAAAGCCGGCGCCGGCCGATCAGCGATTGCTCACGGTCGAAGCCAAAACAGGCAAGACTCTGTGGGAACGCGACAAAGAGATTGGCGGAGTATGGCTGAGCCTCAGCGTGCCGCGCGATATTCTGGTTCTTTCGACCGATTCGCAGCCCCATCGCTGGTCGAATCAGACTGGCCTGGTCCCCTGGCAGGGTAAGGCCAGCGGCATCACCGCGTTCAGCGCCGCCGATGGAAACGTCGTGTGGGAGAACAAGGACTTTGCCTACAACGGCCCGCTGATCCTGCACAACGACACGATCTTCAGCAACGTCGAGAGCAACTGGCGCGAGAAGCAGAACTACAGCGGAGCCATCAGCCTGCTGACGGGCAAACCAAGTCTGCGGACCAATCCACTCACTGGCTTGAGCGAGCCGTGGCGAATCACTCGCAATTACGGATGCAACGCGGTGATCGCCAGCGAGCATCTGATGACGCTGCGCAGCGGCACGGCGGCCTATTTCGATCTGGAAACCGGCTGTGGCACCGGCAGCCTGGGTGGATTTAAGTCGAGCTGTACGTCGAATCTGATCGCGGCCGGCGGGGTGCTCAATGCCCCGGACTATACCCGGGCGTGCAGTTGTGCGTTTCAAAACCAGACGTCGCTGGCGATGATCCACATGCCGGACATCCAGATGGAACAATGGACGGCTCACTACGAGCCGCTGCAATGGAGCAACTCGGACTTTCGACCGGCCATCGAAGTGGGCGGCCCGATTCGCCGGCTGGGAATCAACCTCGGGGCTCCGGGCGATCGAGTTGCTCCAGACGGCACGTTGTGGCTGGAATACCCGCTGACGCGCAACTACCAGGGTGGCGATTCCTACAACGTGCCGATCACCATGGACGGCGATCCGACTAACGTGATGCGCCGCCACGCCGCCGCTATCAGCGGTCCGCTCCCCTGGGTCGGCGCTTCGCAGATCCGCGATCTCAAGCACCTGTTCGTAGACCTGGGCACAGATAATCTGAAAAATGGCGGGCAACCGGCCCGCTACACAGTGAAGCTGTACTTTACCGAACTGGAGGAGATACCCGCCAAGATGGTCGAGTCCGGCCAGGACCGCCGGTTTGATGTGCTGCTGCAAGGGAAACCGGTGCTCACCGACTTCAGCATCCAGAAGGAAGCCGGCGGAATCAACAAGACACTCGTCAAAACATTTGAGAACATCGAAGTCCGCGACGCGCTGAAACTGAGTTTTCGTCGTGGTGCGAAAAGCAAGTATCCGGCGGTGTTAAGCGGCGTGGAGATAGTGGAGAACGAGCCGTTCGTATCGAATCGATAGATCCAGATATATCGCTGCCCGAGGTTACGACGCACGGAGCCGCCGCCAGGCGACGAAACCCAACGGCAACAAACCAAGAATGGCAAGCACGAATGTGCTCGGCTCCGGCACTGCTTCTGCTTCTGCAAACGACCCCAATGCCGGCGGGAGGACGCCGATGCGAATGTCCAGGGCGTCGATGTTGTCGGTCGGCAGCAATCCGAGCGACTCGGCCGAGGCATAAACTACGAAACTTCCACCGAAACTTGTTAAGAACACGTCGGCCGCGGAGTACGTTCGACCGAGGCCCGGAGAAAAGATGCTCAGCGTAGGCGAACCCGGCGCCAGCGAGAACAGGGCCGTGTCGATGCCAGGGTTGAGAGCACCATTGGGGGTTGCTTCGACGATAGGTGGGAACTGATTGAGCGTTTGGTCGGAAACGATGAGGGCATCAATGTCGTCTCCAATTCCATCATCTTCCCAACGATTCAGCCCCATCAAGTGGCCAGGCCCATAAATCGCCGCCAGGCCACCAATGAGAATGTCATCGGCCGTCCGGGTTTCGTCGCCTATGTGCAAGGGATTGGGGAGGGGGACGGGGAGATCATATGCAACGGGTATGGAACCTCCGTCATGCGCGTCGATTAGGCCCACTGACGCCAGGAGTGTCGGCGACCCGGCAGATAACGAGAAGTAGGGGGTGCTCAACCCGTCCAATTCCATGCCGTCCAACTCGTCTTCCGGAGCGCCGCTGCTGGAACCTTTCAGCGCGGGCGCTTGGAGACCCATCACCCCTTCGTCGGCGAAGAGCCGGTTCTTCCCGGCGTGGGCCACAATGGGGGTCGTAATGCTGGAATAGGCTCCGAAGGCGGGAGTGATCGACGAAGCGTAGATATCACCGGCCGCTTCATTGCCCGGATCGCCGCCGCCGGGATTAGCCGGAGTAGTGCCAACAAATGGCGGCCCGGCCGGAGAGAACAGCGCGCTGTAACGCACGTCGGTCCCCAGGGTGCCGGTGGACGAGGAATCGACCGAGAACAACAACACCGCTGACCCGTTGGTCGATCCATTCGTGCCATTGGACAAGCCATTGATGTTGTCTCCCGCCACCAGACTCAAGCCTGGCGGAGGTACGGCGACCGAATTGGTCCCATCCGTGGGTGAGACAAATACGACGGCCGCATTGGATGGGGCAGATGTGAAAACGGCATTTGGCTTAACCGGATCCAATCCTTCTGTTCCCGGCGCCACGGAGAAATGGACTGTACCTGATCCACCATAGAGCGCCTGGATACCGGCGATGTCGTCAGCTCCCAGCACGCGGCGACCTCCCTTGTAGGAGGCTTCCATCACGGAACCCGGCACGGTCGTGTGATCCAGTCCCAAGGCGTGTCCCAGCTCGTGCAGTACAACCGTGTACAAATCGTAGGTACTGCCGCCACCGGGACCACCCACATCGGTGGCATCGTTCACCCAGGTGGGACCACCGACTGTTTCCTTATCGATGTGCATGTCACCGAGAATGTTGTTGTTGATGCCAACGGGACTGGTGGCGCTGCCGGGAGCAAAATTGTGCGCCAGGACGCCGGGTGTCGTGATCCGCCAGGCCGCTATACGAATGTCGCCGGTAGAACCGGATGCGCCGACAATCCCCGCATTGCCGCCACCATCCGCCACCTTGCCCAGGTTGGTGAATCCTGACACGTCGGCCCATTGATTGAGCGCGGAGTCAATCATCGCTTCGTAGTCTGCAAGCGCCCACGTGGGCACGCCGAGAGTGGTTATGGTGACTGTCGGAGAGGCGTCAACGTGATCACCGCCATCAAGACCGGCGGCCGAGGCATCGACAATGATTCCAGAC
Source organism: Planctomycetota bacterium (assembly GCA_021413705.1). Taxonomy (GTDB): domain Bacteria; phylum Planctomycetota; class Planctomycetia; order Pirellulales; family UBA7805; genus JAIOPX01. The sequence continues at coordinate 5,986 of JAIOPX010000042.1, read as the reverse complement.
CCCAGGATGCTCCAGGTCGCACCGCCGGGGGTCTGTGGACCATTGGGGGCCGAGAACCCATGCAAGCTGGCGGTTCCACCGCCGACGTTCCACTTGGATTCGCCTAGATACTCGAAGCCCGTTGCTGCTGGGGGCGATGCAATCGCAAGGACCGCCAGAAAAACTGCCGTACGGTTGAACATCAGTCCCGCCTCCTGACAGCCACTACCGCATGCTGACGCAATGAAATCGAAACATTCTCACGCAACAAAAAAAGGTGCTGCGTAGATTGCGAATGACCTGCTTACCGCAAGACGTGCGCAATCACTACGAAGCACCTTGTTTTCTTAGCGCGGTGGTAACTCGGCATTAGCCTGAATTCCTAGCCCCAGAGACATGTCGCTCGCTGAAAAATCCTAGCGGCAGTATACCCGCCGCCGCCCCGGCTGCAAGGATATTTGTAAAATATAAGAGGTAGCGCGCTAAGTATATGGCGTCTATGCCTCACCATAAAGCATGTTTATCCCTCAATCTGCAAACAATGGACAATCATTCCGACGCTCAGTTTCTCAAAGTCATCGATCACCAGATCAGCGTCATTGAGAGTTTCCCCGGCGCTACCCGGGCCGCAGTAGCCGACGACTCGCATCGAAGCGCGGCGGGCGGCTTCGACGCCGTTTGCCGTGTCTTCGATCGCAACGCAATTCCCCGGCAAGACCCCGAGCCGCCGGGCGGCTTCGAGATATACGTCGCCGTGCGGCTTGTGCCGGGTTACGTCCCCTGCGCCGACAATCGTGCTGAGGCTTCTTTCCAGTCCGAAGTAGCCCACCACGGCCGTCGCGCGGCGCTGCGATGCGGAGGTGGCCACGGCCATGAGCAAACCAGCAACAGCCAACCGCTCGATCAGCGGCACAACGCCGGCAATTGGCCGAAGCGTGGCATAGCGGCGGATTTCTTCTTCGACGTTGTAATCCTCTAGGTAAAACTCGATCGCTCGCGGCAGGGAGTGCTTGCGTAGCATCGCCTCGCTCATGGACAGCCAGTCCCGATAGTCGTCGTCATCCAGCGGAATCCGGTTCCGTGCCGCACACTCGCGCATCATCGCCAGGGCCACCGGGTGGCTGTCGATCAGCACTCCGTCCATGTCGAAAATGACGGCTTGGAGCATGGTCATTTTTCCTGCGATAGCACTCTGGCACACCGAAAGAATCGCTTGGTCCGAGGGTGATTGACGTCGGCGACTCGCCCAGAGTATAAGAGTGTCTACGATGAGGATCGAGCCGTCGGGCCTTTGGCCGACAGCACATGCGATATTTTTCCCGCCTCCATCCTGCCCGCCCCGAAGCACGACGCCCTCTGGCAGCCGTCTGCGTGGCGATCTATCTATTGGCCTGGATTGGCGTTCCCTTGCCCGTCATTCCCGCCGTCTCAGCTAAGGCGTCAGCGGGCCGATTCCCGTGTGAACACCATCATTGCGGCTGCGATAGCGCCGAACAGTGCTGGGGCGCTTGCTGCTGCATGACCATGCCAGAGCGGCTGGCCTGGGCGAAAGCCAACGGCGTGCAACCGCCAGACTGGGTGCTCCAATCCATTCCAGACCACGCGGAAGAAGGTCGCCGGACCGAAGTCACCACTCAGGGAAACTGCTGTACCGACAAGATTGCTGAGGAACTGTCGACCTGCAAGACCCACTGCTGCTGTCGGACGAAACTGAATTCAGCCGATACGAAGCCCGACGCAGAGAGTACAAACATTCAAAAGCGAAGCGCTCGAGGTTGGATCAGCTTGATCCAAGCCCAGCGATGCCGGGGTGGAGCGACCGAATGGGTCGCCAGCGGGGCCGTGCTGATCTCTACGCTTCCTTGTGAAGTGCGGCCCGATATGACCGCGACCTTCTTCGAACTTCGAGTGACTGCTGTCGCCGAAGCACCCCTCTTTGAACCGGCTGTTCCGCCGCCGCGCGAGTCTGTTTTCTCATTGGATTGCAGCAGAGTTTGAATTCCGGCTGCCGTGCGAAGGGCAACCTGAATAAATCAGGTGCATCGCTGACTGCCGCAAACATTGCTGCCAGTACGTTCCCGTAATTACACTGCGCTTCCTCTGCGCCGCCAAGGCGCACCGGCGCGCTCACGCAGCAACCGACGACTCGTTCCTCATCGAGCACGTAACGGAAGCGGCGTGGGCGCGCCAGGGCGCCCACCGAGCTCAGCGGGGCATAGAATCAGCCATTCACAACATGACAGGGGATTTTTCATGAATCGCAAACGCGGCTTTACACTCGTCGAAATGCTGATTGTCATCGCCATCATTGGCACGCTGGTGGCGCTGCTGTTGACGGCCATCCAATCGGCGCGGGCGTCGGCCTTCAAAACGTCCTGCTCCAATCGCATGCGCCAGGTTGGTCTGGCCATGACCATGTTCTGTGATGCGAACCAAGGCAGATTTCCACAGAATAGCCACGCCGGGGCGGGCAAATCCTGGATTTACACTCTGGGACCTTATTTAGAAGATATGGATGTGGTGCGCATCTGCCCGCTGGATCCCAATGCCGATCTACGGCTCAAGAACAAACAGACGAGCTATGTGATCAGCGGCTACATCACCAGCGCATCGCAGGCCGCTTCCGTGCTGGAAATGCGAAAGTTGAAAGCTCCCAGCCGAACCATCACCGTCTGCGAAGGTTCTAATCTGCGCAGCGTGAGCAACCTCGGTGCGGAACACACGCATCCCTGGAACTGGTTTACCGAAGCCAACATCACCGCCGGCACGGTGTGGACTGAGGCGCTGAAGGAAATCCAGCCAGATCAACACATGAGTGGCTCAGCGAACTACCTCTTTGCAGACGCGCATGTGGAAACCATCTCGGCCCTCGACCTGCGCAACCGGGCAGAAGCAGCAGACAACTTCGCGCTGCCGGAAAATGGAGGCATGACCCCGTAAAAGCTAGGCTCGTTTGCGGGCCGCCCGGCGGCGTTCGACTTCGCTCAGCACGACTTTGCGCAAGCGAATCTGCGTGGGTGTGACTTCCACCAACTCGTCTTCGGCGATGTATTCCAAGGCGATTTCGAGCGACATGACGCGCGGCGGCTTGAGCAGGATGTTGCGGTCGCTGCCGGAAGCCCGCATGTTGGTGAGCTTCTTCTCCTTCGTGGGATTAACGTCCATGTCGTCCGAGCGGCTGTTTTCGCCCACGATCATTCCTTCATAAACATCGTCGCCGGGACCGACGAACATTTCTGCCCGGTCCTGCAGGCCATCGAGCCCAAACGCCACGGCACGGCCGGACACCAGCGACACCAGCACGCCATTGCCCCGACCAGGCACTTCGCCCTCCATCGGACGATAGCCTTCGAAGCGATGGTGCATGACGGCTGTTCCTTGCGTGGCATTGAGCAGCCTGGTGCGCAGGCCGATCAACCCGCGCGCTGGGATCGAGAACGTAATGTGCGACAACGCGCCACGGTTGGCCATTTCCATAAGCTGGCCGCGCCGCGCGCCGACCAATTCCATCACCGGCCCCATCTTGTCCGGCGGGACTTCCACCGACAGGATTTCAAACGGCTCTTCCGTCGTGCCATTGCGCTCCCGCAGAATCACGCGTGGCTTGCCCACGGAGAGTTCATAGCCTTCGCGGCGCATCGTCTCGATCAAGATCGAAAGATGGAGGATACCGCGACCAGAGACCGCCAAAGCGTCGCTGTTTTCAACCTGGCGAATCCGCAGGGCGACGTTCTTTTCCAGCTCACGCATCAGGCGATCGCGGAGGTGGCGCGTGGTAAGGTATTTGCCTTCGCGACCCACCAGCGGCGAACTGTTGATGCTGAAGATCATTTCCAGCGTCGGCTCATCGACGGTCAGTCGCGGCAACGGGCGAGGGTCGGCCGCATCGCAGACCGTGTCGCCAATTTCGATCTGCGTCAGTCCCACCAGGGCACAGATATCGCCGGCGGTCGCCTCGGGAACTTCAATGCGGCCCAGCTTGTCAAAGACGTGAACCGTGACGACCTGGGCCGGCGTGATCGTGTCGTTAGCCTGAGCCAAAGCCACCGTCTGCCCGGAGCGAACCGAACCGGCTTGAATCCGACCGATTGCAATGCGGCCCACATATTCAGAATGGTCGAGCGTGGTGACCAACATTTGCAAGGGAGCGTCGGCATCGATCTCTGGCCCCGGCACATGCTCGATCACCGCATCCAGCAGCGGCTCCATCGTCGTGCCGGGGATGGCGGGGTCGAGCGTGGCGAATCCCATTTTGGAACTGGCGAAGATGCAGGGAAAATCAGCGGCATCTTCTTCCGCACCCAATTCGAGGAACAAATCGAACGCTTCGTGATGGACTTCATGCGCCCTCGCGTCCGGCCGGTCGATCTTGTTGACTACGACAATCGGCTGCAGCCCGCACTCCAGCGCCTTACGCAGCACAAACCGCGTCTGCGGCATTGGCCCTTCGGCGGCGTCGACCAACACGATCGCCCCTTCGGCCATCCGCAGCACCCGTTCCACTTCGCCTCCAAAGTCGGCGTGCCCTGGCGTGTCGATGATGTTGATCTTTCGCCCCTTATAATTCAGGGCGATATTCTTGGCGAGAATGGTAATCCCGCGCTCGCGTTCCAGATCGTTGGAATCGAGGATCCGTTCGCCGGAAAGCTGGTTCGCACGGAACTGGCCGCTTTGACGCAGGAGGCAATCGACCAGCGTGGTCTTGCCGTGGTCAACGTGGGCGATAATAGCGATATTACGAATGTCGTCACGACGCATGGTGATTCAGTGGGGCAGGGGAGAGGGGCGGGTGGCCGGCCACGGCTCGCTCGCCGGCGAGGGGCGGGAAACACGTTATTCTACAGCCTGAGGCCGGTTTTGGACAGACGGATTTGCAGAAATGGGCTCGCCAATGTCGTTCCGGGCCAGAATCTCAAACTTCCGGCCTGCTTTGACGACGGTTATCACTCCATTGCGGGCTGTAAGATAAAGCTTGCCGTCGGCAAAGACAGGCGAGGCGCGATGGCGATCGGCCGTGGTCCGTTCTTCGTAGATTTTGCGGCCCGTGACCGCATCGAGCACCATCAGGTTGCCGTTTTCGCGGCACAAGTAGACCAGCCCGTCATGAATCAAAGGAGAAGGAACGTCCGGCGTGTTCCTGGGCAACGTCCAGAGAATATGTTCTTTGGAATCGGTGATGTCCCCCGCTCCATCGGGCTTGAGCCCGATTCCGTCAGGCTTGATACCCACCACTTTGCCCCCTTTCGCCGTCGGCACCACGATCAGCCCCGGCGCTGCCGTGGGGGAGGCGATCAACCGGAATGTGGGGTTATAACCCTCTTTGGGATTGAGATTGCCGCATCGCCAGATCTCTTCGCCATTATCGAGCCGATGAGCCGTGATGAAATCGGCCCCGTGCACCAGTAAATACGTCTGCTTGTCGTCCGAGTAAAGCGTCGGCGAGGCATAGGAATGTTCGCACTCGTCCCGGGCGTCGCTTGGTCGTTGCTGCTGCCAGATTTCCTTGCCGTTGGCGGCGTTGAGGCAAACTACCCTGGCCTCCCGAGTCGCCGGATTTCCATCGCCGTGAATCAGTTGCATGTAGAGCCGCCCGTCATGCAGCAGCGGCGTGCTGGTCATGCCAAACTGAATGTTCAACTTGCCATAGCGGTCCTGGATGTCGAACTTCCAGATCTCGTTGCCAGCAAAGTCGTAGCAGGCCAAAATGCCGTTGGCCATGAAGGTCCAAACATGGCTCCCATCAGTAATCGGCGAAGGAGAGGCTGAATTGCCCTCGTCTCCCCGAACGTTCTTATTGCCGACAGCCACCTCCCGTCGCCAGAGTTGATTCCCATCTTTGTCATAGCAGAGCAACACCAGGCGATCGTCATCGACAGAAGTCAGAAAGATGCGATCTCCCCACACGGCAGGCGTGGCCCCCGCCGGCCCCGGCAATTTTTTTCGCCAGAGGATATTTTCCGTCTTGTCGCCAGTCTTGCTCCACTTCAGCGGCGGGTTCTTTTCGTCG
>JAIOPX010000278.1 GCA_021413705.1 Planctomycetota bacterium | reverse complement strand
GGTGACTTTCTCGGCCGCGCAGATGAAGTCCCCCTCGTTTTCGCGGTCTTCCGCATCAACGACAATAATCACCTCGCCCCGGGCGATAGCTTCAATGGCAAGTTCAATGGTGGAAAACTTCATAGCAGGGTATTATAGAGGTGGTCGGCCACCCCCCGCCAGGGACGCGTGGAACAATGCCTATGTTACGTAAACTCGCCGCATACTTGCTCCTCCTCGCCGTCGGTTGCCAACCTGCTGTCTCAGGCAATGCGAGAGCGATCGCGACGCCGCCCGCTGAACACTCGGCTCAGCCGGCGCAAAATACCGCCGCACAAGAATCGTTCGATGTTGTCTACGTCAAGCGCGGCGATCTGGAGTTGAGGGGAGATATCTTCGTGCCGGAAGGTGCCGGGCCGTTTCCCGGCGTGTTGATGGTCCATGGCGGCGCATGGCAGCGCGGGAGCAAGCAGCGCTTCGCGCCTGTGGCCAAGGAGTTGGCCGGCCAAGGATTCACCGTGATGTCGATCGACTACCGACTCGCGCCGCAGTTCAAGTTTCCCGCTCAGTTGGAAGATTGCCGCGATGCCGTGCGCTTCATGCGCCGCGAGGCCGCACGCTACAAGATCGATCCGGCCCACCTGGGCGGTTGCGGCTACTCGGCAGGCGGCCATCTGGTCTGCTTGCTGGCCACCGAAGACCCTCCGCTGGCCGATCCGGCCGCCGCCGCCGACAAGCCTTTCATCAGCACGCGATTGCAAGCTGTCGCCGCCGGCGGAGTGCCGTGCGATTTTCGCAGCCTCGACCCGGACTCGACATTTCTGGCCTATTGGCTAGGTGGCACACCACGACAATGCCCAGACAAATATCTCGCTGCCTCGCCGCGAGCGTTCGTCTCTGCCGACGATCCGCCGATGTTCTTCTATCACGGCCAGAATGACTGGCTGGTGCCTCTGCTCAGCCCTGAGTCGATGGTCAAATCGCTGCATGATTCCAAAGTTGCCGCGGAACTCTTCGTCGTGCCCGGTGCCAGCCACATGCAGGCCCAGTTCGACCGCAAGGCCATGGCGGCCGCAGTAGGCTTTCTTCAGAGGACGCTCAAGCCGGCCAAACCGTGAGAACGGGCTTCTGAAGGAGGAGCGAGGAAGATTAAGATGAAGAGTAGGAGTATGAGGAGGAAAAGGGATTAAGATTGGGATTATGATTACGATTAGGATTTATTTCTGCTGCTGATTTTCCTAATCTTAATCCTAATCGTAATCCTAATACTCCGCCTTCCTCCTACTCCTACTCTTCATCTTACTCCCTCTCCTCCCCAACGAACCCTCCATCATGCTCAGCCGCGAAGAATACGTCGAACAATCCTATCTCTTCGCGACGCTCGCGGAGCGCATCCGCCAGTCGATGCCAAGCCAGGAAGTCTTGCTCTCGATCAAAGACGAAATCCTGGTTACGACGAAGCTGCCGATGGCCATCGACTACCTCAGCGCCGAGCTGCGCCACGGCGGAGCCTTCGGGCCGGCCCGTCATCTCCGAAGCAGAGGACGAGCGCGGCCGGCTCGATATGATCACCGGCCTGGAGATCCTGCGGCGCGAGGTGGAATACCGTGCCCAGGGGGCGACGCCCCAGGGTATTTTTCTCTACCAGTTTGAGTCGCTCAGCCGTAATCGTCTCCGCTACGATCCAGGCCTGCTGGCCGTCAGCCAGGATCCCATCTTCGACGCCGCCTGGAAGGAGTGGATTCTCAACGTCCGCCGGCAAGTGGGACTGATCGATCTGGCCGATATGATTTTTCTGCGCAGCGAGCAGTTTTGGAAAGACAAGGGCGACCGCGAACAAGGACAGCAGGCTCCGACCGAAACGGGTGAGCCACGGGCGGTGGTGTTGTTCGGCGCGAAAGAGGGGCGCATCGCCTGGGCGAACCGCCAAAAAGATCCCTTGCTCCTCTTTGCCGCTTTGCAAAGACAGCTAGGCTATCCCAGCGTTCCGCGCCCCGTGCCGCCCGACGAGAGCCGGCAGGTCGTCGGGCAGCTTGTCCGGCGGCTGGAGAAAATCGAACAGCGGCTGAAGCTCGTCGAAGAAGAGCAGCGCGGCGGCATTCAGATCGACCGGTTTTATAAGCAGCCCGATCTCCCGCCGCCGAGGGACTAAGACACGACTACCGTAGCTGAGCTCGTGAGAGTTCAGTTCGCCGAGAAAAGCCGTGAAAAACCGAAGTCTTACGACTCCGGCTACAAACATGCTCGGCTACCTGGCTGGAAGCAATGGCACGGTCTCCCCCATCCCCCCCAAAACGCGGCCAAACATCTGTTTGGCGGCTGGGGAAACCTTGGTACACTCCCGCCCGGCACCCGAAAATTGGGCCATCCGGGGTCGGAAAATGGGGCCACCCGAAGCCGAAAAATGGGGCAAAACCGCCGGAAATGAGCGGACTTGGCCGCGAAGCGACTTGAATCACACGGATCGCATTGCTAACCTTGCCCTATAGAGAAACGCTGGTTTAGGACGTGGAAATGCCAGCGTGCGACGAGCCCCCCGTGAAACTTCCCTCCACCGTTGACTGCTCTCGCAAACCCCCCGATGGCACAGCGCGCGCCAGCACCGTGCTCAGCGACGTTGACTGCCGCCGGAAGGGCCAACCGATGAGATTCCCTGGTGCCTAAACGTGGCTGCCGAACTGAATCTCGATACTGAGGTGGCGAAGGCCGCCGCCAAGGAACTTCCGCTGATCGTCGAACCGACGGTGGCGACCAGCGAAGTGCTGCGCCTGTTGCAAATGCAGCGAGCCGGCAGCGTGCTGATCTGTCGCGGCGAGACACTGCTAGGCATCTTCACCGAACGGGATGCCCTGAAATTGATGGCGGCCCGCGCCGACCTCACACGCCCGATCGAAGCCGTGATGACCTCCAAGCCGGCAACGGTCCCCCCCACCGCGTCGATCGGAGAGGCAATCGGAGTCATGGCCCGTGGCGGCTATCGGCGGTTGCCGATTGTAGATGATAGCAACCGGCTGCTGGGTGTTATCAAGGTGTCCAATATTGTCAGCTATTTTGTCGAACATTTTCCGCAGGCTGTGTTCAACCTGCCCCCGCAGCCGAATGTTGTCATGCCCGAACGAGAGGGAGCTTGAGAGTACTCCTCACGCTCCGCGTGAGGGGGAAACATCACGCGGAGCGTGATGGATACTGATAGTACTCCTCACGCTCCGCGTGAGGGGGCATCACGCTTCAGCGTGATGGATACAATGAATCCGTCCGCCATGCAGACGGGCCGTTGGCCGGCCCGGTTTGCCGTGACGGCCCGTTAGCCGAATAATAGATACGAAGGAAACGCAAACCTCCATGTCTACCACGACCACGTCAGCCGGCACGGCGCCGCGTCGCGACCAGCCGAGTTCTACCTCGCCGGCTTCTTCTCCGCCAGCATCACAGTCAGGCGAGATCCCTGCCCAGCAGCCGCCCCATTTGCCCGCGCACAAACCGGTCGAGGAACTGACCACCGCCACCGTTCGCTTCTGCGGCGACTCCGGCGATGGTATGCAGTTGGCCGGTACGCAGTTGAGCAATACGTCGGCCCTGGCTGGCAACGACATCGCCACGTTTCCCGATTTCCCGGCCGAGATTCGCGCTCCCCGCGGCACAAAAGCGGGCGTCAGCGGTTTTCAGATTCAGTTCGCTTCCGGCGAAATCTACACGCCCGGCGACCGCGTCGATGCGCTAGTGGCCATGAACCCGGCCGCGCTGACCACGAACATCGCCGACCTGGTTCCCGGCGGCGTGCTGATGATCAATCGCGATGAGTTCGATGAAAAAGGACTCAAGCAGGCCGGCTACGTGACCAATCCGCTGGACGACGGCAGCCTCAAGGGCTATCGGGTGTTCGCCATCGACATGACCAAGCTCACGCGGCTGGCGGTGCAAAGCCAAGGCCTGGGCACGAAAGAGAGCGATCGCTGCCGCAACTTCTTCGCGATGGGTTTGGTGTTCTGGCTCTACGGCCGTTCGCTCGAGCCGACGCTCCGCTACATCGACGAGAAGTTCGGCAAACGCCCCGCCGTGGCCGAGGCCAATCGCCTGGCACTGAAGACGGGTTACAACTTCGGCGAAACGACCGAGGCTCTGCCGACGCAATACATCGTGCCGGCCGCCAAGCTCACGCCGGGCAACTACACGAACATCATGGGGAACACGGCGCTGGCCTGGGGGCTGATGACGGCCGCCAAGCTCAGCGGACGCGATCTGTTCCTCGGTAGCTATCCCATCACGCCGGCCAGCGACATTCTCCACGAGTTGTCGCGGCACAAGCAGTTCGGCGTTCGCACGTTCCAGGCGGAAGACGAAATCGCGGCGGTCACTTCCGCCATCGGCGCTGCCTTCGGCGGAGCGATGGGGATCACCACCTCCAGCGGTCCCGGCATCGCACTGAAGCAAGAGGCGATCGGGCTGGCGGTGATGACCGAACTGCCGATGTTGATCATCAACGTGCAGCGCGGCGGACCCAGCACCGGGCTGCCGACCAAGACCGAGCAGGCCGACCTGCTGCAGGCCATCTGCGGCCGTAACGGCGAATGCCCATTGCCGGTGATTGCCGCCCGCAGCCCGGCCGACTGTTTTGACGTCGCCCAGGAAGCGTGGCGGATCGCCACCAAGTTCATGGTGCCGGTGATGGTGCTGACCGACGGCTACATTGCCAACGGTTCTGAACCCTGGATGATCCCGGACTTCAACAAGCTGCCGAAGATCGAAGTGAAGCACCCTGGCCCCAAGGCTGAGGGCGAAGAGTTCATGCCCTATGCCCGCGACCCCAACTTGGCGCGCCCCTGGGCATTGCCCGGCACGCCGGGATTGATGCACCGCATCGGCGGCTTGGAAAAGCAGGACATCACGGGCAACGTCAGCTACGATCCGATCAATCACGAGCACATGGTGCGGCTGCGTCAACAGAAGGTTGACAACGTGGCCAACCACATTCCGCCGCAGGAAGTGGCTGGCCCGGCCAAGGGAAAATTGCTGGTGGTAAGCTGGGGCGGCACCTACGGCGCCTGCCTCACCGCGGTGCGGCAGTGCCAGGCTCGAGGCGCGTCGATCGCTCACGCCCATCTGCGATATATGAATCCTTTCCCGGCTAACCTGGGTGACATTCTCGCCAACTACGATCGGGTCGTGGTGCCTGAGCTCAACCTCGGCCAGCTCAACCTGCTGCTCCGGGCGAAGTACATGGTGGACACCGTAGGCTACAACAAGATCCAGGGTCGTCCGTTCAGCGTCGCTGAGTTGGTGGCCCAGTTTGAGGAACTATTAAAATCATGAGCACACAAACCTCACTACCCGTCCTGCAAGCCGCCGATTTCGCCAGCGATCAAGAAGTCCGCTGGTGCCCTGGCTGCGGCGACTATTCCATCCTGGCGCAGATGAAGAAGATGCTCCCGTCTCTGGGCATTCCCCGCGAGCAGACCGTGTTCGTCTCCGGCATCGGCTGCAGCAGCCGATTCCCCTATTACATGAACACCTATGGAATCCACTCGATCCACGGCCGCGCTCCGGCGGTGGCCACGGGGCTCAAGGTGGCCCGCCCCGACCTGTCGGTCTGGGTCATCACCGGCGACGGCGACGGGCTCTCCATCGGCGGCAATCACCTGATGCACTGCATCCGCCGCAATCTCGATCTCAACATCGTGCTGTTCAACAACCAGATCTACGGCCTGACCAAGGGGCAATATTCCCCCACTTCGCCGCTGGGCAAAGTGACCAAGAGCACGCCGATGGGTGCGATCGACAACCCGCTGCACCCCTTGTCCATCGCCATCGGTTGCGAAGCCACCTTCGTGGCCCGCACGATCGACGTGAACATCAAGCACCTGGGCATGGTGCTGAAGCGTGCCGCCGAGCATCGCGGCGTCTCGTTCGTCGAAGTCTATCAAAACTGCAACATCTTCAACGACGGCGCGTTCAGCTATGCTACCGATAAGGAAACCAAGGCGGACACGGTCGTGGAACTGGAACATGGCAAGCCGCTGATCTTCGGCAAGAACCGCGACAAGGGGATCCGCCTGCACGGCATGACCCCCGAGATCGTCGAGTTGGGCAAGGGGATCACGGAAGACGATCTGTTGTTCCACGATGAAAAGGCGCCCGAGCCGAGCCTGGCCTATTTGCTCAGCCGCATGAGGCACCCGGAGTTCCCGGAGCCGATCGGCGTGTTCCGCTGCGTGGACCGTCCTCGGTATGACGACGAAGTAGGCCGGCAGATTGCCGCCGCCGTCGAGAAGAAAGGCCCCGGCGACTTCAACGAATTGTATAACTCCGCCGATACCTGGATGGTCAATTAATCAGGCTGGGGGCTGAAAGTACCCCTCACGCTCCGCGTGAGGAAACCCATCACGCGGAGCGTGATGGATACTATGAACCGAAAAATGTGCCTGTCCCCTTTGGCACAGGGACTTTGATATGCTTTGCCCCGACTGTGGCTATGAAAATCTCGATGGCGTGGACAACTGCCAACGTTGTCACCAGTCGCTGACTGCGCTCTCCAAGCCCCAGGGGCACACGGCCATCGAGAAGGCGATCTTTCACGACCGGATCGACGTGCTCAAACCGCGCGAGCATCCGCTGGTCAGCCCGGATACTCCCGTGGGCCGCGTGCTCGAACTGCTCGTGGAAAAGCGCGTCGGCTGCGCGCTGATCGTCGAAAACGGCGCCCTGGTAGGCATCTTCAGCGAGCGCGACGCTCTCTTGCGGCTGAACACCGAAGCCGCGGCCCTGTCCGATCGCCCCATCCGCCAGTTCATGACACCCACGCCGGTGACGCTGGAGCTAAAAAACAAAATCGCTTTCGTCCTGCACCGCATGGCACTCGGCGGCTACCGCCACATCCCGATCATGTCCGAAGAAAAACTCATCGGCGTGATCTCGATCCGGGACATCCTCGGGTACATCACCGAGAAACTGGCCGCCCAGTAGGTCCGCCTTGCCGAGGCGGATCTTTTCTTAAGCCTTGAGCATTGCCGAATCTCGAGCGCAAGCCGCACGAGGCGAAAAAGGGCCGCTCGATGTGGATGCAGTCATGGGTCGAGTGCAGTGTCGCCTCTCCGAAGCGAGCTAATCCTGCGCGATAATCACGAGATGGCATGGTGGTCCCCAAGGGATCCTGGTGGAGGCAAAGTAACGGAGCAAGATGACCCAGAAGAGAATTCGGGATCATGCGGGCGGACGCTTAAGGGCGATAGGCGGTTTCGGAGAAGCGGGGATCGGTGGGTGCAAGACCCGCTTCCGGGGACGGGGTAGCAAACCGCCCCCAGTGGGGGTTGTGTTAGGGTCGTAGACTTCCAGTGGGCAAACTGTCTACAATCGCTGATTACGAGTGGCGAGCGGATGCAGGCAGGAGCCAACTCATGGTGGATGGTGAAAAGGAAACGACCAGCGGCATTGCCGAGTACGCCAAAGAAAAGCAGCGGCAGGGTTACTCATCAGTTAAGGCCGTCGATCCTCACGATGGCAAGCAATGGGACGTACTCATATCCGGTAAGACGATAGCGCGTGCGGCTGGCAGTGGGTCGGGCTGTGCCAAAGAGCTTGCATATACAGTTAGATGCGCACTGCTGGATATCAGGCACCTTTACCGTGGTGTCCGAGATATTGACCGCCAAATCGACGAAGATAAGTGGCTTTGTTACATCGCCACCCCTAGCCACGCATATGATTATAAAACCGGTGAACAGGTGCCAGCATGGCGAAATGAAGTGTTTTTGGTGTACGTCACTGACGAGAGAGTTGTTTATACTTGGGGTTGGGTGACCGCTGATCCCAATAACCCACACATTCCCGAAGATTGTGACACCCGCTTTAGAGAGAAGGTATTTTGACATGGCCAACAACGACATTAGCTTGGACGATGCGTTCGGCAGGCATGTTATGTCGCTTGTCCCCGCAACGTTGCAGCCGTACCCGTCTGTCCATGTAAATGAAGACGGGGACTGCATTGAGATATTGCTTGAGAACGAAAGCTATCGCGCTCATCGTGTAGACGACTTCTTAACGGTCTACTATGAACGATCAGAGGGGCGGATGGTTGGGTTCTTAATAAAGGGCGCTCGGGCGTTTGCCGAGAAAGTTATCGAGCGATCCCCAGGCTTTCGCGCCGAGTTCTGCGGTGGCAATCTGCGATTGGAATACCTGATAAGTGCTGCGATGTGGCTGAAGAGTGGCGAACCGCAGGGATTTGAAATCTACATGAAAGTTCGCACACTTGCGGAAGCCACGAAGCTCAAAGCACCAATGACACTTGAGCCTGCTTAAGGCCATGCCATTGCGACACTAGCCGGCTACCGCCACATCCCGATCATGTACTCATCGGCGTGATCTCGATCCGCGACTTTCTCGGCTACATCACCGAGAAGCTGGCCGCCCAGTAGGTCCACCTTGCCGAGGCGGACCTTTTTCTAGAGCACGCACGGTGTCCGAACGAATAGTCACTACTTACACGAGCAATCGAATTAATCTGTTCTCAGCAACTATCACAACGCCCGAAAGTACTTCTTCATTTTTGCGGCCATCAAGTGTCGACGCCTCTCAAGAAAGGCGTCGTAGTCCAATCCACCGTTGATCAACACCTCTTGCGGAATACAGGACATCTCCAAATTCGCCTGCAAATCGGCAATCGTCGTGATATTGCCGTATTTCTTTTTTCCGCCGTCGCATTGCTGAGAGAGTTCTGCGAAATACACTTGAGGTGCGGTGTCGCTGATCGCAATGTTGATCTCGCTTTGGGCCAGGACGTAATTGGCGATCTGGTTATAGCGGCCCTTTGACATCCCCTGTGCTTTTAGATGCTTCTTGGGAAACACATGGTGAACATCACACTTGTTCAATATCAGGTCGAGTACGGTAATATCCTTCGAAAGGAATCCCTTGTCTTGAAGTTTCACTTGTGCGGCCTGGAAGACCCGAAAATAAGGGCTGCTCGATGACGATGTGTGCATTTCCTGTGGCAAGAGCGTGTCCCAGAAGGCATCTGACAACTCGCCATCAATGGTAGCCTCGGCGAAAGCGTCATACCCCTGCGCGTGCAGTTGCCGAATGTCGAAGTCGATCGTGGTTTCAGGAGAGCCCGAATATCGACCTGTCAGCACCGACATAACGAACCAACGCCTAACCGCCGATTCGATGTAGGCCGCCGGCTTTTCCAGATTTCGCAGTGCCAAGTACAGTATATAGGCGAAGTTCAGAGCATTTTGCGAACCGATGAGGGAGGAATCAACGAACCCTGCGGAACGGATGATCATGATGAACCGCTTGAAATGCGTCTCGTTAATGAAGTTTAGCACACCGTCCTTGAGTCGACGAAACGAATCTTCAGCGATCTTATCTTCATATTGTTTCGTCTCAAAATTGCGGCCCGACAATAACGCAACTAAGTCTTCCAATCGGCCTCGTCTAAATTCAGAGGTAAATGCCACGCGTAGCATATCCGTATACGAAGGATCGTAGATATCGTCACTCTCATTCTTAATCCAAGACATCTTGGAGAAGAACTCTGTACCGGCAAACGCCTTGTCGTTCTCCTTGATCCTGCCGAAGAACTCGGGAGCCACGGCCAAGTGACAGAAGTAATCAATCGCCTTACGCAATATGTTTCCACCATAGGTTTCATTGCTGGCAATTTTCGACATGGCAAAGTCCGCCTGGCTAAGCTCACTTCCTGCCGAATTGACGCGAATGAAAATTTCCGTGACCGTTTCAATGGACAAGTCAGGATCCAATTCGATGATCCCGACGTGGTTATTCGTGATCTTGCGGAGCTTTTCAAGTGCGTGAAACGTGGCGTCCTGGGAAGCGTTCGGGTTTCGCTCGCAATATTCATTGACCAAGGCAAAGAGACTGGCGTTTGGCGAAAACACCTCTGCTAGGTCGACGATCCAGGCCGTATCCTTGGCAATGGCAGGATTGGAAACTTCAAATCGCTCATTCACAGGATGGAACGCGATACGGATCCGTACCGTCTCGTAATCCTTTGTCACAACTTGGTGGCCAAGAAGAGCAGCCATAAGAGCGGTCACTCGCTGTTGTCCGTCGATCAGTACGCGCTTGCCAAGTGCGGACGACCCATCCTTGAGTTTCACTGTCGGATTGCGCCAAGAAATGAGATATCCCACCGGATACCCACGATAAAGTGAGTCGAGAAGGTTGCGAACCTTCGTGGCCTCCCAAACGAAGGGACGCTGAATCTCGGGGATGGCGACTTCTCCTGACTTTACCCACGTCAGTAATGTTTCAATCGGGTGGGGAGTGACTGTATAGCGTTGCGTAGCCATCTGGATGCCTTGTACAGGAGACAGAAATTAGACAAACATTTGAATTGTTGTGCTCATCGTTTACGGCAAAGGTCGTCATCCTAGTGCAGAGTATTGGTGCTGAGCAAGGCAACGCCAGTCGATGGGATCAATCGGCTATTGCGCAGTGGGAGCAGGAACACTCAGCCGCGATCATCTTCACATATGACTGTCCCCGGCCAAACCTCCATTCTCTAACGACACCGCCCCAGCCACATCTGTTAGGACGCTACAACCAACGGCAAGGCCGCTTCTCCAAAACTGCGGACCGCAAGAAGTTGATGGCCATTTTCGCGACGATAGGCTTCACTCTGGAAATATTCCGCCGCTTCGGCCACCAACGTCAATTCAATGTCACCACACCGCTCCCGCACAATCTCGGCGATCTCATCAATGGAAACATGAAAAAACTCCTTCTTCTGGTTCACAACATTGATGCGTCTTTCCGAAAATCTCTGGTGTAGTTTAGTTTCCAAGCCAGGAGCGTCGTCCGTGTAAATGATTGCGTGAACATCGAAATCAAACGGGACGGATGCGTCTGAAAGTTCCCAGATACGATCCATCGGATCGAGCCGGCGCGTCATACCGATTTTATAGACGTTGTGTCCGAAGGATCCGAGGTTGGAAATCACATACACATGGCCGGCCCTCGTTTGCTGAGCCCGAGAAATCGCCCGTTCCTTATTCGCATGGGCTTCAGCCACCATCTGCTCAAGCTCCAACATCCGAGCCCGCATTTCTTCCTGTTTGGCTGCCCCGGCGAGTTCAAACTCCTCGCGGGCCTTGGCGAGAGCCGCTTCATACTGCCGCTCCTCACGCTCTGCTTCCTGCTGGGCTTTTTCCAGCTCTCGCTCCGCAATGGCCTGTTGTCGCATCTCTTCTTTGATCGCCCTCTGCTCCTCACGCTCTGCTTGAACCTTCAGAGCATGTTCATGCTCAAGCCGTAGTTCCTCGACCCGCAACTCCTTGTAATGCTCTGAAACCTGACACCCCTGAAGTTGGCCGAGCTTGTTGATCGCGTCGAAGGATTTATTGATTCGGTTCTCCATAGTCTGGAAGTTGGTCGGCTTGACCTTGGCGATAGCCGAGTCGCATTCTCCATTGAACGCGCGGAGCATGAGCGACAAAGCCTTGTCGGTTTGCTTCTTCCCTTTTTCGAGACTGCCATCGACGGTCCACTGCATCGTGCAGACCGCGGCCATTTTCTCGGTGAGCATTTCCTTTTGTCGCTTGTAATTGTCGTCGATGGCTTTCTTGTATCGCTCTGAAGTCGCGAAGTCGTAACGCGACTTGTAGTAGCCCATCTCGGCAAGTGCAGCCTCTTCGCTGAGTGCCTTATGTTCCTGCCGCAGCGGGGCGAGTTGCGATTCCAATGTCATCAGGTCCACCGACATCCGCTGCTTTTCTGCGGCGTACCGTGCATTCGCATCCGCCAATTGCGAGTTGAACTTGTCCGCGATCTCCTTGGCTTCAGCGATGACCTTGGCCTTCTCCGCGTCGGCATCGACGACACCCTGCACTCGTTTGCGAAGCGTGGAATAGGCCGTGGCATACTTATCTCGCTCAGACTGGATCGTGGCCCTCTCTTCTGCGGCGGCCGCCAGGGCCGAGACGCGTTCCTGCCACACGAAAATGAGTAGTCCGACTGCCACGACTGTGAACATCAGGAACAGGAGCGCTAATATCCAACCCATGATTCGACCCCCGCTGCTAAGAGTGATTGCTAAAAGTGATTTCAACCGATTGCCCAAAGAACTGCCACCACGAGAAGGCGGGAGCTAAACTCCTGCCAGGAACGAATGCCACTGCCCCGAGATTATTGGAAACTTGGATTCTCTGGCGAGGATTGTCGCATCTGGGTGGGACAATGTCAAACAAAATGGCAAACAGCGACGGCGAAGGCATAAGGCAGGGATATCTAGTCCGCTAGGCTGATCGCTCTGGTTGAGGTATTCACGAAGTAGCAAGACAACCGACCAACCCGACCGCATTTGTGCGGTTCCCCCTTCGCCGGCTTGACCTTCCTCCCGCTCACCCGTGGGGTAGCTCCGAATCCATGGCCCGCCTGTCCACAGCGGAAAAACCTTTTTTTGAGCTTTGCAGGCGCGTATTCCGGGGCGATTGCCGTTTCATGCCGGTTGCCGCTTCTCGACTCCGCGCAACAATTCTGATGGAGGGCAGAGGTCCGACGGGCCTCACGGTTTCGTGAGCAGCGTTCGCCGCGAGGCTTGGTCCGTCTCCCTATTGAAGAGGAGCTAGAACGATGAAGACGTTGACAATCGGCATATTGGCCCTGGCATTGTGTGGGGTGGCCGGCGGAGCGGCGCAGGCTGATCCGATCGCACGCGGAGAGGGCGGCGGATCGGCCCATTACACCCGCAGCAACGACGCGATGCACAAGCGATATGGCGTTCGGTACTATGCCGCTCGGCCGTACTACCGGCCCTATTACCGGCCGTACTATCGACCCTACATCTACGACCGACCGTATTACCGAGAACGGCTCTATCGGCCGTACTATTACGACAACGGCGCAGGGTATTACTTCGGCACGGGTGCCTATAGGTATTACCCGCAACCGTATTACGGCTATTACTACTGAGCGAGTCAGGAGTCAGGAGTCAGGGGTCAGGGGTCAGGGATCAAGGGGTCAGGGGTAACAGGCAGTGGCGTGTCATGCAATTCCGCGCTAATCAGCCGGCACGCGCTGGCGTTTGGTTTCCAGTGCGTGACTGTTACCCAGTGTAGACCGGGGGCTAGCGCCCGGCGGCTGAACTGGCGATTCGTCTTAATCAGCCGCCACGCGCTAGCGTCCGGTTTCCTGTGCGTGACTGTTACCGTGTTGACCGGAGGCTAGCGCCCGGCGGCTGATGAATAATTCGGGCTAGCGCCCAACCGCTGACGATGAACGCATCAATAATGGCTGGTGGCTTTTTTTGAGTATTGCATTTGGCAGGGTTTGCAGTACGGTGAAGGTTGCAAATGAGGGCTATTGATAGTAGTCCTCACGCTCCGCGTGAGGGTCTCTTCACGCGGAGCGTGAAGGATACTATGGAGCGCGCTGGCCTGCGGTGCGCGCGCGTTGGAGTACAGCCTTCAGGCTGCTTTGGGTGGCCTGGGGGTGGTTTCGACGTAAAGGCGCGAAGACGCGCGAAGCAGAAAAGGGATCACGAGAACAAGAAAAGAGAGAAACAGGAAAAGTAAAAAATGGGAGGACGTGAGACTTGCGCTGAGGTTGCGCGCCAATGGAGCGAATTGAATCTGGAGGCTTCTGGAAAACGAGGTTATTGGCGGTGCGAAAAAATCGGGAGAACAGAGCGGAGAACAAGCGGAGAACAGCGGGAGAACAAAATCAGCAACCTAATGCTGGGTAACAGGTTGCGCCGGAGAACACGAGAATGACGAAAGTGCTGTCGAACCCGCGGTAAGGGGAGTAGTTTGACGCACTGTTATGCAGTGGTCTCCGACCATTTCACTGGTTGTGATCTTTGGCAATTCGAACTGCTACCCATACTGCAACCGATCTGGCGATTGGCGTTGGATGGCCACGTCGATCAGCCGGGGGCCGTTGCCGCGGAGGGACTCGGCTACGGCATCGCTCAAAGTGTCGGGTTCGGTGACGCGGCTGGCGGGGACGCCGAAGGCTTGGCTGAGCGCGACGAAGTCGATCTCGGGCCCGGTCAGATCGAGGCCCAGGTGATTGCCGGCCAATGCGTTCGGCAGGCGCAAGTCGCGGCCCCCTATTTTGAGAATCTGGTACTGGGCGTTGTTCGCAATGACGAACGTCACCGGAATATGGTAGTGGGCGGCGGTCCATAAGGCCTGGATGCCGTAGAGGGCCGCGCCGTCGCCGACGATCGCCAGCGTTGGGCGCTGCGGCCATGCCAGCCGCACGCCGATCGCGCAGCCCAGACCCCAGCCCAGCGCCCAGCCGCGGTGGCCGAAATAGCCATCCGGCCGCTTGATCGCGCCGAGGCGTTCCAGAGCCGTGTTGGTGGTGGTGACGGCCTCTTCGATCACGGCGGCGTTCTCGGGGAGCACCCTGGCAATGCTGGCCATGAAGGTCAGTGGCGTCAGCGGGCGTGTCGACCGCTGCTGCTCGGCTTCCCGGCGGCAGGCTTGTTGCGCGGCTTTGTGTTGCTGGGCGAGCTCTGCCGCACGCTTTTCCGCGGCGGACTCTTGTTCGACGGTCATGCACTTCGTTAAACAGTCGGCCAATGCGGCCAGCCCTGCCTTCGTATCGCCAATCAAGCCCACGGCCAGCGGATAGTTCTTGCCGAGTTGATACGGATCCTCGTCCAAGTGTACCAGCTTGATGTGTTCCGGGATCGCGCGGGCCGGCTCGTGATAAATGTACTGCCGCAACAGATCCATCCCGCAGACCAGCAGCACGTCGAACTCGGCGAGGCGCTCACGGATTTCCGGCGACCACAGTGGCAGCCCGCCGGCAAACTGAGGATGAGACGGCGGAAAGCCGAGCCGGCCATGCGTGGTGCCGGATTCTGCGATCACCGGCGCGCCGAGCGTTTCCGCCACGCGCACCAGTTCCTCCACGGCATCGGCTTCCACCATGCGGCTGCCGCAGAGAATGCCCAGCCGCCGCGCGGAGAGCAGAACATCGGTGGCCTGGCGCAGCGCTTCAATCGGCGGCCGCACGCGGCGATCGAGCTTCGCGGCGGGAGTGATGTCCAGTTCGGCGCGCTGCATTTGCACGTCAAGCGGCAAGGCCATGAAGACCGGCCCGGTCGGCGGAGTCGTGGCCAGTTGAATCGCCCTCCGCAGCGCTGAGGGCAGGTCTTCCACGCGCTGCACTTCGACGGACCACTTGGTCCAGGGCTTGGCGACCGACACCATGTCTCCCCACAGGATCGGTTCTTCGAATGCTAGCCGCCGGTCTTGCTGGCCAGCCGTAACCAGCAACGGCGTCCCTTCGCGGAAGGCGTTGTAGAGCATCCCCATCGCGTTGCCCAAGCCGCAACTGATGTGGACGTTGCACACGCCGAGTCGGCCGCCGGCCATGGCATAGCCATCGGCCATCGACAGCACGGGTATCTCGTGCAGGCCGAGGATGTATTGAAAATCGTCGCGACCGGCGATCGCATCGGTCAGCGGCAGTTCCGTGGTGCCAGGATTGCCAAAGATATGGCGCACTCCGGCATCGGAGAGCATCGCCAGCAGGGCTTCGATACCGGTGCCGAGCATCGTTCTGCCGCGCAAGAGGAAGTGGCCGGGCCGCCATGTGCCGGCGCTCGCCGACCAGTGTACGGCATCGGCCGCCGGGACTCAACGTGCAGTACAGCCCAATCGCCTTACTTCAGCGGCTGGCCCTGGTCGTCCAGCACAATGGCCACGGGTGTTGCGTCTCCGAAAAGCGCAAAATCGCGAAAGGTCCAGACGACTTTTTTATCGCGAGTGACCTCGATGAGTTGCGGGTTCTTCGCTCCGGCGTGGCAGTTGCCGACGATGATGTTGCCGTTCGCCAGCGGTTGGAGCGTGGTGACCCAGGCCAGTTGAATGCCGGGCAGATCGTTTTGCTCAAGCTTCCAGACAATTTCCTTGGCAGGGGTGACTTCCAGGACGCTGTGGCCGTTGCCCGTGCCGATAAGCGTGTTGCCATTGGCCAGCCGCACGGCGGAGAACACTGAGTTGCCAAAGGCCTCCACAGCGTGACCTCCCTTGGGTTGCTTGCCGAACAGTGGCACGGCATAGTCCCACACGACTTTGCCGCTGGGATCATATTCTCGCACTGCTCCGTCCCCTTCATGAGCAACGAGATAGTTGCCGTTGTCGAGCTTGCGTGCCAGCCGGGTATCGCGGTGCGGGTTAGGATGATCCAATTTCAGGCGGATTTGGTGTTGGATCTTTCCGTCGCGATCCACTTCGATGATCCGCCCTGGGCCGGACTCGGCGATCATTGTCAATCCATTGGGCAGGCGCTGAAAGGCGTGGACCTCGACGGGGCGTTTCTGGTTGCCGTTGCTTTTGGCGTTGTACTGCCAGATTGTCTTGCCATCGCGGTCCATCTCGACGATGCTTTGATAGTTCGTCTGAAAGAGAATGTTGCCGTTGGGAAGCAATTGAGTATCATGAAACGGTCCGGCGGAGTGCTTCCACTGCACTTTGCCGTCTCCGTCGACCAGCGCGATGGTTCGCTTGCCATCGTCGGCGGCCAGTAGCGACCTCTTGGGCCCGGTTTGGGTAGCGGTTTCAGGAGACGCAGCCGGTACACTGACGGGATAACAGCATGTGGCGAACACCGCCAGGGTGAGGAGAGGTTTGCAGTTCATGGAAATTTGGGCTCCGCTGGGCTGATAATTTTTAGCGATGTGCTTCCAATAACAAGTGTTTCTGAAGATTTTTACAGCGTCAAGCAATTCATCATACTCTGGCTTCAAGATTCAACAATGCATCCCCCCCAAGACGGTCTGATTCTGGCTGCTGGACTGACGCCTGCCTGGCAGCAGACGGTTTGCCTCCCCAAGCTTGAGATTGGCCACGTCAATCGAGCTCGAACCGCGCATTGGTGTGCGTCTGGAAAAGTTGTGAATGTGGGCCTGGCGTTGCATTATCTCGGCGGGGCCAGCAAGACACTGGCTCCCATCGGCGGCGGCTCGGGAAGCGAAATCTCGGCGGACCTGGCCGCACTGGGGGCTTCGGCGCGCTGGGTTCGCACCCAAGCCAGCACGCGGGTTTGCACAACGATCATTGATGAATCAGCACGAGTGATCACGGAATTAGTCGAGAATGCCGGCCCGCTGGAGGCCGAGGATGTAGCGAGCTTCATCCAAGCCTATCGCGAGGAAGCCGCGTCCGCATCGCTCATTGTTTTGACTGGATCGTTGCCGCAGGGAGTGGACCGAGGCTTTTATCGCGAACTGCTCCGGCACAGCACGGCGCCGGCCATTCTCGATGTGCGAGGGGAAGAATTGCTGGCCGCACTCGAGCTGCAGCCGCTGCTGGTCAAGCCGAACCGAGAAGAGTTGGAGCAGACCCTGGGAAGGAAGTTGGCGTCGGATCGGGAACTGTTGGTCGCAATGCGCGAACTGAACCAGCGGGGCGCGCAGTGGGTGTTGGTAACCCAGGGGGCGGGTCTGGTGTGGCTGACATCAAAAGCAGACACACTCCGAATTCAACCAACGAAAATCCAAGTCGTCAACTCAACGGGCTGCGGAGATTGCCTGACGGCGGGCATAGCTTGGTCGCTGCGAAATGGCTGCGAGATGACTCAAGCGGTGCAATTCGGATTGGCCGCGGCCGCCGTCAACGCGGAAAGTTTGTTGCCTGGTCGCATTGATGCGTCTCAAGTGGCCGCGCGAACCCAGGGTCTCACCATGGAAAAGATCGAGTGACGAGTGTCAGTCTGGATTCTTAATAGTCCGCATGGTCACAAACATTTACATCACAGAGACACGACGAATCGTTTTCGACTTAAGCCAACGGGGAAGGAAAAATACTGTGTGCCATTCCACTTGCATGAGGAGCATGACCAGAACGCGCCAGATGGCGTTCTCACTACTCTCGTTGGCGACAACATGGTTGGTCTTGGTTGATTGCCGCGCCAATGAGCCGGCACCGCCGACGGTGGCTCCCCGGCAGCCACCAGTCGAGCAGGCCACGATCGAAACTGTTCGGGCGTTTCGGCAACGGATGCTGGCGGATCCTCACCGGCCCGCCTACCATTTCGTCGTGCCGGAAGGGTCTACATTTCCGTTCGATCCCAATGGCGCGATCTACTGGAAGGGGCGTTATCATCTGTTCTATATCTTCCAGGACTTCTCCCCAACCGGTGGCGGGCACTGTTGGGGACATGCCTCCAGCCTCGACTTGCTCCACTGGGTTCATCATCCGACAGCGCTGAAGCCGGGCGACGGCGACCGCGGGATCTTCAGCGGCAATGCGTTTATCAACAAAGAAGGGATCCCCACGATCGCCTATGCCGGTATCGACTCAGGCATGTGCCTTGCCACCGCCGAGGACGACCTGCTGAATCATTGGAAAAAATCGCCGCACAATCCGGTGATCAAAGTCAAAGGAGCCAAAGGTTATGAAGTGGGCGACCCGCATGTGTGGCTCGAAGGGAAGACGTACTATGCGCTGACCGGATCGTGGCGGATTCCCCAGGGGACGGGCGAAGCCTTGTATTTGCACAAGTCCCAAGATCTGGTGCATTGGGAGTATCTCCACCCGTTCTATGTCAAGAATCCCGCCTGGACCGGCAACGACGAAGATTGCTCGTGCGCCGACCTGTTCAAGCTCGGCAATCGCCACATGTTGCTGTGCATCAGCCACCATGCAGGGGCTCGATATTATCTGGGCCGTTACGAGAACGAGCGGTTCGTGCCCGAGGAACATCAGCGGATGAACTGGCCCGGCGGAAAATGTTTTGCTCCAGAGACGCTGTTGGATGGCCGCGGCCGGCGAATCATGTGGGCCTGGGTGTTGGAAAGCCGCAAATGGCCCGTTCAACAAGGAACCGGCTGGTCGGGCGTGATGACCATGCCCCGGGTGTTGTCTCTCGATGAAAAGGGGAAGCTGTTGATCGACCCGCCCGAAGAGTTCACACGCTTGCGGTACGACCGCCAGGAGCAACGCAACCTGGAACTCAAGGCGGACGCCGAGGTAGTTCTCAAAGATGCGAAAGGTAGTGACGTGAAAGGCGCGGAACTGGAACTGGCCCTGGAGATTGACCCGGGCAGTGCTAAGGAAATCGGGGTCGTCGTCCGCCGCAGCCCAGACGGCATTGACTCGGACAAGGCCGAGCGAACGAGCATTGTTTATTCACCGCAGAAAAAGACCCTGACGATCGACACCAGCCGCAGCAGCCTCAGCCCGGACATCACCAACGACTATCCGGTCATCGTGATGAACGACAAGGTGAAGCGGCGAATCGTCCGTCTTCAGGAAGCTCCGTTGGAATTAGCGGCCGGAGAGCCGCTGCGACTGCGAATATATCTCGATCGCTCCATTCTGGAGGTGTATGCCAACCGACGCCAGTGCATTACGCAGCGTATCTATCCGACGCGGAAAGACAGCGTTGGCGTGGCCCTGTTTTCTCGCGGAGGCGCGGCGCAAGTTCGATCGGTCGATGCCTGGCAGGTGATGCCTACGAATGCGTATTAGCTCACACGCTGTCCCCCGCCAGCCAGGCGGTGCTGAAGGCCGCTTGGAAATTGTAGCCGCCAATGGGGCCGTCTAAATCGAGGATCTCGCCGGCCAGGTATAAGCCGTGTACCAGTTTGCTCTGCATCGTGCGAGAATCGACTTCGCGGAGCGAGACGCCGCCGGCCGTTACTTCCGCCTTCTTGAAACCGCGCGTGCCGCTGACGGGGATGCGAGTCTGCTTCAGGGCCGACACCAATCGCCGCCGCTCCACCGCAGAGAGCTGGCCCGCTTGCCGCTCCGTAAGTTCGAGACCCGCCAACATTGTTTCCGCTAACCGGCGGGGAACCAGCCGCGCAATGATGCCGACGACCTGCTTTTTTCCGTCAGCGGCGCACTGGCGACGCAGATCCTCGTCGAGCGCGTCCGAGCGGATCGTTGGCAAAAAGTCGCATTCCAACTGCAATGATTTGGGTTCTGGGTGCCCTGTGATCGCCCGGCTTACGTCCAGCACCACCGGGCCCGAAAGGCCGAAATGGGTGAATAGGAACGATCCTCGGGCGGAGGCGAGGGGAGTGGCTTGGGCTGCGCCTGTACTGAGTTCTGAGTACTGAGTACTCGGTACTGAGTACTGAGTATCCAGTGCGGCAGCAATCACTCTTACGGCCACATCCGTGATCGTCAATCCGCGCAGCGCCGCTACCCAGGTTGCGTCGGTGGTCACGGGCGTCAGCGCTGGACGCAGGGGAACGATCGTGTGACCCAGTGCGGCCAGCCAAGCATAGCCGTCGCCGGTCGTGCCGCAACCGGGGTACGATTGGCCGCCAGTGGTTACGATCACATTCTCTGCTTCAAGAGTTCGCAGCGGCGTAGTCAGTTGGAACCCGTCGCCGGCGCGCGTTAGTGAAGTGAGCGGTTCTCCTAGCGCCAGCGTACAGCCGCTGCGCTCCAGCCTCCGCATCAGGGCACCGAGCACGTCGCTGGCCTTGTCGCTCTGGGGAAAAATCTTGCCTGTGTCTTCGATCTTGGTGGCAACTCCTTCAGCCTCGA
>JAIOPX010000277.1 GCA_021413705.1 Planctomycetota bacterium | reverse complement strand
CCGGTGCTGCAACCGAAGCGGGCCATCACCGGCTCGACATGGTTGCGAAAGCTCCATTCGTGCGGCTGGTCGTGTCCACTGACGGTAACGCGAACAAAATGCCGCAAACCACCCGCTTCGGCTGTAAGTGTCGCTTGCCCGTTCGCCACTGGCAGAGCCACACCGCGGCGGATTTTCACGATCTGCTCGTTGCTGCTCTTCAAGTCCAAGCCTTGCGAAGGTTGGCCCAGGAAGCGATCTGCGTCAAACTGACCGACGACTACCCGCTGCCGAGCTTCCGGGCCGTGAAGTTCAAAATCACCGGGGAGAATAAGCAGGCGATGGGGTTCGATAGTGGGATTTGCCGCTGTTGCATGAGAGTCCCAGGTGACAATCAACAGCATAAGGATTGGGAAAATACGGCAACGGAGATTTGGAAGTTTCGACGCAAAGGCGCTAAGGCGCAAAGACTCGCAAAGAACGGGGAACAGCCCCCTTCTATTTCTTTGCGCGTCTTTGCAACTTTGCGTCTTTGCGTCGAAAAAAAACATTCAAAACAACTCCTTGATCTCGTGCGCACCGAAATCAACGATCGGAAACGGCCGTCCCGCCGGGCCAGTCAAGTTGGTTTCCAGATTCAGGCCCAGGCTATGAAAAATGGTCGCGACCAACTCGGCCGGGCTGACGGGACGGTCTGCCGGCACCGCGCCGATCGGATCGCTGGCCCCTACCACGCGCCCTCCCTGCACTCCGCCACCCGCGAAGTAGGAAGTCCAACACTGCGGCCAATGGTCGCGCCCGCCGGCGGGGTTCACGCGCGGCGTGCGGCCGAACTCGGCAAAGTTGCAGACCAGCGTGTCGCCGAGCATCCCGCGGCGGCTGAGGTCTTCGATCAGCGCGCTATAGGCCTGGTCGTACATCGGCGCCACAATGTTCTTCATCCCTTCGATCGACGTGAACGGTTTCGTGCCGTGGATGTCCCAGGTAATCTCATCGAAGACGGTCAAAAACGTGTTGATCGTGACAAAGCGAACGCCGGCCTCGATCAACCTCCGTGCCAAAAGGCAGCATTGGCCAAAGCGGTGCATTCCGTATCTCTCGCGGACTTCTTTCGGCTCTTGCGAGAGATCGAATGCCGCTCGGGCCTGCGCACTGGTCATCAGCCGGTAGGCATTCTGAAAATTGCTGTCTAGCAGGGCCGCGCTTTCGCTGGCTTCAAAATCGCGGACGGTGCCGTCCACCAGTTCGCGAATGCGCCGCCGCCGCGCCAACCGCACTTCGCCGATCTCGGCAGGGGGCTGCATGTCGGGCACTTTGAAGTTGGGCTTGGATGGATCAGCGAACAGGGCGAAGGGATCGTGGGCCTTGCCCAGGAAGCCGGCGGCCTGGCCACTCGACATATTTCCGCCGCCGCGTCCCATCGGCTCAGGGAGCAAGATATGTGCTGGCAAGTCAGTGCGACGCCCTTTGAGATAACTCACTACGCAGCCCGCGTGCGGCGTTTCCACGCCACCGGTGAAGAGTCGGCCGGTTTGCCCCATCTGCCAGCCGGCGTCGTGGACGGCCGGGGCAGTGTGGTTGCAGGAACGGACCAGAGAGAACTTGTCCGCAATTTTGGCATGGAGCGGAAAAATCTCGCTGATGTCGATGGCCGGAGCATTGGTGCGGATCGGCTTGAATGGCCCGCGGACTTCCGCCGGGGCGTTGGGCTTCATGTCGAACGTGTCGAGCTGGCTCGGCGCGCCCAGGTTGAAAATCATGATGGCCGAACGGTTGTCCTTCACCGACTGCCCGGCCGCCGCGGCACAAGCTTCGGCCGCCAATAAGTGGGGCAAAGTCAGACCAATGGCTCCCAGCGTGCCGACCTGGAGGAAATCGCGCCGGGTAAATCCGTCGCAGGTGTGGGCCGAACCCCGATCGGTGATCTTCAGCATGACGAGGGAAACTCCTGGCTGGGAAAGGAGTTGAGGCGAAGCTGGGTAGTCTGCCTCGGGTGGGCGGGAACCTGTATTTTAGACTGAGGAGTGTCGCTGTATCAAGAACCAAGGGGAGTCATTAAAATACAAAATACACTGACAGTTCGTGACCAGAAATTAGGCTGGTATTCTTATGTGCTCTGCACAGTCCACAACTACCCTAGTGCCGGAACCGGAATGGAAGGACGTTTTGGTGCAGATTCTTCCGCCCCAGTGGCGATGGACCGAGGAAGAATATCTCATCCTGACCGACCATCGCAATCTGCTGGTCGAGTTCACCGATGGCTTCCTGGAAGTGTTACCCACGCCGACGGACAAGCACCAGGCCATTCTCGGTTTTTTGTACTTGGCTTTCCAAAAGTTCTTTGAGGCCCGAGGAGGTAAGGTTCGGTTCGCGCCGTTGCGACTGCGCATTCGTGCCGGGAAGTTTCGTGAGCCCGACCTTCGGTTGCTGCTTTCTGCCGCGGATTCGCGGCGACAAAACCGCTTCTGGATCGGCGCCGATCTGGCCGTGGAAGTCGTGAGCGAAGATAAGCCGCAGCGAGATCTGCTCGACAAGCGCAGCGACTATGCCGAGGCCGGTGTACCGGAATACTGGGTCGTCAACCCGCATTCCGAAACGATCACCGTTCTGCGTCTGCGGGCCAATACGTATGAAGAAATCGGCGTCTTCACGCGCGGCCAGATGGCTGCGTCCGTGCTTGTGCCCGAGTTTTCGGTATCCGTCGGTTCCGTTTTCGACGCCGATTGAAGCGACGTGTGGCCGAAACAAGCCCTGTTTTCGCCAACCTGCTTGGTATCCTGTCCCGTTGGCTGTCCCCATCGCCACCCATGGTCATCGTGGGCTGTCCCCATTTACTCCAAAGACGCTGAGTTGGCAGATAAGATTCGATGTCCAGTGCGATTTCAAAGTCATCCAATCGGCCGCCGTCTCACTTGGAGAGATGTGCCCTAAGTGCGGCGGCCAGTTGCGGCCAGACGTGGTGTGGTTTGGAGAAGCGGTGGAGATGCACTACGAAATGTTAGAATCTCTGTTGGCGGACGTTCGGCAAAACGATGGCGTGTTTCTCTGCGTCGGCACGTCTGCCCAGGTCTACCCTGCCGCGTCGCTGATTCCGCTATTTGCTCCCGCTCGCCGCAAGTATATCGTGGACCGCCGTCCGGTGCGCGTGGCGGATTACACCTTGATAGAAGGGCCGGCGGGGGAGATGCTGCCCAAACTGGTGGAGCAACTTTTGCGTGATGAGGCAGACTAACGCAAGACGATTCGCACGGAAAACAAGAAGGGAGAAAGGTGAAAGGTAGAAAGGTGAAAGCCACCAAAAGTGGGCAAAAAGGTGATTTGGCCAAGGTTCGTTCGCGGTTGTTGATAGATTCACCACTCTTATAGTTGGGGAGATTTGACGCGCATTCACCCGGAAGGTGCCGAAGACGAGTTCACGGTCGCCGGGGAGAGCCTGGGGAGAGAGGCGGGAAACAGCCAACAACGTAAGAAACTGCGGAAAAACTCTGGCAATTTTCAGCAGACTGTGCGACAATTGCCGATGGAACAGACAGGGGCCTTGTCTTTTTCAGCAGGGAGCCGGTTCTTTCGGCTTTCTCAAGGAGGTGGCGTCATGGTGCGCCCTCAGTCGAATCTGCGCAGTGCTGCGCATGAGCCAAGGGAACCCCGGCGCGCCGGGATCAGTAAACAGTCCCATTTTTGGTTCCCAAAAATTGGGACAGTCCCCGGGCAATCGCGCGGTTTTACCCTGGTGGAGTTGCTGGTTGTCATCAGCATCATTGGCTTGTTGATCGGCATGCTCCTGCCGGCGGTCATTGCGGCTCGTGAAGAAGCCCGGCGTATTAGGTGCGTCTCGAACATGCACAACCTGTCGAGCGGCATGATGCAGTACGCGATGAAGAAGGAACGCTATCCCGGTTGGGCGACCACCATCACGCTTACCGACGGAGTGACGAAGGAGAACATCGGTTGGATGCCGCAGATCTTCGAATATGTGGATATGCTGCAACCCGCGCAACAAATGAGATCCGGGGTGCTGGTGGGAGGCAAGAAGAAATATCAGCAGGACATTCCGCTCCTGCATTGTGCCAGCAACCTGCCGGACCTGACGAGCCCGAACTGGTCAACCGCCCCTGTGGCGGATGGCGGCTGCGGTGCGGCCGTGCCGGCTTCTCCGCCGCTGCGCTTGCGGCCTACGAGTTACGCCATCAATGCAGGACGTCCTGATGGAGCCGGCAGTCCGCCCGATGACCCCCGCTTTGCCATCGGTCACGATCAGCGCGAGGGAGTGGCCAAAATCTTTGTGGGTCCGTCAGAAGTTTTGGATGGCCTCTCTCAAACGGCCTTATTATGGGAGAACACCGACCTAGGTGATTGGACGCAGATCAATGAGCCCGGCCAAGGCGTGGTCTTCTTTGGAACTTGGGACGAAACGTCGCAAGCTTGGAGCGACGTGGCGCTGAGCGCGCAACTGGGGGAGGCCATGTGGATTTCTTTCGCGTGGACAGTAGCGATCCGGCGGTGTATCGCATCTACCGGTCGAAACTCACACCGGCCGCGGGAGATTGATTACGTGGCGTAATAGGTGAATATGAAGAGGACGCCAAAGACGGCCAGCATGAAGCCGAAGATCCAGATGGCAGTGCGCATCGCATGCTGCACGATGTCTTTGACTTGTTCGTGCCGCGTAGCGGAATAGACGAGGCTCACCGAAACAATCAGCGGCAACGCATACCACATGCGATTCATCGACAACACGGCGATTAACACGAAGGATATCATTCCGGCAAGTTTCCTTAATTCTTCGCGATGAGATCCCTGGTGGCGAATCAGCTTGCCCCACCCTCGGACGGCTTTTCGGGAGGCGGCTTCTTATCATCGCGCGCGCTCTCAGGAGCCGCAGACGCGCCGATGGGACCGGCGGCGGCGTCGAAAATTGCCAGTACATTCAGCAACCCGGCGATCATGGTCAGCACGGAGCCCAACTCGTAGTGTCCGCTGTATTTGCGATACCAGACGGAGAGATCGCTGTCTCCCTCGTCGTGTCCGGGTGCGCGCGGCGGATTCATGAAGTTCTCCCCCAGCGGCGGCCGCGAGGTTGCCTGAATCAGTGCCGGCCAGGCGGGGAGTCCTACCCAGAATTGACAGAGATAGCCGTATTGACGGATCGAGCGAGGATTCCAGGCGGCATAGGTGACTTTGCCGCCAGCCAGCGTCCAGCCATAGAAATAGGTACCCAGGATACAGACCATCAACAGCAACCCTTTGCCCGTGCGCCGCTGATAGAGATGGCCCAACCCTGGCCAGAGGAGCGCCAACGCAGCCGCCAGCAAGGGATTGCGCAGATCGACGATCTGCTCGGCTTCCATTGCGGTGGAATCAGATTTGGGGGCCGCGGATGACAATCAAAGCTCCTCAAATACGCCGGATGTGTGCCGTGCGTATTGTAGGCCAGAGGGGAAATAATTGATATGCCGGCCTGCCCACGTAGGGTATGCGCAGCATACCAATTCTTGGACCACCCAATGGCTCAAAATAGGTAAAGCACAGACGATTCGTCGGCCAGTCCTTGGTACGCTGCGCGTACCCTACGAGGCTAGTTTCTGCGGCAATGCTTCGCACAAGAAGTGGCGGAGAAAATCGACCGGATAGAGGCAGAAATCGTACTCCCGCGAAGCCAGAATCGATGCGGTGCGCAGGGCCTGGCCGAGTTGTTCGCGCTGGCCCGATAGCCGACTCGCCTCGTCCGCCACCCAGGGCCAGAGGCTGTGGTTGATTTCGCTCAGTTCGCGATGGCGAACGGCGGCGTTCTCGGGCGTCATCGCGGTGGCCAGCCAATGCCGTTTCCGCTCGATCAGCGGCCAGGGATCGCCGTTGGTGTTGTCTGTTCCATTGGGATTCACGCGAGAGTTTACGTAAACCTCGGGGTGATAGGCCAACTCTCGAATCTTATGATCGAGTTGCCCTAGCGAGTTAATATCGATCTCCGGCCGCGCCACTGGCAGCCGCAACGTGGCGGAGAGCGTCGCATAGGTCGGCGGTGTAAGTCCGAAGAAACGCTCGATCAACAGGTCGGTCAATTCGTCGTACTTGCTTCCACCGATGCCGTGAATGAACAAGTCGCTCAGCATGAGCCGAGCATACATGGTGGTCGAGAGAGCCCTGGTGCGCAGCCGAAGTCCCGAGCTTGCATAGTCGGCAAGTTGCGCGGCCGCTCGCTCCGCGTCGGAATCGGCCGTGGCATCCAGCACCCAATGGCCGCCAACACGATCAGACAATTGAAGCTGGTCGCCACTGCAGCGGACAAACAGTGGCCGTCGCCGGGGATCGTCGGCGGTCCACACCCAAAGTGGCGCTTCGAGCCAGTCGTGTTCCATGGCCAGATCGGGCACCGGATGGGCGGCGCTACGTATCCGCTGTGCGTGGCGATACTCGGCCAGCGAAGAGTTGTAAACTTCCCAGAGTCTCGGCAGATGCGCCAGCAAGTGGGTTACAAAGTAGGCGAACGGCTCGCCGCGACAACAGTGGCTCTGCGGCAGTTCGAGCGTGGCTACACCCCATTGGCCTTCTAACTGATGACGCGATTGAGCCAGTGCCAGACCCAGGTTGCCCGTGGCCCGCGCCCGCTCGACCACCAGCGGCCAATAGTCGGTCACCGTGGGCGAGGAGATCAGCGGGCCGATCGTTTCCGCGGCTCGCGCTCCAAAACTTTCCAGCAGCGGCAGGTCGCGAATGGCACATTCTTCGTATGGCAGGCCCGGTTCCGGCGGGGCGTCGAAGGGAATGCTGGCCAGAGTCGGCTGAGTGAGCGTTCCTCCCGGAATCCGCGATGATGTAGAACGAACCTCATCGGAGTCAATCAGCAGATTGACCGCCACGGCCTGTTGCTGTTGCGCCAAAAGCCCGAGCGCAAAGTTCTTGCACCACACGCCGGGGTGAAACAACTGCGGCTGATGGCCGGCCAGAATCAGCGGAGCATCCGGCACGCGGCTGGGAGGCACATCGCGATATTGCCGGGTAAATGCCGTGGCATCGGAGATCAGTTGCGCTCTCGCTTGCTGGGAAAGCGACAGCAAGTCGCGGCCTTGTATGTCGAGAGTCGCCCTCCTCCGCGCAGCGATATTGGCTGCCAGCCTGGCGGGCAGATCAAGCCAGGGTGGCGACACCAAAAGTCCGCCATCCTGGCGAGGCGCGGCTAGTCGCTGTTGCTGAGACATTGCGTCGGCCACGCTCATCGGCCGTCCTTGCAGCATACCGCCCGATCACCATCGCAGCCCGCTTCTTCCTCGATTGCTGCCAAGCCTCGATTGAGAATCAGTCGGTAGTAATCCAATCGGGTCTGGCCGTCATCGAGCGCGCCGCCGAAAGAACGCTTCTCATCAAGGTAAATCAGCGGCACGGCCAACTCGACCACATTCAACTTCAGTTTGGCGACTTCGACCCAGACCTCCAGCGGCATCGCATAGCCCGTCTCGTGAATCTGTTTCACGAGGCAGGGGAGGGACGCCACGCGATAGGCTTTGAAACCGCAGAAGGCATCGGTCAAGTTCAAACCCAGGCGGCTGTTCAGTTCGGCCGTCACGATTTGATTGATCCGCATTCGCTCCACAGGGGGCTGCGAGTCTCCTTCCAGTTGGCTCAAATACCGGCTGCCGGAGACGATGTCGATCGGTTGTTCCCTGGTGGTGTCGTTGATTGCCGTGACAAATTGCGGGATGCGTTGCGGCTGATGTTGCCCGTCGCAGTCGATCGTGACCAGGACATCGAACTCGTGCTCGATGGCATACCGAAACGCGGTCAGCAGCGCTGCGCCATAACCTTGATTCTCGGCGTGGGTCACGACCGTGATATCGCTTCGAGCGGCCAGCAATTCCGCGGTGCCATCACTCGAACCGTCATCGACCACCAAAACGTGGGGGCTGTAGCGGACCACTTGGTCCAACACCCCGCAGACATGGCTGGCTTCATTAAAAACGGGAAGCGCCGTGAGGATTCGCTGGTTCATGGTAGTCAACTCCCAAATGCCCGGGGGCAAGGCACACTTTTAATAAGTCACACCCTATTGTACGCGGACGGGCAAGTCAGGAAAACCAGCGGAATAATTGCTTAATGCCACTTCAGTGGATCTCGTTCATCACGGCTTGCCCAGACCGTAAGCCCGCTAAACTCGCTTTGGACGATCGTCGCCAATTTTTCCACCCCGAATCGTTCACTGGCATAGTGGCCGACCAGGATCAGGGACAAACCTGTCGCGGATGCTTCCAGGCAGGAGTGAAACCGGGCCTCGCCGGTGACCAGGCAATCGCAAGCCGCCTCTCGTGCCGCAGCATGGAGTGTGCCCGCGCTGCCGCAGGCCACCGCCATCCGTTGCACCACCTGATCGGGCTTACCGACGATCTGTATCTGCCGGATGCTTAAAAATTGTTTGGCACGCTCGGCCATCATCCCCAAGGTTGTGCCTGTCGCAACGGAACCGCAACGGCCAGACCCAGTATTTGGGGGAGCATCCTCGGGGAAGATCAGCGGCGCGATCTGTGTCAGGCCCAGTCCCACTGCCAACTGCTGGTTGATCCCCTCCGCGGCGGAGTCATAAGCCGTATGGGGGCTATAAATCGCAATTCCCGCTCCGGCCAGTGTCAACAGAGAACGCTGTTCGGGCGTGGCGGTGGTCAATCGGGTCAAGGGGTGAAACGGCAGCGGATGGTGGCTCACGACCAGGGACGCCCGTTGGGCCACGGCTTCGCCAACGGTTTCATCCGTAATGGTCAGACACGTCATCACGCGTGCAACCTCTGCACGGGGGTCACCCAGGAGCAGCCCTACATTGTCCCAACTCTCAGCGAGTTTGGCCGGGCAAAGCACATCGAGGAAGTCACAAAGTTGTTGCAGAAGCACCATGGTTCACTTTTTGGTTCAGACCAATAGCACCCGGCGCAGGAACTTCCTAAGATGTTCTCTGGTCGAGACTGAGCCGTATCCATTGCAGCATCGACCACCCAACGCTTCCGGCTCAAGTTCCCATCGCGTAGTCGATAGGATACGAACCTTTAGCAACAGCATCTCGATGCGCGAGCCGTGCAATCGGGAAAGGCGGAAAAGGCGGCGTAGCCAATCGGCAACGATTGGCGCCGCGGGCAGAGAAGGTGGAGTCGGCGCGTGTTCGGAACGAAAATCGCCATTCAAACGGCAGGATTGGGTCAACCCTTGACGAGCGCAGTGCAGACGGCCGCCTCGCTGGGCGCCGATGCCATCGAAATCGATGCCCGATCAGAGTTGCGCCCCAAGGAGCTATCGCAAACCGCGGTTCGTCAATTGCGCAAGTTGCTGTCGGATGCCAATCTGCGGGTGGCGGCGATTGCCTTTCATACCCGTCGCGGCTACGACGCGTTGGAAGAGTTGGATCGCCGCGTGGACGCCACGCGCGACGCGATGCAAATGGCTGCCCAACTCGGCGCTCCGGTGGTAGTCAATCGCGTGGGTACCGTGCCGGAAGATCAGCAGAGCCGCGGCTGGATGTCGCTGGTCGAGGTATTGACCGATCTGGGACGGACGGGGGAACGCTTGGGTGTTCGGCTGGCGGCCCAAACCGGCGCGGAATCCGGTCCTCGGCTGGCCACGTTGCTAGGCGCGCTCCCCGAGTCCACGATCGCCGTCACTTTCGATCCGGCCGCGTTGCTGCTGGGTGGGTTTTCTATTGAAGAAGCGTTGGCCGCGTTGGGGCCGTCCGTAGGTCATGTCTATGCCACCGATGCGAAGCGCGATTCCGCTGGCCGCGTGGTTGAGACGCCTATGGGCCGCGGCGCGGTGGACTATCCAGCGCTCCTGGGCGGGCTACAGGAATACGACTATCGAGGGGCGCTGTCTTTGGGTTGTCGGGGAGCATCTCACCCTGCGGCCGCGCTGCAAGAAGCATTAGCGGCGTTACGGCAAATGTAGACGGGCCATGGCTGGAGGGATGCGATGGCCTGGGGCGTCTGCGATAATATGATCATAGTTCGCAGCACTTCCAGGGCATAACACACGTGTCAACTTCTATCATTACTATCCGGCTTGGTACCCGGGCCAGTGCGCTGGCCCGTTGGCAGGCCAATTGGGTGGCCGACGCACTGCGGCGTTTGGGCCACGAAGTAACACTCGTTCCCATCACCACCACAGGCGACCAGCAGACCGATGCTCCGATTCGAGCCATGTCCGGCGTAGGCATCTTCACGAAGGAAATCCAACGAGCGCTGATCGAGGGCTCCATTGACCTGGCCGTTCATAGCCTGAAGGATCTGCCGACTGATCCCGAACCGCATCTTGCTCTCGCCGCTGTGCCGAGCCGAGAGTCGGTTTCGGACGTGCTGGTCAGCCGTGAAGACGTGTTGCTCGAAGCTCTACCTCTCGGGGCTCGGATTGGCACCGGCAGCTTGCGACGCCGCGCCCAATTGCTGCACCTCCGGCCGGATCTGACGATGGTCGAGGTGCGGGGCAATGTGGAGACTCGACTGCGGAAGCTTGATGAAGGTCAATTTGACGCGCTGGTGCTGGCCGAGGCGGGGCTAATTCGCTTGGGACTAAGCGATCGCATTACGCAGGTTATACCGGCTACGATTATGTTGCCTGCTCCAGGACAGGGGGCGCTGGGCTTGGAAACGCGGAGCGATGATGCTGCGACGCGCGGCGCCGTGGAGGCTTTGTCCGATCGATCGGCTCTGGCGGGCGTCCTAGCGGAACGAGAAGTTCTCCGCGTGCTTGGCGGAGGCTGCCTGGCGCCCATCGGGGCTTGGGGACGTATTCTGTCCTCCGGCAAACTTGCGCTGGACGCCGTGGTGCTGAGCCCCGACGGTCAGGGGCGACTGGCTGCTACGGCAGAAGGAGAACCGGCAGACCCCTTGGGATTGGGACGTCGCGTAGCCCAAGAGCTACTTGCGCAAGGGGGGGCGGAATTGTTAGCCGCCGCTCGCCACCCGTAGCATGGGCTTCCAGCCCGTGTTGAAAGAGCCGCAGATCGGGGCTTTGGCCTCGCCGGAGGCTGGTCTCCAGTCCTGCCACCCCCAACAACCATTCGCCGCGCATCTCTCCCACCGCGCAACCGGCGTGTTTGTTACGCGTGGCCCGTTATTTTCCGCACGACCATGCTGAGCTTTCCTCACGCTGATTTTTTCACTAGTCGATTTAGGTATGCCGATGGTTGCTATGCACGCCAGTAGGGTCGGCTTGAAAGCCACCCGTTGCTTTGGAAACGGCAGCAGGGGCGTGACGCACGCACGGAAACAAGGATGGTGCCAGGATGGTAATACCGATGCAAACTACGCGGTTTGGAACCGTGGCCGCCGAAGCCGGCGATGTGATCCATTTCCCCCTGGGGCTGCCTGGGTTGGAGAATCTGGACCGTTGGCTCCTTTTGGCCGACACGGCAGGCGGAAACGTCGGCTGGCTGCAGTCGGTCGATTGTAACGATATCGCGCTGGCGGTCGTCGATCCTTGTCGGTTCGTTGCGGACTACGCGTTGCATGTGGGCCGCGAAGCGTTGGGGCCGGTAGGTGGCGGGGCGGCCGAGGACATGCGGATCCTGGTCGTGGTCAGTCACGACGGGGAAGGATTGACGCTCAACCTCAAAGCGCCGTTGGTGGTGGACCTGCGCCGCCGGATGGGTTGCCAGATTTTGAATCAGGCCGAGTGGCCGCTGGGTTATTCGCTGGAAGAGAAGAGAGTGCCGCTACGCCGCTGTGCGTAAACGGTCAATACAGTGCGCTGCGTTGGATCCGCCGTCTGACGTTGTCGATTTACCATCAACACGACTAACACTTACACATAAGTCGAACGACACTCGCTCGCCACGCGTGACGTTCGTTTTAGGAAGGAGCCCTCGATGCTTGTTTTGTCGAGACAACGCGACGAGAGCATCATGATCGGCGACAACATCGTCATTACGGTGGTGGACGTCCGCGGCGACAAAGTGCGGCTGGGCATTGAAGCCCCCACGGAAATCCCCGTGCATCGGCACGAGGTGTACGAGGCCATCCAGCGCGACAACACCCGCGCCACGCGCTTGCAGCCGAAGGATGTTGAAGGCCTCAACCGCCGCGGCCAACAGTAGCCCTCGCCTGCCGCAATTCGTGCCACTGCTTGACGGACGCCCCAATCCGCATCGTGGAATGTCGTGTCCTTTGGCGTCTGCCAAGCAGTGCCAAGTGCGCATCACGAGCGTTTCGGACCGCGGCCTTGACGGAATCCCCAGGCGTAACTTTCCACACCGAGGAGTGTGAAGAAAACAACGGCAAACAGCATAGATATTGGATCTGCGGGTGACACAACAAAGCCCACAGTCCAGCAAACGAGTACGATCGTCACCAATGCACCTATGCTCGGTTTACGATCGCTTTTCGCTGGCGGTTCTGCGTCCGACCTGGGCGATTCGAATGGATTGCGGTTCTCAGTCATGCTTCCATTCTCCGCTGGAAACGCTTTTCGACGGAAATTCACGGGTCAGTGAGTTTACCGGATAGCTGTTCAGCCCACCATTTCGCCCGTTGACGCCGGGTATCCGATCCACAAGACTAGGCGGTTGAGCCTTGCCGCCGTTT
Source organism: Planctomycetota bacterium (assembly GCA_021413705.1). Taxonomy (GTDB): domain Bacteria; phylum Planctomycetota; class Planctomycetia; order Pirellulales; family UBA7805; genus JAIOPX01. Next base: position 1,940 of record JAIOPX010000277.1, on the reverse strand, counting down.
GCGTTGGGGGGAGTTACTTCCCGACAACTGTTGCGGTTTGCATTCTACAGTCCATTAGTTTTCTCGAGGATTCCGCCGTGACTACGACTCGCCAGTTAATCCGTGTTGGCCACAGCCCCGATCCGGACGATGCGTTCATGTTCCATGCACTGGCCAACGGCAAGATCGACACGGGGGACTATGAGTTCGTCCATGAGTTGGTCGATATCGAGACGCTCAATCGCCGTGCCTTTCAGGGAGAATTGGAGCTGACGGCCATCAGCCTCCATGCCTATCCCTATTTGGCAGAGCAGTACATTCTCTGCACCTGTGGTGCCAGCATGGGGGATAAATATGGGCCGATGGTTGTGGCTCGGGAGCCGGTCGATCTGCAGAGACTCAAGGGGAAAACGATCGCCGTGCCGGGTACTCTCACGACGGCCTACCTGACGCTCCAGTTGGCGTTAGGCCACGAGCCGCCCCATGTGGTGGTGCCGTTCGATAAGATTCTCACTGCGGTAGAGCAGGGGGAGTATGAAGGTCAGCCGATCGACGCGGGGCTGGTGATCCACGAGGGGCAACTGACCTATCAGCGCCATGGGCTGCACTTGATAGTTGATCTTGGCCAGTGGTGGTATGAAGACACAGGTCTGCCGCTTCCCCTGGGAGCTAATGCCTTGCGAAAAGACCTGGGTGAGGAGCATCTGCGGGAGATTAATCGGCTCTTGTATGAAAGCATCCAATACGGTTTGTCGCATCGCGAAGAGGCGCTCAACTATGCCTTGAAGTATGGGCGCGATCTGGATCAACGACAGGCCGATAAGTTTGTCGGGATGTATGTCAACGATTGGACGCTCGATTTCGGTCCTCGGGGTCGAGAGGCGGTGGCAAAACTACTGGCCCGCGGCCATGCAGCCGGCGTAATCCCACATGCCGTTGTCCCGGAGTTTGTCGAATAAATGCCGCGCACCTTGTGATTTCGGACGCTGCTGCTTACGCTGACGTAAATGGAGCCGAACCCAACGGATGATGAAGCCCTGACTCATGGCTCGCCAGCGACTAATGGCGACCATCATTCATCTTCCTCGAACGAACGAGCCAGCGGGCGATCTCTGCCCCGCCGCCCGGACTTTCCCACGGCTCGTCAGCGGCCCCCCAGTTTTCCCTGGGCGGTACTCATGGTCTTGTTTCTGCTGGCGGGCTTTTTTGTATTGCTCTCGTTCCTCAGTACGGGCCTGCTCGCGCCGCTGGCGTTCGTAGCCATCGGGATCATCACGGTGTGCGGCCTGCACTACCTCGTCTGGGGCTGGTGGCTGGGCGCGGTGATTCGGCGCGAAGAAGATGAGGAAGACGTTTAGCCAAAATAGTCCGGCTCATTGCCGCTTTTCCATTTGATATTGCAGCCGAGACTGGCTTTTTGGTCGGCCTGAGCCGGCTTTCCGGCCAACACGGCATCTAATGCGGTTCGCAGATCCTGCCCCGTCACAGGTATACCCGACTGCGGCCGGCTGGAATCCATCTGACCCCGGTAGACCAGTTTCTGATTCTTGTCGAACAAGAAGAAGTCGGGCGTGCAAGCCGCTCGATAGGCTCTGGCCACCTCTTGAGTCTCGTCGTAGAGGTACGGAAACGTATAGCCGCGCTCCTCCGCCTCCGCCACCATTCGCTCCGGTGAGTCCGCAGGGTGTTTGGAAACGTCGTTGGAACTGATCCCCACCACCGCCACTCCGCGTTGCTGATATTCATGTGCCAACCGGGCCAGGGCGTCTGCTACATGAATCACGTAAGGACAATGGTTGCACATGAACATCACCAGCAGAGCCGGCGCGCCTTCAAAATCAGCGAGAGAAACCAAGCGGCCGTCCACATTGGGCAACGTAAAGTCCGGGGCTTTTGTTCCCAGCGGCAGCATTGTGCTAGCGGTTTTGACCATGGCTCAACCCTTTCTGCGTGGTTCACTC
>JAIOPX010000276.1 GCA_021413705.1 Planctomycetota bacterium | reverse complement strand
ACGCCGGTCGGCAGGCCTCCTAAAATGCCTGTCTCACCGAACAATCCTTGCACGTTGAGGTCCACGGCTCGGCGCATGGCTTTGGCTGGGGGTGTGCCGCGCTCAAGTTGATAGCGATAGCTCCGAAAGCCGACATAACCCATGGAAACGAAGTGGGCGATCTTGTCGGTCCCCATAAGGGTGCCGTGGATGTTGACGACCGAGCATCGCATGAACGAAATGCGGCCGAGTTGCCGGAGATCGGGCAGGTGGGGTGTGCCGGCATAGACTGATCTCCAGGGTGTGGCAAAGTGGCCGAACTTTTTGCCAGCCGGAGCGTCGACGTGGTTACGCCAGAAGAGCTTTGCTTCCAAGCCTTCGATGGCCATCAGCGCGCACGGCAGCCGACTTCGCACGGCAAACGCCAGAGTATCGTGAGACAGACAATGATTGACATAGGCTTTCCGCGCCGAGCCGATGGGTATCAGGCGAGCCTGGCGAATCTTGAAATTGGTTTCGTCCACGGCGCCTTGCACGGCGTCGTAGAGCAAGTGGTCCCAGTAGTCGCCGATATCGACCAGTGCTTCAGGCGGGAGAGCATATTGATCTACTTCATGCGCTGTAGCGCAATGTGCAAGGCAGAAGGACAGCAACCAGCCGAGTACCAGGATGGCCATGCGCGCAGACTTTAAGCGCAGGCCGCAACGACCGCCGCGCGCGAACATGCTGGCGTCTCTCGATCCCCCCATACCAAGGTCATCGGCAGGACGGAGGCGAACAATTTGGAACGGGTTTCCGAAAAAGGGCTGGCATCGCAGTGCTTGCGTTGCAAGTAGGGTACGCGCAGCGGATCACTTCATGGACCACGATTGACAAGACTCAGCGGCCGACTCTGAAAGCAACTAGTTTCAGACACTTCCTGTAAGGCTACAGCCGGATTCTTGTCCAAGCATTGGTACGCTGCGCGTACCCTACTTCCCTACTTTGCCGCGGGATCGGCTAGCGTAGAGAGCTTCTCGCTGGGGGTGAACTCCAGCGATGCTGAGTTGAGGCAGAAACGCAGGCCGGTGGGCTTCGGACCATCATCGAAGACATGCCCAAGGTGCCCGTCGCAGCGGGCGCAGTTGATTTCCGTCCGTATAGCCCCGTGGCTGCGATCAACCCGTTTAGCAACGTTCTCTTCGGCCACCGGTTGAAAAAAACTGGGCCAGCCGGTGCCCGAGTGAAACTTGGCGTCGGAAGAGAACAAGGGCAATCCACACCCGGCGCAGGTGTATACGCCCTTGATTTTGTTATCGAGCAGATGCCCGCAGAAAGGCCGCTCGGTACCGCTGCTGCGCAACACCTCAAACTGCTCGGGCTTAAGCCGCTTCTTCCATTCTTCCTTGCTGTACGTCACCTTGGAAGAATCGACCGGGCCGACAAGTTGGCCCTCTTTGTTGAATACTCGAACTTTTACCATGGCAGGCGCCTTCTTGGCCTCAGCCGCGGAGACCGGTTGGGTAAGTGGCAACGGCGAATCTATCGAACACCCTGTCGCCGCCAACAGCACTGCGACATATCCGATCGCTGCTAATCGCTTGAACTGCAAACTCATATTAACTCTTGTAAATCTTATGTTGGGGTCGGCCGGAAAGGATCTGCTCTTTGCCCCAGTTGGTCACATCGCGGAAGGCCGTGCTGTGAATGAAATCCATAAAGGCTTTTTCTTCCGACCATTCGCTGGTGATCAAGTAGGATGCATCGTCCGCCACGTCTTTCCAGAGCGTGGAATTGGTGTGGCCTTCCGCCGCCCGCAAGGCATCCAACACGGCCGCAAACTTGGCTTCAAAATCACTCTGCTTGCCCGGCAGCACATGATAGTTCATTCCGACAGTAATCATT
>JAIOPX010000306.1 GCA_021413705.1 Planctomycetota bacterium | reverse complement strand
GTAACGTGGTGCCAAAGGATTGCGACTCATGCTCACTCTCGTCACCGGAGCCACCGGGCTCGTCGGCAACAACGTCTTGCGGCTGCTTTTGGAGCGCGGGATGGCGGTGCGCGTGTTGGCTCGGGAAACGGCCGACGCTCGGCCACTTTCGGGGCTCAACGTGGAAGTGGTCCGAGGGGATGTGCGCGACGAGGCAGCAGTGCGGCGCGCCGTCGCGGGGGTACAGCGCGTAGTTCATGCGGCGGCCCGGGTGCAGCTTGGCTGGTCCAATTTGGAATTGCAACGTGAGATCAATGTTGCCGGGACGCGCAGAGTGGCAATTGCCGCTCGGGAGGCGGGGGCCACCTTGGTGCATGTCTCCAGCAGCGATGCCTGCGGATTGGCCCGCGGCGACGTTTTGGCCGATGAGGAGACGGCGGTCGAAGGGGGCGTACCCACGCCCTACGTCATCACCAAGCGCGAGGCTGAGCAAGCCGTCCAGGCGGAAGTGGCGCGGGGGCTGCAAGCGACGATCGTCAATCCGGCCTTCATGCTTGGCCCATGGGATTGGAAGCCTTCGTCCGGGCAGATGCTGATCGCAGTTGCCAAGGGACAGGGATTGCTCGCGCCGCGCGGCGACTTCAGCATCAGCGACGTCCGAGACGTGGCAGCGGCCATTTTGGCAGCTCTTGATCGAACCGGCCCGTCTGGACGGCGCTATCTCCTGGCAGGGCACAATCTCAGCTATTTCGAGGCTTGGAGGCAGTTTGCTGAAGGGGCCGGAGTTCGTCGTCCGCTGGCACAACTCCCGCCGGTATTCGCATTTTTCGCGGGGCGTGGCGGGGATCTGTGGGGCCGAATCAGTCGGCGTGAACCGAATGTTAATTCTGGAGCGCTGGCCATGGCCAGGCTCCCGAAGCGCTATAGCATCGCCAGGGCGGAAGCTGAACTGGGCTACCGCATCCGGCCGTTGCGCGATACTGTGTCCGATGCTCTCGCCTGGTTTCGAGAGCATGGTTATTTGAGATCTTGAAGCGCGACCATGACAAAGGTACTGGTCACTGGCGCCGGGGGATTCATCGGCAGCCACGTCGTCGAACAATTGCTTACGCG
>JAIOPX010000305.1 GCA_021413705.1 Planctomycetota bacterium | reverse complement strand
CGGTTTTGCCGCGATGGTGACAACCGACGGAGGCGACAGCCATCGCTGCCACGACCGCGCAATAGAGGACAGTCCGCTGACTCATGGTTCTGGTTTCCTGCACTTGGGTCACGAATTGCACAGTTAACTGACATGGACCGGGTGACCCGGCCCCCCTTAAAATGTCTTACAGCGGTCAGCTATCAGCTTTCAGCTCTCTGGCTGACCGCTGACCGCTAATCGCTCTCCCGGTCTTTGGTCGGCTCAATACAACCGGATTCTTTGACAAATGCTGTGAGACCGCCAAATGGTCGTTAGATTTGCCATTCTTCCCAACCTGATCCTGGCGCTGCTGGCAGCCAGCGCAAGCGGTCAGCAATCTCAGCCAACCACCGCGCCGGTCGTCAACCCAAGTCGTGTTGCGGCCGAGGGTTCGGGCGCAGTAGTGGCGGACGCACCATCAACAGCCAGTGGAGATGTCGTGCTGGCATCGGCCGTGAGTGCGTTGGGGCGCTACAACTCCGTCTCTGCTAGCGTTCGCCAGCGGATCCGCCTGTTCGGTCACGACTTGTTCGGCTCGGGGCAGTACTTGCAGCATGGGTCCGGCCCCAAGCGGCGATTTAGGATGGAAATGACCATCCAGGGGAAGCGGCAGAAAACTACCGCCACGCGCATCTGCGACGGCCGCCTGCTCTGGCTGTTGGACGAGCAGGGGGGGCAGCCGACGTTGCGCGTGGTCGATCTGCGGCGCGTGGAAGATGCTCTGACGCAAGCCGACCAGGCGCGGGCCGTCGATTGGCGGCGATTCGATCTCGGCTTTGGTGGCCTGCCACGCTTGCTGGCCGCCTGCGAGGAGAACTTTCAATTCGGCGCAGCCACGCCATCACAACTGAACGATGTGCCCGTGTGGATCTTGCGTGGTCATTGGATGCCGGCACGGCTCAATGAATTGCTCGCGGCGGGCAAGGATCAAGGCAAAAGCTCCATCCCCAAACTCCTCCCGCCGCAAATGCCCAACGAGGTGGTCCTCTACCTGGGCCGCGACGACCTGTTTCCCTACTGCGTGGAATTCCGGTCAGTAACCGAAGGTCGAGAGAAACAAGGCATGGAGAGCCACGTCCTGGCAGGCATGGACTTCTTTGAGGTCCGCGTGGATACTCCGGTCGATGAAACGCAATTCACCGGCCCCGCCAACATGCCGCAGACGGATGACACGGAGTCGTTTCTCACACGCCTGGGGATTCCGAGAACCCCCAGTGAGATTCGGGCCGAGAAGGGGAAGTAGTGGTTTAGCCCAAGTGAAACGCCGAATTGAGTGTCACGAGATTTGTCTTTCCACTCCGCCTGCGAATCACATTCACGCCGCAATTCTCCTGCGCAATCGCTCTTGCCTTGGCCAGCGGCAGCCCCAGCAGATGGGCCAGATAGCAGCGGTTCACCACGTTGTGCGAGACAACGACGATCGATTGTCCAGGATGCTGCGCGAGCAGCTCGTCCAGAGCCGGCACGACGCGCCGCTGCACTTCGCCCATGCTCTCGCCCCCAGCATAAGGCCATGTGCCCGGATCTTCCATGAAGCGATGGAACGCCTCTGGTTCCGTCTTTTCGATCTCTCCCCAGTCTCGCCCCTCCCACAGGCCGACATCAACTTCAATAATCGCGTTGACCAGTTGGATTGGCAGATGGAGCGCACTGCTCAGCGTTTCGGCAGTCTGCCGGGCACGGAGCAGGGGGCTGCAGTAGATCGCCACGATAGGCCGGTCGCGCAGTAACTCGGCCGCTCGACCAGCTTGGGCTTGTCCTTCGGCCGACAGCGGAAAATCCGCCCCGCGTCCTTGCAGCCGGGGCGGATTGGCAACATTGTTTTCCGTGGCGCCGTGGCGCAACAGATACATCCAGGTGTCGCCATCGGCAGGATAGGGCAGGGCAGGGGGGGTCATGCCGGGGTTCCTTGGGTGGCTCGAGCCAGCCGCGCGGCGACGCGAACCGCGGCGATCATGCCTTCGCACTCTGCTGTGCCCTGCCACGCACGATCGAACGCAGTGCCGTGCGCCACGCTAGTGCGCACGATGGGGAGTCCCAGCGTAATGTTGACGGCGCGGTGCATGCCCAGGAGTTTGAGCGCGACGTGTCCCTGGTCGTGAAACATGGCCACGACTGCATCGAACTCGCCGTCGCGAGCCCGCATCATCAGCGTGTCCGCCGGTAGCGGCCCTTGAATGCATATCCCGGCGGCAGCCGCTTGTTGGATAGCGGGCTCAATGATTCGCTGTTCCTCATCACCAAACAGACCTTGCTCGCCGGCATGCGGATTCAGTGAGCAAACGCCGATCCGGGGCGCACCTGGCATGTGGCCTTCAACGTCCAACCGCCGCATGACATCGTCAGCCCACTTGGCGCAAGCCAGGATCCGCGCCGTATTGAGTTGATGTGGCACATCGCGCAGCGCCATGTGGAGTGTCGCATGGACAACACCCAGCCCCGCCGGCCCGCCTACTCCGTCCTGCGGAGGCAGGTAGAGCATCATGGCGGAATCATCGACGCCACACATGTCGGCCAGCAATTCCGTATGGCCAGGATAATCATGCCCTGCGGCCGACAATGCCGCCTTGCTCAATGGCGCGGTGACAATTCCGGCCACCTGCTTTTTTATGGCGAGACGGCAGGCCACGTTGAGCGCGTCGTATGCTGCCTGGCCGCCACGCGCATCATGAACACAGGGAGGCACGTCTACCGCATCCTTGCTGCCGGCCAGCAGGCAGGGAATCTCACCAAGGGAAGACCGCGCCTCAGCCGGTGTGCGGATTTCGACCACGCGCGCGGGGCTGTTGAGCAGGGCGATAGCACGGGCAAGGATCTCGGGGCGGCCCGTAACCAGTAGGTCAGCCTCCGTATGGAGTGCGGCATGGCGCCACGCAGCGACGATCACCTCCGGACCGATACCGGCCGGGTCGCCTAGCGTAATCGCCAATCTGGGTTTGGAATCCATGGTGTTCATTCTAACCGAATTGAATGCGGACGGCAGACAGGAATACCTACCCCGCGCAGCAGGGGCGTGGACAAACGGTTGCATAGGATCGTCTAATCTAGCAGGCACACTCCGTGTGCCTTCCGCAACGTGAGCGGCACGGCGCTAGCCGCCGGTAAGGATGCCGGTACGGTATAAGCACTGTTGGCTGGGCTCTGTCGGAAAACGGCGATTTCGATCAGCCGGCGGGCGCTAGCCCC
>JAIOPX010000275.1 GCA_021413705.1 Planctomycetota bacterium | reverse complement strand
CGCCGCTAAACCGTCCAACCCGGCTTGGGTTCTTTATGAACCTTGGGCGAACTATTGCCCGCCAGTTTGGCCACGGCCCGCTCGGCGGCCGCGATGGCATCCGCGTCGGCATGGTAACGCAACATCAGGTCGTACTTGGCCTTTCCCCCCGGCTTGAGCGTCACGATCCGCTTCTGGCCCGCCTCATGAGTTCGGGTATTCGGAAAACCGGTCCCCGGCTCCAGGCCGGTGACGTAACCGTCCACCTTGGCCGGCGTGTTCTTCCATAAGCTGAAGCAAGGCATCTGCTGCGTGTTGAATCGCAGACTCACGCCGCGATCCCCCTTCGGATTCTTAAGCAGCACCTCCGTCGCCCCATTGCGGTCGCCGCGGAGCTTGAAGAAATAGCAACTCTCCATCGAGCCCGGTTTGGGCGGGCCGAAGACATCCCACTGTTCCAAGCTGGCTGCTGCAACCGCATCACGCGGTGAGATTTCGGCCGCCGGCACGACAACCTTCGCGCCAGGGGCCAGCAGCGGCTCGCCAAAGTTGACGTGATAGAGCAATTGGGTGTCGGCCGGATTGCCGCCACGGTTCTCCACCACGTCGTGGATGCGCACGTTCGGGTCACCCGGCTTCAGCCGGACGGTCGAAGTGAGTCGCAGTTTTTGGAAGTGGAATCGCGACTCGTCCACGACGCCGGTCACCACGATCTCGCCCGTCTCTCCATCGACTGATACCGTCAATTGATGGGCTGGCAGATTGGCGATCCGGCCATGCAGCGGCCAGAGCAGCTGGCCTTTGGCGTCGAAGTCGGGTGCGCCAAAGCTGGAAAGTCCGCAACGCACCACCAGTTCGTCAAAGCCGTCGAGCCAACCCAGTCCGCTGGGTTCCATCAAGGGGACGTAGCGAGGATGGACCGGGCCTTTCAGTGGCGACCGCCAGCCGATTTCGTCTCCGCCGTGCCAGATTTTCCAGATACCCATGCCGCGACCGGGGAGCAGAGCGACACGCAGCGCACCATTGCTCACTTCCAGCAGTTGCAGCCCTTCGCGCAATCCGCCGCGTAGTGTGCGTAGCGTAACGCCGCAACCGCTGGCGGCCGGGCCCAGTTGCCGCGGACCGAGTTCGAGGTTCTCGACATATACGTCGCGATCGACATCCATCAACGTCCAGGTGCCGCCGGCCATGGTGATAACTCCAAGGGGTTGGGTTTGGGGTGGCCTCGATTATAGATAAAGTAGGTCCATTCTGCCGGAATGGACCTTTTGAATCGGCATCACACCAAGCTCAGGCGTTGCTGTTCAGTGGAGCGTGAACTACAGATCCGCCCCGGCAGGGCGGACCTACTGGCCAACCACCCCTTCAGTGAATACAAAGGACGGTTCTTCACACCTCATTCGTACCCTTCCTTCCCCCAGGCTTTCGCGGAGTTGTCAGTATGGTCACTTCCAAAACCCCCCGGACCCCCAAGGACAATGTCGGCCGTGCCCTCGACCGGGCTCTCAATGCCGGCGAAGGGTTGCTGCGCCTGACGCCCACCTGGGTGCCGCGGAGCTTTTTGCACCCTGGCAAGCGGATCAAACTGGCCCCGACCGATTGGTATGCCTACGGCGCCCACCGGGGTGGCATCGACGAGCGGTGGTTCGCCAGCACCACCGAGGCGATGAACGACAACCGCGAGCCGGATGAAGGCTTGAGCTATGTCTCCTACGGCGGTGAGCGGTTTCAGCTTCTGGAGGCCGTGGCCGAGGCGGGGGCGTCGCTCATCGGTCAGGCCATGTTCGACAAGTACAAGCGGTGGCCCGTCTACAGCAAGTTCTTCGACAACATGGGCCCGATCCCGCACCACATGCATCAGTCGATGGAGTTCGCGGCGCTCACCGGCCAGCAAGGAAAGCCGGAGAGCTACTACTTCCCACCCCAGTACAACAACTGCGACAACAATTTCCCCTACACATTCATGGGCCTGGAGCCGGGCACGACCAAAGCCCAGCTTCGCAAATGTCTGGAAGATTGGCACCTGGGTGACAACGGCATTTTGGACCTGTCTTGTGCCTATCGCCTGAAGCGGGGCACCGGCTGGCTGATTCCGCCCGGCGTGCTCCATGCACCCGGCTCGCTCTGCACCTACGAGCCCCAGTGGGGAAGCGACGTGTTTGGCATGTTCCAGTCGCTGGTCGAAGGCCGCGAAGTTCCCTGGGCTCTCTTGGTCAAAGACGTGCCCAAGGACAAGCACCAGGATCTGGACTTCATCATCAGCCAGCTCGACTGGGAGAAGAACGTCGATACGCACTTCAAGGAGCACAACTACCTGGAGCCGATCATGGACAAGGCGGCTTCGGCCAAGGGCGTTGAAGACCGCTGGATCGTCTACGGAACGGTGGACGGCGAGCAGCTTTTCTCAGCCAAGGAACTGACGCTTCAACCCGGTGCGAAATGCACGATCAAAGACCCCGGGGCAAGCGGCTGGATCACCGTCCAGGGGCGAGGCCGCATCGGCAAGCTCAATCTCCAGACCCCGGCCATGATTCACTTCGGCCAGGAGACGGAGGACGAGGTGTTCATCACCCACGCTGCCGCGACGGCCGGAGTGGAGGTTGAAAACACCGGCAGCGAGCCGCTGGTCGGGCTTCGCTACTTCGGGCCGGATGTGCATAAGAGCCTGCCGAAGGTTGGCGATTATCGGAAATGAAAGCGGAAGTATTGAACCACAGAGTCACAGAGATCACAGAGAAAAACAAAAAGAGGTAAAGAGGTGTGGAACGCTAATATACGCCAATAAACACTAATCCGATTAGCGGAGATTAGCGGTTATTAGTGTTCCCAATCCTCTTCATTCTCTGTGCCCTCTGTGCCTCTGTGGTAAAAAAATCACCACGATCAATTCAAACATGAGGAGGCGACCATGGCCACGCACACCAATAATTTTCCGAAACTCCACAATGCCGCCTGGCCGGGTGTAGTCGGCAAGGAGCCGGGGACCGACCATCCGCCGATTTCGCTCGACACGATGCTCGACCTGACCGCCGCGGCCAGCGTCGATGGCGTGAAGTTCGACGGGTTCGACCTGTTCCTGTTCGACCCTCACGTCAGCATCGACGCCACCGACGAGCAGCTTAAGCAACTGGCCGACAAGGCCGCCCAGCGCGGGTTGGTGATCGGCTCGGTCGTGGCCCCGGTCTGGCCGCCGACAGGTGGCGGTGCTGCGATGGACGAGGGGGAAGGACGGAAGAAGTTTTTGGAGCAAGTGCGCAAAGGGTGCCGGATTGCCAAGAAACTGCGAGAGATCGGCATCCGCCCTTATGGCATCGTCCGGATCGACTCGGCCACCGGAACGAACGACTGGTACGCCGATCCCGAAGGGAACCAGAAGAAGATTGCCGAAACCTTCCGCCAGGCCTGCGCCATCGCCGAAGACTCTGGCGAGCGGCTGGCCGCCGAAGGAGAAATCTGTTGGGGTGGGATGCACAGTTGGCGGCGGATGGTGCAACTGCTGGAGTTGGTAGATCGTCCCAAGACGCTCGGCTTCCAAGCCGACATGGCCCACACGCTCCTCTACCTGCTGGGTTACAACGCCCCGGAGGATTCGCTGCTGCCGGAGAACTTTGACTGGAAAGACGAAGCCAAGTTCGACGCGGCCTACAAGCAGATGACCGATGCCCTCAGAGATTGGACCATCGACTTCCACGTGGCCCAGAGCAACGCCACGGTTCACGGCACCGGCAGCCACGACAAAACGGGCCGCCATTGCCCCGCCACCGATTCCAGCGGCAAGCTCGACATCACCAAGCGGGCCGGCTACTGGCTCCGCGAGGGTGGCCCCGCCGGCCAACCCCACCAGCGCTACCGCCACATCTGCTGGGACGGCTGCATGTTCCCCAACGCGCTGATGATGGAACCGAAGACCTGGAACGATATTCTGGCGGCGATGATCAAAGTGCGCGATGCGCATGGGTGGAAGGAATGAATGGCTTGGCACCAATACGACCGCGCAGCGCATTCTGCCGCTTGGACGGATGAGTTCCTTTTCCACCAGCTCATCCCCTACATAGGCAACAAGCGGAAGCTGCTCGGGCTGATCGACGAAGCCATTGAGCGAACCGGCATTCGAAGCGGCACATTTGTAGACTTGATGGCGGGCAGCGGTGTGGTGGCACGGTTTGCCAAGCGACTCGGTTTCCGCGTCGTGGCCAACGACTGGGAACCCTATGCGGGGGAAATCAACGGCTGTTTTATCGGCTGCAACGCGGCGCCGGCATTCGCACAACTCGGCAGCTACGAGCAAGCGATCGACGCTCTCAATAATCTTCCACCGCGCGAAGATTGGGTCACTCGGCATCTTTGCCCGCGCGACGACGAGCAGTTTGACATCGACACCGATCGGATGTTCTACACTCGCGAGAACGGGCAACGGCTGGACGCCGTGCGGCATCAAATTGAACTCTGGCATCAGGACGGCGCAATCGATGCGGCAGAACGGGCATCCCTCTTGGCGCCACTCCTTTACCAAACGTGTTACACCAGCAACACCAGCGGCGTGTTCAAAGGCTTTCATAACGGCTGGGGAGGGCAGACCGGCACGGCGCTCTATCGCATTCGTAGTCGGCTGGCACTCAAACCGGCGGTGTTCTTTGACAACGGGCAGCCAAATGAAGTGCTGCGGCGCGACGCTCTCGAACTGGCCGACGAACTAAAGCAACACGGCCCGCCACCGGAAATTGTCTACATCGATCCACCCTACAATCAGCATCCCTACGGCTCCAACTATCACGTACTCAACAGCGTGGCCCTGTGGGACAAGCCTGCACTGACGCCGCAGATCGAAGGCCGCAACAAGGCGGCCATTCGCGAAGACTGGCGCACGCAGCGCCGCAGTCCGTTCAACTATCGCCAGGAAGCGGAAACCGCCCTGGCCAAACTGCTGGGGCGGATTGAATCGCAATTCATTCTCTTAAGCTACAGCACCGATGGATTGATCCCACTAGAGCGACTGGTGCGGCATTGCACCGAGCGCGGCCAGACGACAGTTGTCACACGGCGCTATAAACGCTACCGAGTCAGCTCCCAGCGGTTTTCCACCAAGCCCGTGAATGTGGAGTTTGTGGCGGTCATCAACGCGACGCAGAAGCACAACGGCCCCTCCGCCGCGAGCATCTGCAACCAAATCCGGGAGGAAGAAGGCAAGGCCCTGGACGAACACCCGGGGAAAAGCGGAAAGTGGAAAGCGGAAAGCGGGCAAGCGAGGTGAATTATGCGAATGGAGGGATTGCGCGACCGGACCAAGCAATTTGCCCTTCGCGTGGTCCGCATGTACGGTCAGTTGCCGCGGGACTCGGCGGCGCAGGTCATGGGAAAGCAAGTCTTGCGGTCGGGAACGAGCGTGGCCGCAAATTTCCGCGAAGCTTCCAGGGCTCGCTCAAATGCTGAGTTTATTGCTAAACTAGGCATCGTAGAACAGGAATTGGACGAGTCGTTATTGTGGTTTGAATTGCTCATCGAGTCCGGATTAGTCACTCAAGAAAAGCTCGCTCCACTCCATCGAGAAGCCGACGAATTGTTGCGTATAATTGTCACCGCCATAAAAAACACCAGGCCTGCCTGAAAGCCAATTTTGTTCCGCTTTCAGCTTTCCGCTTTCAGCTTTCAGGAGACCCCCACATGTCCAAACCCCTGAACATCGGCATGATCGGCTACGGCTTCATGGGCCGGGCCCATTCGAACGCCTATCGCAAGGTCAACAATTTCTTCGACCTGGAATACCGTCCGGTGCTTAAGGCGGTCTGTGCCCGGGACAAGGCCAAGGCCCAGGCGTTTGCCGACACCTGGGGCTATGAGTCGGTCGAGACCGATTGGAAGAAGCTGATCGCCCGGCCCGACATCGACGCGGTCGACATCTGCACCCCCAACAACTTGCATAAGGAGATCGCCATCGCCGCCGCCGCGGCCGGCAAGACGATCCTCTGCGAAAAACCTTTGGCCATCGACACGGCCGAAGGAGAGGAGATGTGCAAGGCGGTGGAGAAGGCGGGGGTGCCGAACATCGTGTGGTACAACTATCGCCGCGTGCCGGCCGTGACGCTGGCCAAGCAATTGATCGACGAAGGACGCCTGGGCAAAATCTTCCACTACCGCGCGGTGTTCCTCCAGGACTGGACGATCTCTGCCGATCTGCCGCAAGGGGGCGCGGGTTTGTGGCGGCTCGACGCGGCAGCGGCCGGCAGCGGCGTGACCGGCGATCTGTTGGCCCACTGCATCGACACGGCCCTCTGGCTCAACGGCCCGATCCAAAGCGTCACGGCGATGACGGAAACGTTTATCAAGGAGCGAACGCACACACTCTCCGGCAAAGTCGAGCAAGTCAAAATCGACGACGCCTGCGCATTCCTCGGCCGTTTCTCCAACGGCTCGCTGGCCACGTTCGAGTCCACGCGCTACGCCCGGGGGCACAAGGCGCTCTACACGTTCGAGATCAACGGTGAAAATGCTTCGATCGCCTGGGATCTGCACGACCTACACCGGCTGAGTTACTTCGATCACCGCGACGATAGCATCATCCGCGGCTGGCGTTCGATCCACGTCACCGACGGCGATCAACCTTACATGAAGCATTGGTGGGTGCCGGGGTTGCAGATCGGCTACGAGCACAGCTTCGTCCACCAAGTGGCCGATTTCCTGGAAGGATTGGCCAATAAGAAACCGGTCGGTCCCACGTTCCGCGACGCCCTGGAAACGCAGAAGGTGTGCGACGCTGTGCTGGCCAGCGGTAAGAGCCGGCAATGGGTGGAGATTGGATGAAGTTTTGTCTGATATTGGATCGTCAAAGTGAAGACAGGTATAATGAATGGCGGCTACCGTGCGACTCGATTTTTTTGTTCGCTGATCACGTCATTGTTGAGTGGAGGGCTAGATGTCCGACATCATTGTCACCGACGAACAAGCACAGATACTGAGCCAGTCCGCGGGTGTCGTACTCTTGCGTACCGCGAATGGCAAGGTACTAGCTCGGGTTGAGCCGCTCGATCTTGAAGAGCCGTTCACATCCTCTTTCACGGATGAAGAAATTGCGGAAGCAGAACGCCGGGCCGAATCCAGCAAGACTTGGCATACCACCGTGGAAATAATTGGCCGCATGCAAGATGCAAATCAGCAATGGCCAGATTCACAGTAGTTTGGTCCGACTCCGCGGAGTCGCGATTATTGGAAATTTGGCTGGAGACGCGCAATCGAAAAGTACAGCGCGCGGCCGATACGATCGATAGCGCGTTGGCCATTGATCCCAACACCAAGGGTATTAGACGATCCTACAAGCACCGCATTCTGCGAGCTGCGCCTCTCGAAGTATTGTTTTCGATATCGGAGTCGGACCGTCTGGTGAGAGTGTTGGGGGTAAGGCTCTTCCTGTCCGAATGAACTGCTGCTTTTGCTTAGGAGCGGCAAGAGCCGGCAATGGCTGGAGATTGAGTGAGAACGACAATCGCCGTAACATTTCAGAGGAACATCCCATGTTGGAAGGCACGCTCACCGTTGTATAGAATGTGAGAGGGCAAGTTTACTTCTTTGCAATACGATGACTTAGTGAGGTGCCGCGATGGTAGAGTTAGTTATCAGCGATGAGCAGGCTCGAATGCTAACTGAGACAGGTGGTGTTGTCGTTATCCGTGACCAGAACGGAAATGTGGTTGGGAGTGCATTCCGCACCAAGAAGGTAAACCCGCTGAGTCGTTTTACGCCTCAACAGCTCGCAGACCTTGAAGCGAGGTCGCAATCCGACGGGCCTTGGCTCACAACTGCTCAAGTACTCGATCACCTCCGTAGCCTGGACAAGTGATGGGGCGATACCACGTTGCCTGGCACCCGACCGCCCTGGGCGAGTTGGCTTCGATTTGGATTGACGCAGTCGATCGCGAATGGGCCACCACCGCAGCCGACGCTATTGACAATGAACTGAGGATCAATCCTCGCTCGAAGGGGTCCGATATGGGCAACGGCAGATATGGCCTGGAGGTCGGCCCTCTTTACATTGCCTTTGAAGTTGTGGACGAGGATGGTTTAGTTCGCGTCCTTGCTGTTGCTCCAATCTGGCTAGAATGAGTTAATATCCCGGCCCACACCGGGACTCCCGAATCGCAAAACGCGTGCGACTCCGTGCGGCGAGAGTTAAGAGTCGGCAATGGTTAGAGCTTAGGTGAGCCACGATTCTCCCTGGGGTTGCTGGTCGTGGGGAATTTGAGCAAGGTCTCCGCTCGGTTTGCGATGACCGCGGTCCCTAGGGATATGAATTGTGTGCTGACGCCCCTCCCCATGTCTGCTATGATATCCGCTGACTTGGAGCCTAATACATCAGGCCAAGTTCTTTTCATTGCACCGTTGGCTCTACTTCAAAGGGGGATGTTGTTATGGGATACGGTCTTGCTGGGATTGCCTCCATCTGTGGTTTGATTGGCTGGATCTGGATCATCGTGTTGGCCTTTCAGAATGGAGATGTGATCTGGGGAATCTGCTCGATATTGTTCTGTGGAATCGTGGCTCTTGTTTATGGCATCATGCACTTTCAGCAGGCCAAAGTCCCGGTCATCCTGCTCGTGATTGGCATGGTTGCCGGAGGAGCTGGCAGGGTGATGATACAGTGATCGATACGGGCTTTCGGGATGGCGACCTCCAATAACATCCCGCGGTAAACAAAAATCACGGAGCATGGCGAATGGCACAGCACCATTCGACCGGCTCCGTGCTTTTTTCACTCGTTCATTAATCTGAAGCATGAACTACTTCGCCCACGGACGCCACGCACTGCGCCAGCCCTACCTGCTCGTCGGCACCGCCATACCCGACCTGTTGCGCGTGATCGACCGACGGCTGCGAGTGCGCTCCGTTCAAGCCGCACCCCATGTCGATGACGCCGACCCGGTGGTGGCCGCCGTCGCCCAGGGGATCGTGCAACACCATCACGATGACGGCTGGTTTCATACCGCGCCGGCGTTCGCGGAATTGTCACTTTCGGCCGCTGCCGCCATCCGTCAGTTATCCCCGGACGACCAGAGTATGCGGACCTGGTTCGTGGGGCATGTGCTGGTGG
The DNA here is from genome assembly GCA_021413705.1 of Planctomycetota bacterium. Lineage (GTDB taxonomy): Bacteria > Planctomycetota > Planctomycetia > Pirellulales > UBA7805 > JAIOPX01. The sequence goes on along the minus strand of JAIOPX010000275.1, from coordinate 10,752 downwards.
AATTGCTCCTCGATGCGGAGTTGTTTCGCCGCCAGCCGGATGCAATGACGGCCTACTACGACTCCCTCCACCAGGTCGATCCGGCCGCAGTCGCCGCGGCGGTCAGTCGCATGGCAGGAGCCGATGCCGGCAAACTGGGCCGTCTTATCCCCGGTTTTCTTCGCGAGCGCTTCTTGCCGGACTATGCCGACAATGCGAAACTGGCTTTTCGGCTCGGGCAGGTATTGGACCGCATCGGTCTCCCAAGCCTGCCGGAGGCTTTTGTCGAACTGCTACCGGCGATACGCAGCCAAGTGGCTCAGCGGGCGGACGACTTACTGAGCGAATCGGATCAATAGAATACCTAGGAGATAGCAATGAAGTTCGGCATGAATCTGCTTTTGTGGACTGGCGATCTGAGCGACAGCATTCTGCCGACGCTCGAGATGCTCAAGAAGATCGGCTACGACGGCGTCGAGATCCCGATCTTCGCTCCCGATGAAAAAAAGTTCGCGCTGTGGGGCAAGCGGCTCGACGAGCTAGGTTTGAAGCGAACCGCGGTCACCATCCGCCTGGAAGCCGACAACCCGATCAGCCCCGATCCCAAAGTCCGCGCCGCCGGGATCGCCGCCACCAAGGCCACGCTCGATAGTTGCAAAGCTGCGGGTGTCGAATCGCTCATCGGTCCCTACCACTCCGCCTTGGGTTTCTTCAGCGGTGCTGGCCCCACGCCCGACGAATGGAAGTGGGGAGTCGAAGGGATGCGGCAGGTAGCCGAATATGCCGGCAAGCTAGGTGTCATGCTGGGTGTGGAACCGCTCAACCGCTTCGAGACGTACCTGCTTAACTCGGCCGTCGATGGCGCCCGTTTCGTTCGGGAAGTGGGGCACCCCAATTGCCGTTTGATGTACGACACGTTCCATGCCAACATTGAAGAGAAAAACGTCACTGCAGCGGTCAAGAGTTGTGCCGACGTGCTGGTTCATGTCCACATCTCGGAGAACGATCGCAGCACGCCTGGTGCCGGCGACATCCGCTGGGATGAGACGTTCGACGCACTGAAAGCCGTCAACTATGACGGCTGGATGACCGTCGAAGCCTTTGGATTGGCCTTGCCGGAGATTGCCGCCGCCACGAAGATCTGGCGACGGATGTATCAAAGCGAAGAGCAATTGGCGACCGATGCCCTGGCGTTCATTAAAAAGCAAGTCGCACAGCGGTGGAAATAGGTAGTTCACGCGCAGCGTGACAAGAACTGGGAACTGATTGGCGGCCTGTGCAATGGTACGCTGCGCGTACCCTACGGAGTTGGGATGCCACACTCTCCTGATGAACCCGTTGCTCCCCCCGAGCCCCCGCTGACGATCAAACGGCTGACAGCCGCCTTGGCCGAGATGCTAGGGCCGCCTGGCGCCAACCAGCCCGACGACACACAATCGACGTCCGAGATCGGAGCGCCCGCCACCATGTCTCTGGCGGATGCGGACGAATGTTGTCCGATCACCCCCCAGAGCATCCTAGAGGCGCTTTTGTTTGTCGGCCGCCCCGGCGCCGAGGGGCTCCGCACCGATCAAGTGGCCGAGTGGATCCGCGATTTCGAACCGGCGGAGGTGGAGGAAACAGTTGCTCAACTCAATGCCCAGTACTCCGCCGAAGGGGCACCTTACACGATCATCTCCGATCGGGGAGGATTTCGGCTGGCCCTGACGGCCGATTTTCAGCAAATCAAGCGGCGTCTCTCGGGCCGCTCGCGCGAAGCCCGGCTCTCGCAGGCCGCCGTCGAGGTATTGGCCCTGGTGGCCTACAACCAGCCGATTGTCGGCACTGAGGTCAGCCGCCTGCGAGGCAAACCCAGCGGCCACCTCCTGACGAACCTGGTTCGCCGGCAACTGTTGCGGATCGAACGGAAACCAGAAGGCCCTCGCAGCCCGCTCTACCACACCACGCCGCGGTTCCTGGCACTCTTCGGCCTCTCCGACATTGCCGAGTTGCCCCAGACGCAGGAACTCGAGCAGTAAGGAATCTGGATGGCGAGCCGTGGGCGTAAGCCCACGGAGGAGTGCGTGCCTCGTCAACTCTTACGCAATCATTCCTTGGTGCCTACCTCCAATGGCTGACGCCCTTGGCTCGCCTAACCAACTACTGTGTAACGAGTTGCGCAAATCTATTTCAAGCCGCGCAGACGGCCAGCCCCGGGCTTGGTAGAATCTTAACCTTAAGCCCAGCGATTCCTTTGGATAGGCGCTGGGCGTTCTCTTGGAACTCTCCTTTGCTGGACGTGAGCGACTCGTACGCCACTGAATCCCGTCTGCCGGGCTCCCTCGCCCAACTTCGCACGGCGGCCACCTCGGTCGTGCTGCCGTCTATGTTGAAGTGCGACTTCGGCCATTTGGCGGATCAGCTTGCCATGTTGGAAGAAGGGGGAGCGCAGGCGCTGCACCTCGACATCATGGACGGCCATTTTGTGCCTAACCTGACTTATGGCTTTCCTCTGTTAGAAGCCATGCGGAAGTTCACCAAGCTGCCGCTGGAACTCCACCTGATGATCGACAACCCTGGCCCCTACCTGGCCCGTTACCGCGATGCCGGGGCCGACGGAATGACCATCCATATCGAAGCCGTGGCGGATCCCACCGAGGCCCTTGGGCAAATCCGCGACCTGGGCGCCGAGGCCGGGCTAGCTCTCAATCCGCCCACGCCGCTGTCTGCCATCGAACCCTATTTGGACGCCTGCGATGTGATCCTGGTGATGAGCGTCATGCCAGGGTTTGGGGGCCAGTCCTTCGAGCCGGTGGCCGTGGACAAGGTTCGTCAACTCAGCGGGCGTCTTTCCGCTGAGCAGGTGATTGAGGTGGATGGGGGAATCAACGACCAGTCGATTGCTCAATGTGCAGCGGCCGGGGCAAGGTGGTTTGTGGCGGGGTCGGCGGTGTTCGGCATGAGCGACCCCGCGGCGGAAGTGCAACGGCTCACCGAGTTGGCAACCAAAAATCAAGCCTAAGCGTTACCTACGAAAGACACCCACGGAAAAACATCGAAGTGCAATGTTAAAGATCATTCTCTTACGCCCTGGATCAACCGAGTTTGACGTCCAGGGTCGGATTGTGGGCACGCTCGATCTACCCCTCTCGGCCGAAGGAAACGCCGAAGTGGCCACAGCCATCGGGGCGCTCAATGGCGACGAAGTGGCCATGGTCTATTGTTCCCCCTGCCAATCCGCCGTTGAAACGGCCGAAGCCGTGGCGGCCGCCAGGGGAGTCAAATGCAAACAGATTAAGACGCTCCAAAACGTCAATTACGGACTGTGGCAAGGAATGCTCGTAGATGAGGTCCGCCGCAAGCAGCCCCGCGTGTTCAAACAATGGCAGGAACACCCGGAAACGATCTGCCCGCCGGAAGGGGAGATGTTCGCCGATGTTCAGCAGCGCGTCGAGGCAGCACTGACGAAACTCTTGAAAAAGCACAAGGAAGGGATCATTGTGTTGGTAGTGCCGGAGCCGCTGGCCGGCATCGCCCGGTCCCGTTTGCAGCACACGGATCTCTCGGAAGCCTGGAAAACCGTGGGTGAATGTGGCGCCTGGGAAGCGATTGTGGTTCAGCCAGGGGGCCAACTGGATGCCAAACCGGCCTTGGGTGGCGGCGTGGCTCACGGTTAAATATATCCCAATGAAACCGTTGAATATCTGCAACGAACCATGGATATGAGTAGCACGATGACATCCGGCAGCGGCGAATCACCTCCGACGCAATCGACTCGCCCCCCGCGCGCTAAGCGCGGGGTGCCCGAGGGATTGTGGCAGCGCTGTCCCGGCTGTCAGCAGACGATCTACAAGGGCGAAGCGGAAAAGCTACTTGGTGTGTGCCCGCAGTGCGAACACCACTTCTACGTCTCCGCCCGGGAGCGGATCGGGCAAGTTCTCGACGCAGGTACGTTCGAAGAATGGTGTGCCGAACTCATGCCGGCCGATCCACTGGAGTTCAAGGACAAGAAATCGTATCGCGAAAAGCTGGTCATCGAACAACAGCGAACCGGGCTGACTGATGCGGCGATCGTCGGAACGGGCATGATCCGCGCCCGGCGTGTGGCCTTTGGTGTCACGGATTCCGCATTCATCATGGGGAGCATGGGGAGTGTGGTGGGTGAAAAGCTCACCCGGCTGATTGAACGGGCGACCGAGCAGCGGCTGCCGCTCATCATTGTCAGTGGGAGCGGCGGCGGCGCTCGCATGCACGAAGGCATTCTGTCGTTGATGCAAATGGCCAAGGTCTCGGCGGCACTGGCCCGCTACGACGACGCCAGCGGGCTATTCATCTCCGTGCTTACCAACCCGACGATGGGAGGCGTGGCGGCCAGCTTCGCGTCGCTGGGCGATTTGGTTTTTGCGGAGCCTAAGGCGCTCATTGGCTTCGCCGGCCCGCGAACGATCAAGGCCACGATCCGCATCGAGCTGCCCAAGGGCTTTCAGACCAGCGAGTTTCTGCTGGAACACGGCTACATCGATCGCATCGTCCGTCGGGCAGAGCTCAAAAGCGAAATCGCCCGGGCGATCGACTACTGCGGCAAGTAGTGTGGGCGTGAATAGAAACTCTAAGACGCGCCAATCCGCCGATGCGCGAGCGCCGGCACGCGGCTGCGGACTTCGGCCAGGCGCTGCGGGTCGAGCGTGGCGATCACGATGGCTTCGGCCTCATCCTCGGCGGCGGCCAGGGTTTCGCCCCAGGGGCCGAGAATCTGCGAATGGCCGTACTTGCGCACGGGCGCGCCGCCGCATTGGTTGGCTGCTACGACGAAGGCTTGGTTCTCGATCGCGCGGGCTTTCAGGAGCGTCGTCCAGTGGTCGCGACCCGTCGTGTAGGTAAACGCAGCCGGGACAGCGATCACATCGGCCTGCTGCGCGGCATGTTGCCGATATAACTCGGGGAAGCGGAGGTCGTAACAGATCGACAGGCCAAGCCGGCCGAAGGACGCATCGGCCACGATCACGTTGTCGCCCGGTTGGAAGTGGCTCGATTCCTGCACGCAGACGGCCGGCGCAGTAGCGTCGCCGGGCACATCGACGTCGAACAGGTGGATCTTGCGATAGGTGGCCAGCAAGTCGCCGTCGGGACCAAACAGCAGACTGGTGTTGAACATTCGGTCTGGGAGGTTCGCCTGCTCGGCTATGCTGCCGGCCAGAAGCGTGATTTTCAGTTCCGCGGCCAGGGTGCGCATCTCCTCGCTGGTGGGACCGGGGACTGGCTCGGCCAGGGGGACGAGAGCCTCATGCGGTCCGCAAGCATTGAAGAGTTCGGGCAGGCAGACGAACTGCGCGCCACGGCTGGCGGCTTCGCGGACGAGGCGCGTGGCTGTGGCCAGATTGGCCTGTTTGTCGAGACCGGCGCTGAACTGCACTGCGGCGGCGACGAATGGGGATTGCATGGGGGAGGAGTCGGGTGTCAGGGGTTAGGAGTTAGGAGTCAGGGGTCAGGTTTGGGCGTCCTTCATAGAACGTCCTTCGCGGGTCGATCAGGAGCCACATTGAGCCGGCCAGGAGAAAGGCCATGGAGTAGACCCCGAACACGACCGGCCAGCCGAATTTTTCGATGATGAACGCGCCGACGTAGGGCTGTGCCGCGTTGCCGATGTTGCCGATCAGATTGATCATCCCGGCGGCCAAGCCGGCGTATCTTCCGCCGATGTCGATGATACTCGACCAGTTGGCTCCCTGGCCGAAATCATAGGCCACATAGACGACGCACAAGAGCACGGTTGCTTTCAGCGGGGTGTTCATATAGGGAACGGCATACATCGCGGCCGCCGCCGTCAGCGCGCCACAGAAAGGAAATATCGCCCGGCCCAGCCGCCGCCAGCCTGTGGCGCGTATCAGCAGCCGGCTGAGGATGCCGCCTACCAGGCAGGAGATGCCGCCCAGAAACATCGGCGCGGCGGCCATCCAGGCGGAACGGGAATACGACACGTGCTGTACTTCCTTGAAGTATTGCAGCATCCAACTGCCAAAGAAGGACCAGCCGAAGCTTCCACACAGATAGAACATGCCCATCGCCCATAAGCTGCGATTGGTCAGCAGCGCCTGCCACATGCCCGGCGGCATTGTATGGCCGCGTACCTCGGGGGGCGCGCCTTTGGTAATCAGTTCCAGTTCCGCAGCGTTGACGGAAGATTTTTCCGACGGATGATCGCGAAACCAGGGCCAGAAAAAGATTACCCAAATTGCGCCCAACAGCCCTGAAGCTATAAACGCCCATCGCCATCCGGCAACCTCGGCCAGCCTGCCGAGTCCCGGCACTGCTTCCAGCGCGCCGCGAAAGGGCGAAGATTCAAAGGCGGCAATCAGAGCCCCAAAGATGAGTGGCGCAAACGCGCCTCCCCAACGAGCCGACAACCAGAGCAGCCCGCCTGCCCATTCGCGAGTCACGATCGGCAACCACCGCGACTGCACGCGAGCGATGTTGGGAAACGCGCCGGCCTCTCCAACTCCAAACAGAAAACGGCATAAGAAGAGTGATGTGAAACCGGTACACATTCCCGTCAGCGAGGTCAGCAGCGACCAGGCCATGACGATGCGCGTCAGAGTGGTGCGAGCGCCGAACCGATCTCCCATCCAGCCACCAGGCAGTTCGAACAACGCATAGGCCAGCCAGAAGGCCCCCATGATCAGTCCGATTTGTTGCTTGCTGAGATTCAGATCGGATTGGATCGACTCGACCGCCCTCATAAAGCATTGGCGGTCGTAGTACGTCAAAAACGTTAGCACGACCAGAAAGGTCAACACCCAATAGCGAACCCGCGTGGCATGAAGCAATCCAGCCGGCCGAGCGGCGGCGGGAGTCGCATTGGGATTGTCAGTCTGCGGGATGCGGTCGCCGGTCATGCGCGTGGGACTCTGGCTCTGGCTCGGCGGACTGTCGGCAGTGGGGGACCGTCATTATACTGTTTCTCCAGCATGTTTGAACTGCCGACGCCGAGCCTGATACTTGATGCGGAAATCGTGCGTCGCAATCTGCGCCGGATGGCCGACTACACGCAGGCGCACGGCCTGGCGCTACGGCCCCACACCAAGACCCATAAGTCGCGGGAGTTGGGTGCCATGCAGCTTCGCGAAGGGGGCGCCATGGGGCTGACGGTGGCCAAGATCGGCGAGGCGAAGGTCATGGCTTCGATCACCAAAGACTTGCTGCTGGCTTACCCGGTGGTCGATCCGCGCCGGGCGGAAGTGGCGGCCCATTTGGCCAGAGACGTTCAGTTGAGAGTGGCGATTGATTCGGCGGCGGCCGCGCAAGCGCTGGGTGCGGCGGCCATGGCTGCGGACAGCTCGATCGGCATCCTGGTCGATCTCGACGTTGGACTGCATCGCACCGGCGTACAGACGCCGCAGGAAGCGCTCTCGCTGGCTCAGCTTGTAGATTCGACAGCCGGCTTGCGGCTCGACGGTTTGTTCTTCTTCCCGGGGCATTTGCCCGCCGCGCCACCGAAACAGATCGATGCCTTGTTGGCGCTGGGGGCAGTACTGGGCGAAACGCTTGAGTTGTGGAGCAAGAGTGGCCTGCAGGCTGCGATTGTGTCCGGCGGCTCGACCCCCTCGGCGCTCAATTCGCATCACATCGGCCATCTGACGGAGATCCGCCCTGGCACTTACATCTTCAACGACATGAACTGTGTTCACGGCGGCTCGGCCAGACTCGAAGACTGCGCCGCGCGGATCGTAGCCACGGTCGTCAGTACGGCCGTGCCCGGCCAGGTGGTTCTCGATGCCGGTAGTAAGACGTTGACCAGCGATCTTTGCGGCCCGGCCCCGACGACAGGTCATGGATATATTGTGGAGTATCCGCAGGCGAAGATTGTGAAGCTCAGCGAGGAGCATGCTCAGGTGGATGTGACCCAGTGCAACGACAGGCCGCAGTTGGGGGCGCAGGTGACAATCGTGCCGAATCACATTTGCCCGTGTGTGAACTTGCAGGATCAAATCTATTGGCTAGAGCCGGGTAAGCCGCCAAGGGCAATGCCGGTGGACGCAAGAGGCAGGGTTTTCTAATGCCGTTGCTGTTCGATGCTCATCTCGATCTCGCCTGGAACGCTACGTCGTACAACCGCGACTTGACGTTGCCGCTGGACGAGCTGCGCCGCCGCGAGCAGGGAATGACCGATGTGCCAGGGCGGGGACGTTGCGTGCTGACGCTGCCGGAACTGCGCCGCGCGAAGGTAGCCGTCTGCGTGGCGACGCTATTGGCCCGCTGCGGCGTAGAGCAAAAGCCACAACCCACCTATCTGCGAACGGACTTGGAATATGCCACGCCATCGATCGCTTCCGCCGCGGCACAGGCACAACTGGCCTACTATCGCGAATTGCAAATCACCGGACATGTGCGGATCATCGAGACGGCCGCGGAGTTGACTGCGCACTGGAAACAGTATCAGGCCGCCCCGGCCACCACGCCGCTAGGGATCATCATCAGCATGGAGGGGGCCGATCCGATCGTTGCGCCGAGCCAATTGGCCGACTGGCACCGGCAAGGATTACGCGCCCTGGGTATGTCCCACTACGGCCGTGGCCGCTATGCCTACGGCACCAGCGTCGATGGCCCACTGAGCGATCTGGCTCCCGAGTTGCTGCTGGAAATGGCCCGGTTGCGCGTAGCTCTCGACGTAACGCACCTTTCCGACATCAGCATGGCGCAAGCGGTCGAAATGTTCAGCGGGCCACTGTTGGCTAGCCATCACAACTGCCGATCGCTCGTACCCGGCGACCGGCAATTGAGCGACGACCAGATCCGCATGCTCATCAGCCGCGACGCGGTGATTGGCGTGGCGCTTGACGCCTGGATGTTGCTGACGGGTTGGCAGCGCGGCGTCACGCAGCCGGAAGCGGTCGGTTTGCGTGCGGCGGCCGACCACATCGACCATGTCTGCCAACTTGCAGGATCTGCCCGGCACAGCGGGATCGGCAGCGACCTGGACGGGGGCTTTGGCAACGAGCAAACGCCGCGCGAGCTGCGCGTGTACGGCGACATCCAGCGTCTGGCGGAGATTCTTTCGAAGCGAGGCTACAGTGACGTCGATATCGACGCGATATTTCACGGCAATTGGCTGCGATTGTTTGGCCGGATCTTGGGGGCGAAGGAAGATTGAACCACAGAGGCGCAGAGACACAGAGAAGCGCAGAGAACACAGTGGATCACGAAAACACGAAATCCAGATATCACGAAAATGCAGGAGATTGATTCCATGCTCGGTACATGTGACAAGAAACTCGAAGCGTTAGGATATCCGTTGGATCGCATCCCTGGCGTCGGGGCGATTTACAAGCCGGTGGTGATTGACGGCACGACGATCTACACGTCCGGCGCTGTGCCGTTCGACGGCGATACGCTGGCCAGCAAGGGGAAGGTGCCTAGTCAGGTGTCAATGGAGGCTGCCAAGAAGGCGGCGGCGCTGTGCGCGGCCAATGTGCTGCGGGCCGTGCGTCGCGAGATCGGCTCGCTCGATCGCATCGAACGTGTGATCCGCGCCGTTGGCTATGTCAATAGCGAGCCGGATTTTACCGAGCAACACCTGGTCATCAACGGCGCTTCGGAATTGCTGCGCGACGTGCTCGGCGAGAATGGCATCGGCGTCCGGACAGCCATCGGCATGGCCGGCCTGCCCTTGGGATCCAGCGTGGAGTTGGATCTTATTCTGAAGCTGAAGGCGTAGGGTACGCGCAGCGTACCAATTCCTGGGCGACGAACAACTTTCACTCAGCAAGCCCGCATCCAACTTGCTGCCCATGCGGCAAGGCTAACCAATCACTGGTACGCTGCGCGTACCCTACATTGGGAGACTGACACTGTACAGCACATTCCCTTGCTCGTCATAGAAATCGAGCTTGGCCGTCGCCGGCTTGTTCTCATCTCGCGGCGTCACCGTCACGAAGAGAAAGCCCCCAAGCGGCTTGGGGGATGTGAAGGGCTGCTTGATTGTTGCTTTGGGGTCGCTGCTGTCCTTCTCGCCCGGCTTCACGCCCAGCCGGGCGTTGTTGGTCACGAAGGCTCCGGTGGAAAACTCTTCGATGCCGCCGGGGTCGATCGAATGATACTGCCAGTGCCGATCGCCGCAGATGATCAGCAGGCCGTGCTCGACGAGTTTGTGTTCTTTCACCCAGCGGAAGAAAGCATCGCGCTCGTGGCGGAAGCCGTCGAAGTTTACGTGGCTGTCTCGCTTGACCGGACCGTCTGGGCCAACCATCGGAGTCGGCAGGATCAGGATTTTGAAGGTGGCTTTGGACTCTAGCAAGGTTTTCTTGAGCCACGCCAGTTGCTCCGCGCCCCAGATCGACTTCTCCGGCCCGTCCGGCATAGCGTTGGGACTGCGATAGTCGCGCCCTTCAGGGAGCCAGATTTGCAGGTCTTTCGATACGCGGTGCGTACGATAGGTTTTGGGCGCCGGTTCGTTCGGATCGACTACCGGCACCTGCTCGTTGAACACACGGATCCCTTCCACCAGCGACGGTTTCCGATCTCCCGTCGCGTCGCAATCGTCATAGCGCGTATCGTGGTCGTCCTTCTCCCAGTACGTGGGGACCGTGGAAAACAATTCTTTCGCTCGGGGCTGAAGCAAAACTTCGCGCCACTTGCGGCGCATGGCGTCTGGCGTCATCGCCCGCGTTCCTAGCGGAATGTCGTAATAAACGCTGTCGCCGGTGCTGATGAAGAAATCGGGCTTCAGCTTCCGGATCGCCTCGAAGGCCGGGAAACCGAGGCGGCGGTCATCTCCTTCCACTCCCCCTTTGCCATCGT
>JAIOPX010000274.1 GCA_021413705.1 Planctomycetota bacterium | reverse complement strand
CGAAGGCGCCGCAAACATTCCCGCCCCCGCAGGCTACTGTTTGCCTGAACGTGCGGCCGGTTGTCTCGTGGCTCGCATCGCTGATGTACGGCATTACATCGGCAAGGGAACGATCCTGACGCCACGCAAGGGAGGCGTCGTTTACCTTTCGATCAACGACGAAGAAGAGAACCAGCGCGGAGATGGATTTAACGACAACGACGGGGAACTTCACGTCTTGATTCGCGTGGTCGAAAAATGAGCCGCATGGCGCTAACCACCGGTCTGTGAGCTTGTGAAACCGGCGGCTAGCGCCGTGCCGCTCAGTTCGCCAGATCCTGCAACACTTCCCAGGCGAATTCGGTTGTCTGGGCCGCGATGTCAAAATCCATCCGCTCGGCAGTGTCGCTCATCTGGTGCAGGTTGGGCACATAGAATCCCTTTTGAAATGTCATGATGGTCAAGCCGGGGATGCCGCGCGATAGAAAGGCCACACCGTCAGTGGGCGTGGGGGGGCCGGATCCCACCGCGTCGGACAAACCCAGTCGCTCGGCGACTGCGGCACAGCGACCCAACAGATCGCGCGGATAGCGATATTGAGGGCCGCTCAACGTGCAGCCGGTTGCGATGCAGTGAGGAGCGCCGTAGCCCAGCGTGTCGAGATTCAGAAAGCGCGTGGGTGTTTTGGCTAAGTTCGCCTGGTTGGCGTCGAGCCAGGCGGCGGCTCCAAGAGAACCCACTTCCTCGCTGCCTGGGAGCAGCACAACAAGTTCCACGTCGCTCGGAAGTTGCTGCCTCCATCGCGAGGCGAGGACCAGCGCAGCAGCCACACCGGAGGCATTATCGCAACCGCCTGGTACGAACTTGCCGATCGACCATTGGCCCACCAGAAGCAAGGCGCCGGCATAGTAGATGGAAAGAGCAATAGCGACGTAGTCCGTGATTTTCACGCCTGCCGCAATCAGCGCTCCAAGCACGATTTGCACGGCCAGCGCCAGCGTCAGTGAAAACAACGGCGCCCTCAGAGGGCCAGGGATACGGGCAAAAATATAACTGAACGGCCTGACGAACAGGGCCGACCAGATCAGGCCGGCTCTCTGTGTGTCGATGTGCGCACAAAGAATCAGGCGCCGCGCGACTTGGCCACCACTCGCGGGGACGCGGGCCACTACATTGCAAGATTGCGAAGTCGGCAATAGCCGACTGAGGATGCGAAATCGCGTGATTGATTCAGCTTGCAACGATGCGAAGGCTACGACGCTTAGGAGCGCTCCAATAGCGGTACTCCAAGGGAGAACCGCCAGGCCGAGGACGCCGACAAATATATGCACCAGAATTCGCGCGCCGTAGGAACTGTAACTGCGGAAGTGTTCTTTGTGCCCTTCGAGGCCGATTTGCTGCAACTGCTGCACCAGGTAATCGGCCGCACGCTCTTCATGAGGGGTCGCCGAGCCACGATGACCCGAAGCCTCGAGGGCTCGGACATATTGCTCAAGTCGGCCTTGCAGATTCGGTGGGGAATCGTGCGTGGGCTCGCTGCTGGTTGGATGGTTCACGCTTGACACTCTAGAACAAAACGGCCAGAAGTGTCAGTGCCGGACCAAGTATCTCTACACATATAGGGGAATGACGTTGGCCACCTGAATGTGGCGCTTATTGATACTGAATCGCTTCCGCCAGCTTCAATCGCGTCGCCCGAGTGGCGGGGAACCAGGCGGCGATCAGCACGATCGCAAACGCCGTCAGGAAGCAACCGATGATCACGGAAGTGTGTATCACGAACGCGATCGGGTGGCCCAGGATCGGGGCCATCGAACGGTTGAGCAAGTAGGCCACACCCAAACCGGCCAGCACGCCGGGGGCCAGGCCGATCAGCGCCAAAATGGCCGCCTGGGCCAAAATCATCTTGCGCACTTGTGAGCGCGTCATGGCCACAATCCGCAGCAAACCTAGCTCGCGCGTCTGCTCGATCACGTTCATCGTCAAAGTATTGACCACACCGAAAGCGGCCACGATGAACACCACAACCAGCAAGAACCACAGGCAGACCACCAGGCCGTTGATGCGGCTATCGATCATGCCCAGCACTTCCCCGCGGGTCTGCAACAGGATGCCATGCTGGTCGGCCAGCTTGCGGAGTTTGTCCTCTAGTTGGGATTGCTGGCCCGGCTCGGCCCAGAGAACATAGGCGTCCACGCCTTCGATCCCCAGTTTCGCCTTGGCCACGCTCTTGTCCATATACATCGTCAACCCGCCGCCGATGTAGTCGTTCACAGTGCCGGCCACGCGGACCTTGCCGGGACCATCGAGCATTTCCAACGGGATCGAGTCGCCAATCTTCAGCTTGCCGCGCAGCGCCAGCACCGTGCCAATGAGCACTTCGCCGCGCTTCAGTGCCGCTTGGATATCCTGGGGATCGCCGGAGACTAAGTCGAACTTGAATCGCTGGTCCCCCTGTTCGCCAAAGTTGCCGGCCAGCACGATGACACCCAACTCGCCCACATCCATCCGAGCGAACCGGACGGTCTGGGTGGCGGCGACGCCGGAGAGCTTGTCGATCTCCTGCCCCACCTCCGCCGGCAGATCGCTGGAAAGGCCGGTGTTCATATCGGGCATCATGGCGCGAACGAAGAAATCACCCTGGCTGGCGATCCGTGCCCAGCGTTGCACATCCTGGACGCTGCCGACGATGCTGTTAGCCATGGCGATGCACAGACAGATCGCAATGAACAGCACGCCGACCGTGAGCGTGGTGCGACCGCGGCGACGAATCACCTGTCCTTGCGCCAGCCGGCCTTCGACGCCGCAGATCCAACGCAACGATCCAGCGGCAAGTTTGGCCAACGGCGAAAGGGACACGGGGAGCAGCAAGATCAGCCCGACGAGCATCGCCATCACGGCCAACACCGCGATCAACATCGACCAGCCTTGGTGCGTGCCGGCCACGAGGATGCCCGCGCCGAGGAGCACGATGGCCAACCCGATAAACGCCACCGTCCAGGGCGGAGCCTCAAGATCGGATTTTTGCACGGCCCGCAAACCTTCCAGCGGCGAAAGCTGTCCGGCTTGCCAGGCAGGCAGAAAGGCTCCCAGCGCGGCAATCGCCGGTCCGACCACGATCGCCAACACCATCGGCTGCCAATCGATCTGCATCGGCGGCAGCGGCATCTCCAGTACCTTGCTGGTGGCAAGGCTCAGCATGTAGGCGCCACCCAGGCCGAAGAGGATTCCCAGCACGGTTCCCAACAGTCCCATTGCCAAGCCTTCGCGACACACCAGCCAAATGATTTGCCGGCGTGTGGCGCCGATGGCCCGCAGCGCTGCCAATTGCCGCCGGCGCTCCACGACGTTCATCTGAAACGTATTGAACACGATCAACGCCGCCACCACCCAGGAGAAAATGCTGGCCAGCAACACGCCCATGGTCGTGGAGAGCAAGGTCTCTTCGGCTTGAGAACGACGATCCGTGGTCCGCAAGATCACCAGTCCTGGCGGCAGCGCGGCCGTCAGGTCTCTGTGCAACTTGTCGAGATCTGCGCTGCTGCGGGGCACGATCTGGATGCTGTCGATCTTGCCTGGCGCACGCATGTTTTCCTGTCCCAGCGCCAGCGGCAGGAAGATCATCGACTGGCCGGCCGCATCGCCGCGCGGCGTGACAATGCCCAGGATTTTAAGCGTGATGCGACCTTCGCGCGTCAGCAGCTTGACTTTGTCTCCTACCGACAGTTTGAGTTCGTTGGCCAGACCGCGATCAACGTGAATGCCCTCGTCGTCCGGCTTGAGTGCTCGACCAGCCGTCAACACCATGGGACGGACCGCCGAATCTCGCTGCGGGTCAATCGCTAGCGCCAAGACGGTTACTTTCTTACGATCTCCGTAGTACATGATCGCCGCTTGGCGGATGACGGGCACGGTCTTTTCGACGCCGGGGATGCCCTCGATCTTCTTGAGCACCGCGGCATCAAAGCCTGCTCCGGCTTCCGACATGATCTCCAGGGGAGAACTGCCGTTGGTGGTCTCAAGCATCTCTTGCTGAGCCTGCCGCGTGGTGGAGGTGGCCACGCTGACTGAAACGACCATGGCCACGCCGATCACCACGCTCAACAGCGTTAGCACAGCCCGGGCGGGCCGATTGCGGATCTCGCGGAGCGTAAACTTAGCCAGGGCCATCAGCGGGTTTTCAATCGACAGGAGGGCGGAGCCAGAAACCAGGACTGCAATGGTGCAGTATCTCTATCCTAGCATGGGCCCGGAGAAGTGGGATTTCTGGCCATTTGGCGGGGTTTTACGCCCGCGCTTTCCAGCCGTAGGCCACGTAACGGCTCTCCACGCTCCCGTCGTCGAAGAGATCTACCAGCAGGTAGCCTTCCGGTGTGCCGTGGTGGGGTCCTTTCCACCAGCCGCCGCAGACGGCGCCGCCGCAGAGATAGGTGACGCCCGAATATTCGATCCGCTCGGTCAGATGCAGATGTCCGCTTAAGGCCAGCTTCACGTTGGGATGTTTTCGCAACAGCCGGACAATCTTCTGCGCATCGCCATGCACCATGCCGGCGGAAAGTCGAATCTCATTGCTAGCGGGGTTGGTGAATTCGAGAACCGCAACCGACACGATGGGAATGTGCGAGACCAACGCCACGGGCGTGGTGGCCGGCACATTCTTGAGTTCGTTTTGCAGCCAGGCGAATTGCTCATCGTCGAGGCGACCGGCATAGACGCTTGATGAAGAAGGAAAGATGCTGTCGAGCACCAGAAACCGCCAGCCACCCTGGTCGAAGCCATAGTAACGTCTGGACAAGCCGAAATGGTCGATGGCCTGTTGCTTCCCCCAGCCTGACTCCTGGCCGGTCGTCTTGCTCACTTTTTTGTTCCAGCCCCAGACATCGTGATTGCCAATGCAGTGCTTGACGGGGAGCGAGCACTCCTGCTTGAGCACTTTTTGCCAAACGTCCCACTGAGCCTTGGATCGTGCGGCGTCTACGCCCAGGAGGTCCATCACCATGTCGCCGCCGGTGAGGATCAACTGCGGCGGATCCTGCATCGACTGGGCATGTTTAAGTGCCGCCGCCATGCCGTCGCCGGCAGAGAGCTCCGGTTGAACGTGCATGTCGGTCATGTGGGCCAGGCGGAGCGAACGCTTGCGGCCGGCAACGCCAGTCATGTCGGCCGCTTCGACTCGGTTGCCGGGTACAAACGGAATCGTGCTGAGAGTTGCGCCGGTCAGGGCCGCCGCCGACCAGGTGAGGAACTCGCGCCGGCCAATCGAATCATGCTGGTTCATGTCGTGGAAGCCTCAACAGCTACGGTACGGATAAAATCGGACAACCCGACGAATCCCTTGCGCCTGGCGGCTTGTTCCAACAGCAGCTTTTCTTCGGTGGTCAATCGGACGTTGACTTGCTGCGAT
This sequence comes from Planctomycetota bacterium, assembly GCA_021413705.1. Lineage (GTDB taxonomy): Bacteria > Planctomycetota > Planctomycetia > Pirellulales > UBA7805 > JAIOPX01. Next base: position 10,331 of record JAIOPX010000274.1, on the reverse strand, counting down.
CGATTGCCGCTCCGGGCGGGAGTCGGCGGACGGTCGCCTCGCTCCAGCAGATAGGCTACCGCCCCCGTCAGCGCCTCGCGAACCGCACGCGCGCAGCCATCCGCGGTTCGGCCGTCAGCCATCACGTCTGGCAATTCCAGACCACGGCCATACCAATGTCCGGCGTCGAGCCCGAGAATGACTTGGTATTGTTCGGCGATTTGTCGCGCGTTCCCCATGATCTTGCTGGAAAACGAGCGGTCAATCGTCCGTGCGGTCGCGGTTGATGATTTTTTCGACTTGGCGGACATAAAACGATTTGACCTTTCCACGATGGACGGGAATCGAGAGTAACGGCGAGTCGGGGCGCGTGAAGATGTGATGCGAGCCATGGATTTGCACCAGTCGGTAGCCGGCCCCTTCCAACAATCGCTTCAGTTCGGCGAAACGCGATTCTCCGGCCATCTCCATTGTATACCATTGGGTATGCCAACCGTCAAGCTGGCCTCCACCGCTTCGCCGTGATACAATGCGTCGCGGATCATCACCAGCAGTTGCGAATGTAGGCCAACATTACTGTTAATTCAAAAACATGCACAACCCCAGACCCATCGGAATCGACCATGCGCATCGCCATCGGCTCCGATCACGCCGGCTACAAGTACAAGACGCGGATCAAGCAATACTTGATCGACGCCGGGCATGAAGTACTCGATCTGGGGACCGACTCGGAAGCGCCGGTCGATTATCCCAAGTTCATCCGTCCGGTGGCCGAGGCAGTGGCCGCTGGCAAGGCCGAGCGAGGCATCGTGCTGGGCGGCAGCGGCAACGGCGAGGCAATGGTGGCCAACCGAGTCCATGGAGTTCGCTGTGCCCTTTGTTGGAATGAAATGACCGCCCGCTTTGGCCGGATGCACAATGACGCCAACTGCCTGTCGCTGGGTGAGCGAACGATCAGCATCGAGATGGCGCTGAGCATTGTGCAGATCTGGCTCGACACGCCGTTTGAAGGTGGCCGGCACGCCAAACGGATCGCGATGATTGATAAGTAGGTCCACCTTGCCGAGGTCGACCTGTTGTGGGCGGCCGCTAACACAGGCAACACGTCAATCTCGAATCTGACCAGAAGCGAGAGGTCCATTCCGGCAGAATGGACCTACTGCGGCGGAAAGATATCGGCCACCGGGCAACGAAATCCGCGCACAACGTCTTCGCCGTCCAACACTTCGGAGGTCGTCAGGATTTTCACGTCTCCGGCCGAGCGATAGACTGCCACGGTGCGCGGCTCGGGATCGATCACCCACAACAATTGCACGCCAGCGTCTAGCCAGGCACGAGTCTTTTCATTTACTTCACCGATTCGGTCCGATGGCGATAATACCTCCACGGCCAGATCGGGGGCGCCGGGCCAAAATGCTTCTTTGGGCTTTTGCTCGGGGATATTCTCGCGAGCAACAAAAGCTACGTCTGGCCCCCTCACGGTATCGGGATTGCGCTCCAGCAGAAAGCCGGTCTCGGCGCCGAACATTCGGCCCAACTTCCGGGGTCGAATATACTCCCAAAGGATCCCACTGATCCGCATGACGATTTCGCCGTGCTCCCAGCCCGCCGGTGAAAACAACATGCGCAGTTCTCCAGCGACCAACTCGCATCGGGTGCCCGAAGGGAGTTGCAGCAGGTCTTGAGCGGTCGTAGGTGTCGTAGTTGCCATACAACTATTATATCACAGTGCCGGCGAAACCGAATCGCATATGGTGCCGCAAAACTTAGCCTCGTCTCGGCGCGACTCCATCCCTGGCCGCCCCAATTGCTTACTTTCGCCACAAATCTATCGGCCGTTTGGCATCCGATTTAAACGGCAGCGTCACTTTGCGACCCGTGCCGGCCGATTCATAGGCGGCGAAGATGGCTTCCAACACGGCCCGGCCGTCTTCGCCGGTGACTAACGGCCTGCGATCGTGTTGCACGCAATCGACGAAGTGAGCCATCTCCTGGTGGAAGCCGTAGTTCCATTCTTCTTCGTAAATGGTGAACGTCCAGCCGACAGTCGAGCCGGCCTTCTCGACCGCGTAGTCATAGCCGACGCTGCTGTAGGTTTCGATGGCATTGCCGTGCAGCAGATCGGCATAGGCCACGCCGAGCGAGCCGTGAACTTCCGCTCGGTCGTCCATGCCGCCGCGTTTGGTCCAGCTTTCCTCCGCCAGCGCCACGCAGCCCCCTTCAAACTCAAAGATCAGCAACGCGTTGTCGTCGCCTCGAGTCTTGTCGCCATGGACTTGGGTGGCCATCTGGGCGTAGACCGACGTGATCGGTTTGTTCCCGAGCATCCAGCGGAAGAACTCGATGGCATGGCAACCCATATCCAGTGCTACGCCCCCGCCGCTGCGCTCGATGTCCCAGAAATGGGCCGCGTGGGGCCCGTCATGCTTTTCGACCTGCTTTAGCAGCGTTGGCGCGCCGAGCGCTCCGGAGTCCAGCAGTTGCTTCAGCCGCACATATTTTGGCGCGAAGCAGAGTTCCTCGGCATACATGAGTTTCACGCCGGCCGCGCGGCAGGCATCGATCATCCGGTCGGCCTCGGCCAGATTCAAGCACAGGGGCTTTTCACACACCACATGCTTTCCCGCCGCCGCGGCGTCAACCGTTATCTGACAATGCAAGTTGTTCGGCGCGCCGATGACGATCATGTCCAACTCCGGCATCGCCAGTAGTTGCCGATAGTCGGTCATGGAGTGAGGAATGCCAAACTCAGCCGCGAACTTATCGGCGTTTCCTGGCGTCGGCGAAGCCACGGCGAACAGTTCCGCCGTCGCACAATGTTTGAGCGATCGCGCATGAATGGTTGAAATGAACTGGCTGCCGATCAAGCCGACGCGAACGGGGTTTGGCATGGTATTGTCTCGTTATAAGATTGCCTTATAAGCAAGCATTACGCCGGATCACTACTTTGTCGCTCATATTCGCGGCTGGAGTTGCGTTTAATTAATCCCATGAGCAATCGCACGATTCTTTGAAGGTTTTCTTTTCCAGAGCGAATTTGAGCCGAGCTGAATTTCGACTTCGCAACCAGGATGTCCAAGCCAGCAGCACACTCAAGTGCTGAGCCATGTGCAATATCGAAAAAGCGGCAACGGTCTTTGGGCGTGTACTTCCCATTTCCTTCAGCGATATTGAGCAGAATGGAAGTGGATGCCCGATCCAACTGGTCTTTCACATCACCAAATCGAACGGCTCCATCTAACAAGTTGGATAGCCAAGCAGCAAATGACAGCGATTCTCGATAGACTTCCAGCTTCTCATGACTGAACCAGCATTCCTCAGTTTCGGTCATGGCGTTGCTCCTGAGACCTGGCCACACGTTTCCTAATCTTAATCCTAATCGTAATCCTAATCGTAATCCTAATCTTATTCTTCTCTCGTGAGCAAACACGAACGGATTAAGATTAGGATTAAGATTGCGATTAGGAAACGGCTCCTTTCTAATCATGGCGCCTTCTTGAGCGTCGCCAAATACGCCACCAGATCAGACAGATCCTGCGTACTCATGTTCTTCGGCAAATCGGCCGGCATCATCGAGACTTCCAAGCGGCGGAGTTCCGATCCCGCGGCAGGATGGCTCAATATAATTCCTTCCGCATTCTTCAACCGGATCTTGTCCGCTGTCTTATCGACCAGCAGACCAATAGCCGTAATGCCGTCGGCCGTGGTGACTTCATAGAGTTCAAAGTTGTGGCTGATGCCGGCGCTGGGGAAGAGGATCGACTCATACATCGCGGCCGGTGCCAGTTTGGCGCCGATCTCGGAAAGATTCGGGCCTACCTCTTTTCCTTCGCTGCCGACCTGGTGACAGTTGATGCACGTCCCGCGACTAAAGTAAACCTGCTTCCCACGGCTCGCGTCGCCCGCCAACTTAACCAGTTCCTGGATCGGCGGCAGCGGCTGCTTTGAACCGCCCGGCGGCGGGAAGAGCTCAGCCGCCTGCTTGTGTACATCGGGCCACACGGCCGTGCAAAGGGGAACCGACACCGCGTCTTTCAGCGCCGCGTCTAGCTTGTTGTCTTTGGCCAGGGTAAGTAGCATTTTCGCTCCGGCGTGATTCTTGGCCAGCGCACGAGCCGCTTCACGTCGCAGCGCAAGCGGCCGTTCTGCGTTGCCCAGGAGTGCCGCCAAGGCGTTGGCCGCTCGATCGTCGGCCGCCGTGCCCAGGACCATTGTGGTGGCCAGTGCAGCCGCTGCATCGGCCCCCGTCAGCGCCCCGGCGATCCGCTGTGTCTCCTTTTTGTCCAGTAACACGCGAACGGCATCCACTCCCAATTGAGCTTGAGCATTCTGCTGCGCCAAGGCAAGCAGTTCGCCATAGCGATCGCGCAGATCAAACTGGGCCACGACGCGGACGAACTCCGGCGTCCCGCGGCGACCGTCGAGCATCTTGCCCAGAGCTGCGGCGTGCCGCCGATCCTTGGGATTGCCCCCAACGAGACGCTGGATCGCTTCCGCGGAAACCAACTGTCCGCGCGCAGGATCCTCGGGCGTGCTGAGCATCGCAAGCTGCCAAAGCACATCATTCTTTTCCGCACCCTTCTGGAAATCGAACGCTCGCATGAAGCGAGGCAGTTCGCCCTTGGGTGTGGCAGGGTCGCGGATGATTTGCGCCAACTGCGCAGGGGTGGCCTTCGCCCGCGAACGCCAGACAATGTCGCGCCATATCACGGGTGAGAAACCACTCGATGAGGCGTCTGCCGCATTGGCTTCCAAGAACCGATCCCACTGACCGTCGGCCCCGATGCCCAACGCTTCGAGATACCAGCGATCCTTGCCGTCGTACTGGCGGGCAAGTTCATTCCATAGCTTCGGCGCCTCGGGTGACTTGTCGTTTCGCAACGTAACTGCGCACTCCCGCCGGACAGCAGGCGATGGATCACGCACTAATTTTTGAATGACCGGTGTAAGATTGACCTCCAACTGTCGCGCCAGTCGCAGACCGGTGATCCGGATATCGGCGTCTTTGTCAGCAATCGCGGCATCGACATAGTGTTGCCCGCGCCCTTCAATCCGTCCCAATAACCACAGCGCCCGAGCCCGCATTCGAGGATTGTCCGATTGCCACAGCTTGGTGAGCGCCGGCTCCGCCTTGGCCCCCATGCCATGCAGCGCAGTCCAGGCCAGGTAGCGCGTCTCTTGGTTCGGGCTTTGCAGCGCCACGACTGCTCCCTCGGGCGTGCTGTAATCCTGCTTCGGCACTGTGTAACGCTCTTGTCCCTTCAGTGCGACGCGGAACAATCGCCCATGCTCCGTGTCTCCCTGGCGATGGCCACCCACGCCAGGGTCATACCAGTCGGCGATGATCAGCGAGCCATCCGGGGCGACGCAAACGTCACTGGGGCGATACCATTGATCCCGCGCGCCGTGCAAGATATTTTCGATGCGCGCTTCGTATCCGGCGCCCGACTGCTTGGCCGGATAGGCGCGAACGATGTTCGGTCCCGCATCCGCATGAATCACCTGATTGCGAAAGACCTCCGGCAACGCGGCACCTTCGTACACCATGATACCGCAAGGCGAACCGGACCCGGTTTGGAGAAGGTTGGGCACCACACCGGGATCATTCAGATGCCAGTGCCGCAGAGGGATCTCCTTCTCGATGTTCGTGCGCGGCGCGCTCCAGGCTGCACCGGTCATTTCGTCGAGATAGCCATAGTTGCCCCCTTCCATGACGTAGTTGATTCGCACGCCCCGGTTGCCGTCGTCGTCGTTGTCCGATTGCCAGAGCGAACCAAAGCTATCGACAGCAACTTCAAAGTTGTTGCGGAAGTTATGGGCCAGCACTTCGAAGCGGCTGCCATCCGGCTCGCAGCGGAACACCATGCCGCCAAAGTACGGGCGGCCGTTATCCACGACCGGCTTGCCCGTGCGATCGATCACTGGTTTGCCGTCCTTGTCGTGGACTGCCCGGCCGCTATTTCCGAAGTTCCAATACAGCCGGCCATCGGGTCCAAACACAAAGGCATGGTCCGAATGATCGTGCTGCGGCGTGCCGGTCTTGGTGAATAGCAAGTCCTTACGATCCGGCTTCAGATCGCCATCTTCGTCGGTGAACACGAAAATGTTCGGCGCACAGGAGACGATCACTTTCTTGCCGAGCACGCAAATGCCCAGGGCCGAGTCGATGTCGCGCCCCTGATAGAACACTGTCGATTTGTCGAGCTTGCCGTCGCCGTCGGTGTCTTCCAAGACCAGGATGCGATCTCCTGCCGGGCGCTTGCCGTTGTTGTGGCGATAGTTGACCACTTCGCACACCCAGACGCGACCGAGATGATCGACGTCGATGTTCGTCGGATTGAGCATCATCGGCTCGGAGGCGAACAGCGTGGCGCTCAGCCCGGGCGCCACATCGAGCCCGGCCACGGCTTTCTCAGCCGAGCGATTGTCAGCGGCCTGGCTCGCATGTTGGCTGGCCACAGTGGCAACAAGGCAACCCAGCAGAACCAGCGTCAGACGGATACGGCGTCGGGGCATGTTTCGACTCCAGGAGAAAGGATTTTCGGAGGGAAGTAGGGCGGGAACGGCAGGCGAACCGTCGAACTGGCGTAACAGCAAACCATGGGGAAGCCAGCGTGCGCCATTATGGCTGGAAGTACGCCGTTTTTCCATGCCTGCTTCCCCTCTGCGGACTGTGCTGGGCAGAGACGGTCACGGCAAGCTAAAGTAGCCCGTGTGCCGCCGTGATCCCGGCCCTGGCCGTCCCTTCCATCCTGGGGTTTCACAGCCCGGCAGAACTGGAACCAAAGAAGAAGTTTTGGAACACTTATCAGCGCTAATCTACACTAATCAGATTAGCGGTTATTAGCGCTGATTAGTGTTCCCTAATCCTCCTGAAATCCGCGCAGACAGCATGGAATTTCAATGTTTTTGGTACAGATGAACTCACAAAGTCTCGCTACTTCCTGCACGATCCTTGCTCTGCTGTTAGCAGCGCCGCTGAGCGAGGCCGCTGAGCCCGCCGGCCGACTCCAAGCCAAGCAACTCGACGGCCGCGTTCGAGTCACCGTAGCGAACCAGCCGTTTGCCGAGTACGTCTACCAGGGTTACGCCAAGCCGATCGTCTACCCGATCTATGGCCCCGGCCAGATCGCGATGACCCGCAATTTCCCCCTGCGTAAAGACGTGCCGGGTGAGCCGACCGATCATCCCCACCACAAGTCCCTCTGGCTCTCGCACGGTAACGTCAACGGCGAGGACTTTTGGCTGGAGAAGGGGCAGATTGTCCACCAACGGATCCAGTCGGTGGAGACGAACCCCAGCCATGTGGTGATCACGGCCGACAACAACTGGGTCAACCGCCAGGGCAAGACCGTCTGCACCGACACCACGCGCGTCGGATTTCTGGAACTCGCCGGCGGCGCCAGGGCAATCGACTACGACGTGACAATCCATGCCAGCCACGGGCCGGTCACTTTTGGCGATACGAAGGAAGGCTTCATGGCCGTGCGAACGCACCCTGCATTGCAACTCACCGGCGATCCCAAGCGAGGCGTGACCGCCGCCAACGGACACGCTATCAACAGCCACGGAGTGAAGGACAAAGCCATGTGGGGCCAACGGGCGGAGTGGGTCGATTACTCAGGAAAGATCGACGGCCAGATGATGGGACTGGCGATGTTCGACCACCCTGGCAATCCGCGGCATCCGACCTACTGGCACGCGCGGGACTACGGCCTGGTGGCGGCAAACCCTTTTGGTGTGAGTGATTTCACGAAGCAGAAAGAACGCAGCGGAGCGCTGACGTTGGCAGCCGGGCAAGACCTGCGATTTCGCTACCGTATCGTATTGCACCGCGGCGACGACAAAGAGGCCGGCATTGCGAAGCTTTATGAAGAATACAGCAAGTAGCTCAGGCGATTGCCTGACTCACGAGTTCTATAAGCCCCCGTTCACGCTGCATTTACGACGACACCATAGGAGTGGAGTCGAAAGGCGTTCCACGTAGCAGTCCAGGGGCTTCGGCCACGACCATTTGATACTTTCCAGACGGATGAGGCTCGATCCGCGACACGTATTCAAAATCGATCTTCGTGCGGGGCGGGAGATTTTTCCGCACGAAGTCGCGGATGGATTTCTCAGTCTGAGAGGAGTAGCTAGGGCGGGGAACGATGCGAAAGCGGATGGCGCCTCCTGACCGGAGCACCACTTGGAACTCAGCCAGATCATCGCAGATGCCTTGCCGCATGAAAGCGTGGCACCAGAAGTTCGGAGCGATGAGGCGGCCGTCTTCGGTGTGAAATAATTCACCGCTTCGGCCCAGCAGGCTCTCGATCACCCGCTGTTTGCGTCCGCAGGGGCACTCAGCGGTAGCCCATTGTCCGATATCTCCGGTGCGGTAGCGAATGAATGGCATAGGTAATTCAAACAGCGGCGTGACGATCACTTCACCAGGAAGATTTTGGGTTGCTTGGTCGGAAGAACTGGCGGGGCGAAGCGACTCGATCTCAACCAGATAGCTTTCTTCGTTAATATGGAGCCGTCCGGCAGGGCAGACGCAAGCGATGTGTCCCAGTTCGCGGCTGCTATAGATGTTTGATACGGGTGCGCTGAAAACCCGCTGCAACAATTGCCGCTCTTGTTCGTGGAGAGGCCCTGCCCAGGTTACGACCAATTCAACAGGGGGGAGCTGTGAAACCAGGTTCTCACGCTCCAAATATCGAGCCAAGCCGGTGAGCGCCGAAGTCACGCCAAAAAACACCCGCGGCCGATGCTCGACAAGTTTCCGCAGCGACATCGCATGATCCGCGTCCGAAAGATTATTTCCTGGCAAGATCAGGTGATGCCACAATCGCCAGCGCGCCGCCAGAACGAGATCTTTCGGCAGATACTCTGAGGCAACACGAGCGAACCGCGCCTCGCCTGCTCCAGGGTTAATGCCGAACCACTGCTTCAGCCGCAACTCATGTGCCCAGTTCATCGCGGTGCTGGACCCGTCCTCGTAGAAGATTGCCGGCGAGCCGGTGGAACCGCTGGACGCATCCCGCACCAGCCGGTGCTTGCGAAAGCGCGCCCAGGGGATGGGCTGTCCCGGAGGACGTCGCGAGCGTTCCGCGCCATCAATGGCCCCCTGCTGCCGCGTATCGACAATCTCCCGGCGATGCTCCGTAACGACCTCGCGAGTCAGATCGGGAAGTTGTTTAATTTCGTCGACGGATCGCATTTGGCGGTGGTCGAACCCCGCTTCGCGGAAACGCCGTGTATAAAAAGGAGAGTACCGATCGGCGCTGGCCAGCACACGCTGGAGATTGGCAAGTTGCAGTGCATTGAGTTGATCGCCAGAGAGGCCATCGGACCGGAGCAGTGCGCGGTATTTGCGCATCACACTGCGGCGATTCATCAGATGGTTCGTCAGCGGAAACGTGATTTGCCCAACCACGAATTCGTCGAGGTTTCTCAGCAGAGACATAACAACTCCATCATTGGAATAGCCCGAAGAGCCGACGGAATGCACCGAAAGTTGAAAGACCGTGCGAAACAGTCGAATTAACGCATGTAGATATCAATATGACTAATTGTAGTTAAGCATTTTCAGTATAGAAGCGAAACTGTTGAAAATGCCGTAACTATATGTAGCACAATGGCTTACGAGTCGATGAGTTGCTCAGGCGGCGCTAGTGAATCGCGCCGAGATTGCGGGCACCTGGCCACGTTTTGAGGTCTCAAGTCGATGCGGGCGGGAGTGAAGGCTGCACAGGCCTTCGCCCCAAGCTCGGATGAAGCAATGTGGGATTGTTTCACCAAAAGATTGACACGGCCACTGAGGCTTACTATTCTGACTTGCGGTGAGTTTGCCTTTTCGGGCGACATCGCGAAAATTCACAGAGCAACGCTGTTGTAAAAAGCTGTCTGGACTCTCTTTTGACCTCGCCAACCTCCGGCGGAGTCATCCCTGAGAGATTCCCGACAGCTTTTTTTCGTTTGCATTTTTTTGCTCACCGGCATGTGGAGCGCCTTGGTTGATTGCAACCGTGGTGCCGTCGCGTTTTCGTTAAGGATATCGGCCAATGTATTCTACGACCGAATTCGCAGAAGAAACCGGGCGCTTGCGCTCCACTAACGGTGGTGGATCGTCAGCGCCCTTTTTCTTTGGTCTCAGTAGCTTGCTGTCCAGAAGGGTTGCCAAGAGCTTGCCTGTTATCAAGCTCGGATCAATTCAGTTCTGTTGGATTTTGTTTGCGAACCCGTGCGCCTCGCGGTGAGTCGCGCACCCATCACCCCAGGGAGAGCCCCATGAAGAAAACCATGCATCAATCAAACAGAACACGGAACCGCAAGAATCTCGGGAAACGGCTCGCGGCCTACGCAGTCGG
>JAIOPX010000273.1 GCA_021413705.1 Planctomycetota bacterium | reverse complement strand
GGGCGTGGCCGACGAGCCGCGTCCGCTGGCGGTGCAGATCTGGGACAACGACCCAGACGATCTGGCGGCTGTCGGCCAGCGGCTGGCCCGTGAGTTTCGCGTCAGCGTGGTGGACATCAACTTTGGCTGCCCGGTCAAGCAGGTGACGGAGAAGGCCCACAGCGGAAGTTATCTGCTCAAGCACCCGGATCGGATGGGGCAAATTATTGAACGAGTGGTTGCGGCCTGCGCGCCGACCCCGGTGACCGCCAAGATCCGACTCGGCTGCACGCGCGACAAGATCAACGCCATCGACGTCGCCCAAGTGGTTGAAGCGTCTGGTGCCGCAGCCCTAACGGTTCATGGGCGCACGGCCCAGGACTATTTTCAAGGTTCGGCCGATTGGGAGCATATCTCGGCCATCAAGCCCTACTTGAAGCGGATCCCCCTGATCGGCAACGGCGATCTCAGTTCGCCGGCCGCCGTGGTCGAGGCCTTTCGCCGGTATGCCGTGGACGGCGTGATGATCGCCCGGGCGTCACTGGCCAAGCCGTGGCTGTTTCGGCAATGTCAAGCGGCGCTCAAGGGAGAACCGATCCCACCCGATCCATCACCAGAAGAAGAACGGCGGCTGTTGCTCTATCACTACGACTTGGTCTGCCAGCGCTTTGGCCCAGACAAAGGGACTGTCTTGATGCGCAAATACGCCTGCTGCTATGCCCAAGGCCGCCGTGGGGCGCGCGATTTCCGTACTCATGTGGCAACGGTCAGTGAGCCGGGTGAATTTTTGGAAGTGGTGGAAAAATACTTCCCGCGAGTAGGACGAGAGCAAGTTCTGTAGTTCCATGGCGAAATCGAACAGCACGGAGTCAGTCGCCCCGAAATGACTGCCGAAAATCGCGAGTTGGCACTGTTACACTTTCGCAACCTTGGCGCTCACTTTTCGATGCGAGAAGTAGGCGGCATAGTATTGGGTATCCAGCTTCGTGGGCGTAATGTATCGGATGCCGATCTTGCCCTCTTAAACGCTTTTCGCGATGAATTGGATATCATCGGCCTGGAAGGCACCGCCATTACGGACCGCGGACTGCTTTATCTCAGCGATTTGCTGAAGCTCGACAACGTCGATCTGACAAACACGACCATCACCGATGCGGGTCTGAGAATATTGTCTGGAATTTCAACGCTTCAATACGTTCATCTCGATGGTACTCGCGTAACTGCGCAAGGTGTGGCAATGCTCCAAGAAGCATTGCCGAACTGCGAAATCGTTTGGTACGGGTGCAATCGATTGCGGGACCTATCCTTTACGGGCAAGCCAATAATTCGATATCTCAACACCGACCTCGATTTGGTCGCCCCCATTTCACTCAAAGATCTCGCGGCAGCGCTCGAATCTCTCGGCGTTTTCCCCCTTCACGTTAGCCATGGCGAAGACGGCCAGTATTATGCGACTCTGGAAACCGAAGTCACTCATACTGACCCCGACACAAACATCGCTGAAATGCTGACTGCAATCGATGCCCTCCCCCAAGGCGTTAAACATGCCTGGAACGCTTGCACGAAGCGTGAGTTCGATGTCGGCTACGACTGCGGCGATGAACCTTGGGCGTTTAATCAGGGACTAACGAACCAAACTTTGCGTCGAATGGCCGATTGTGGCTGTACGTTTCGCATTACGCTATATCCATACCGCGAACAGGGCACTTCGAATGTTTGAATGTGACACTGCCATCATGTACTTGAACCGGCCGAAATCGCCATGTTTGAATTCTTCGTGGGCAATTCCCCGCAATATCGGTAGCCAATCCTGTCTTACTACCCCCGATACCGCTCAGCATTCCGCACATAGTGTTCCGCCGCGTGGGCGATGCGGGCGTGGTCTTTCGCCTCCAGCGTGCGGCGGACTTTGGCGGGGAGACCGATGGCCAGGGAGTTGGGCGGAACATGCATCCCCTCGGGTACGACAGCCCCGACGGCGACGATCGAATCGTGGCCGATGACGGCGCCATTCATGACGATCGCCCCCATGCCGATCAACACGCGGTCCTCGATCGTGCATCCGTGGACGATGGCCCGGTGCCCGACCGTCACGTCGTCGCCAAGCATGCAGGGAAAGCCTTCGTCGGCGTGCAGCACGCAGCCGTCCTGAATGTTCGTGCGGGAGCCGATGCGGATCGAAGCCACATCGCCGCGCAGCACCGCCTGGAACCAGACGCTCGATTGCTCGCCGAGCGTGACATCGCCAAGCACGACCGCGCCGTCAGCGATGAACGCTGAAGGGGCGACCTGTTCAGGGCGGAAATTGGGGCGATCGGACATTGTGGTTATCCCCAAGCGCAAACCGAGGGTGCCATGCCCACGTAAGAGTCAGTTGCACTCAGTCGGTCAGTTATGTGGGAATGATTGCGTAATGATTTGAGAGTCACGTGGGCATGAGGCTTAGCTTGCAGTCGAGTCATGCCCACGTCAAGGTGTACTCACGATTGCTGGCAATTTGCACCTGATGGCAACCCATGCTTCCTCAAACGTGGGCATGGCACCCGGCGTGAGAAGTACTATCATCCAAGGCTAGCCAAAAACTCGCTCATCTCCCCGGCGGCATGCGAATCGCCTTGAACTCTGGCTACCTCGATGCCTTCCCGCAGCATCGTACGAGCCTCCTCTGCACGATCGAGCCGCGTCAATTGCTGGGCTGCTTGAAAGAATGCCGGCACATAGGGAGGCTCACCGGTGGCCAGTTGTGCCAACCCGGCCAGACTGTCCTCGTGCCGTCCTTCCTTGTCAAATTCCATAGCCAGGGCATACCGCAAGAACGTGTCCTGCGGGTCATCCACGAGCATCGCTTCGATCTTTTCACGGCGGGATTGGGGGGACATAAGGTTATTTTCCAGAACTACTTTGGTGGTTGACGGAAAATCCCGCTCTCTCGCGGCGTGTCGGCCGCAGGAAAATCTTTGGGAACAGGAATCGTCACTTCGCCGGTCGCCGCCCATTCGGTGCCGCGCTGGATGAGAGTGACAAACCCGGCGCAGCGCATCGAGTACGTCCCATGCCCCATGGCCGTGTGAAACACCCGCCCCTTGCCGTAGGTGAGCACCATCACCATCGGCTCGTCCACGTTGCGGCCAGTGTATTTTCGTGGCGAATAAGCCGTCGCCAGAATCTTCATGTTCTCGCCGGGGCCGCGGAGGTGGCTGTAAAGTTCATCCCGGGCATGCATCCAAACGGTCGGCAGGCCACGCATGATGGGGTGCTCCGGCTCGCGCGTAATCACTTGGAATGGATGTTCGGTTCCATGCCAGCCGCCGACGCCAGGACTGTCATCTCGCACCAGTTTGTTGTCCTTGTAGTAGGCATACGGCCCGTCCTTCTCGCTGCGATAGCCCCAACCACCCAGCCCGATCATCCGGTTGTATTCTTTCCACTTGGGGAACGAGTTGTTGGCCGAATGAATGATGCTCAGGTTCCCGCCGCCACGAACATAGTCTTCCAGCGCCTTCTGCGTGGATTCCGACCAATTGGCCGAACCGGTGCGCGTCACGGAGTCGTCGCCGTTGTAGTTCATCATCACGACCTGGTACGGCGTAAAGTCCGGCGCAAAGTTCACGACTTCGCGGAGCTGCTTCGGTGCCGTGGCCACATCGACGGTAAATCGCTCGCTCGATTCCAGAATCCGCCGCAGAATCGGCGTCGTTTCCCACCACGGGTGATTACTGTGGCCGTCAACAATCAATGCTTTGATCTTGGGCTTGGTAGCAGAGGCCGGCTCATCGGCCTGCCCCGTGACGGTCCATAGGCCCAGCACAATGGTAGTAAGAATGTGGAAGGATGGTCGTTGCACGGTGGGGCATCTCCGATAGAAGCGACGGAGGGTGTGCCACCCATTGTGACTTATCTCACGGGATTTCGCCACCGGCGGAAGCCGGCCGTTGGCGCAGGGCTCGTTTGTAATGACTGACACGGAGTGGCGCTGGAAGAAACAGGGGGCTTACGCCCCCGCTCGCCTATGCCGCCCTTCGCGTGCTGCGGGCATTGCTGGGGGCGTACTTGTGGAAACGGCTGAGCGTTTCGTGAATCTCTTCGGTCACCACAGGAGTCGGGCTTTCAATTACCCCGGCCAGATAGTTGATCGCCCGCTGCACCTGCTCAATCTCAATCCGGCTTCCTTCGGCAACCATGATCTTCTCATGCCGAGTAAATGCATGTTGTTCCTGATGGTCAAACAACTCTTCGACCAGCTTCTCTCCCGGTCGCAAACCGGTGAAC
>JAIOPX010000041.1 GCA_021413705.1 Planctomycetota bacterium | reverse complement strand
AGGCATGAGATGGGCCGCAGCCAAGCACGTGGCCTACACGCGCTGCCGTCTAAGGGTGTACGGGAAATACCACAGCGGCGAATCACAGATTTTAGCGGACCCCCACCCCCTTTGTCTACCTGGATTGGGGGGCCGAATCGGCAAAGTTTACGTAGTCTGGTTTTCCCGGGTTATTGGACTGCTACTGCCCAGCCGCAACGGACAGGTCTCACTGACCGCTGCGATCGTGCCCCACAAACTCCCGCCCCCTCGCAAAGCTCCCCTATCTTATCGTCAGCAGCAGATTCCGCCCCGGGCAAGTGAGTTGAATTACGCCCTGCCAGCCGGCCGATGGTGTTGTTTAAGCAACTGTCAGCCTGCCCTCGACAGCACCCATGACGCCCACCATTGCAACGAGACCCACCATGGCCGAGACACCCACCTCAGAATACCTGTTAGATCAAATCGACTTGGAGCAGACCGAACTGCTGTGGCGTTTGGACGAACTTAATGAACGCGTCGAGCGAACGCTCCGCGAGCAGCTTTGCCGCCGAGGTGGTGAAGAGGCCAAGGCAGCATAGGGGCTGGGGGTTAGGGGTTGGGGGCTAGGAAGCAGGGGGCGTGCTTCGCTGATTCTGATTGCTCACCTCCCATCCCTATCCCCTTCGATCGAGATGCCCTGACTTGTTGATGGCCCGGATCAGGCGCAGGCCTAGCAGCACACTCATCATGCAGCCCAGGGCGCCGAGGACCGAGATCTGTCCGTTGAACAGATAGAGCAGCGGCCAGACCTTTTGACTCAGCATCAGCGATGAGCCGACGAACAGCGAACTGGTCAACAAGCCCAGCACCAAGCGGTTGACCGAGGGTTCCAGCCCGCGGTGGTCCAGGTGCATGTCGAACTTGCCGCTTTGCACCTGGGCAAGGATGTCGATCATGCGTCGGGGGAAAATCTCGATCAGCCGTTCCATGTCGCCGGCAATCCGCCGCATCTTGCGTAACCGACGCCGAGGGGAAAGTCTCCGCAGCATCGCCTTGCGCTGGTAGGGGCCCATGGCGTCCAGCAAGCTGAACTGGGGCTGAATGACGCGTCCTGTCCCCTCCAGTAAGATCAGCGTTTTAAGCAGCATCGCAATGGAGGAAGGAAGGATGATGCGAAAGCGGCGGATGATTTCGATCATCTCCGTCAAGGCGCCAGATAGATTGAACTCTCCCAAGGGCTGATTTCCGTAGTGGGCGACGAACTCCGCCACGTCGCCGCGCAGGGCCGTTTCATCCAGGCCGGGAGGCGTTTCCCCCATTTCCATGATGACCCGGGTCAGTTGTTCGGTGTCTTGCCCGGCCAGGGCCATGAGCATCTCTTCGATCTGCTCTCGTAGAGGCTCATCGATGCGGCCCACCATGCCAAAGTCCAGCAGCCCGATCGTGCCGTCTTCGAGCACCAGGATGTTACCTGGGTGCGGATCGGCATGATAAACGCCGTGGGTGAAGATCATCTCCAGATAGAGATTGGCGCCTCGATGGGCGATGTCGTCCAGATCGAGATCCAGCGCTTGCAATCGCTCGGGTTGGCAGAGACTGACTCCTTCGAGCCAGTCCATCGTCAACACTTTGGGCGTGCATAGTTCGGAGTACACGCCTGGGATGCGAACGCCGGGCGTTTCGGCATAGTCGCGGCCGAATTGCAGGATGTTGCGTTCCTCGCGGCCAAAATCGAGTTCGCGGCGGAGCATCCGCTGAAATTCGGCGAGCGTGGTTTTGGGGCGATAATTGGCAAGTTCCGGCAGAGCCTCGGCAAGCTGGGCCAGGCCTGAGAGGATGTCCATATCGACGCGGACTTTTTCGTCGATGCCCGCCCGCTGCACTTTCACTGCTACCCGCTGGCCTGTCAGCAGCCGGGCACGGTGGACTTGGCCGATGGAGGCTGAAGCGATGGCCACGTCGTCGAACTCCGCGAACAGCTCTTCGATGGGCTGGCCGAGTTCCGATTCGATCGCGGCCCGCACGATATCGGGAGCATCGGGGGGGACATTAACTAACAACCCTTGCAGTTCGTTGGCCAGTTCGACGCCGATCAAGTCGGGCCGCGTGCTGAGTATCTGGCCGAGCTTGATGAATGTGGGGCCAAGTTCCGTCAGCACCATGCGGATCCGGGCCTCGCGCGAGAGGCGGGCCAGCACTTCGCCATCCTTGGCTTTGAGCAGCCCCTTGGTGAACTCCAGGTCGAATTGGCTGAGCCAATCGGCCATTCCATATTTGCTCAGGACCGCAATGATCTCCGACCAGCGGCCGACGTGGCGATAGAGCTGAGGTATGGTCGTAAGTTTCATAAGATGCGTTTCGTGCCGCAGGCCTTGCGGTAGTCCGTGGGGCGATACGCAATTCTAGCTCGCCAAATGGCCCCGAGCCATTGGTGACTTGACCTGTGTTGTATGCCCAGGGAAACTGGCGGTACCCTGAAAATTAGCGTTCAGCGGTCAGCGGTCGAATTAAGCGGGCATGCCAGTCCAGAAAGTACATAATATGTCCAGCCGTGTTTTTGCAATCACGCTAGTTGTCTTAAGCACATTGTTTTCCGCAGGCGATTGCCTTGCCGCGGAGCCCGCCAACTGGCCGCAATGGCGCGGGCCGCACGGCAACGGCATCAGCGACGAAAAGAACCCGCCGCTGAAATGGAGCAAGACTGGCGACAAGACGGAAAATATCTTGTGGCGCAAGAAGTTGCCGGGGCCGGCTGGGGCCACTCCTGCCGTGTGGGGCGACCGCATCTTTCTGACTTCGGTCGATGACGATCGCCTGGTGTTGCTCTGCTATGACAAAGATGGGAATCAACTCTGGCGACGGGAGGTGGCAGTCGGCAATAAGAATGTTCGGGGAGACGAGGGCAATTCAGCCTCGCCTTCGCCGATAACCGATGGGAGCCATGTTTGGACGTTCATGGCCAACGGCATCTTGGCTTGCTACGACTTTGCTGGCAATGAGATCTGGAAATTCGACGTCCAGGACCGCTATGGCAAGTTGAACATTCAGTTCGGTATGACCAGCACGCCGCTGCTGCATGACGGGCGGCTCTACATGCAACTGATTCACGGCGACGGAAATCCGGCGACTCGGGAGGCCAGGGTAGTTTGCCTCAACGCCGCCACCGGCAAGGAAATCTGGCAGCAGCAGCGACCCAGCGACGCCCGGGACGAGTGCGAGCATTCCTATGCTTCGCCGACGCTTTACTCGGACGACAAGCAGACGTATCTGCTGGTCCACGGGGCTGACTTTATCACGGCTCATCGGCTCGATAATGGCGAAGAGATCTGTCGATGCGGCAATCTCAATCCCAAAGAGGGTTATAACCCCACATTTCGGCTGATCGCTTCTCCCACGGCAGCACCGGGTTTGATCGTGGTGCCGACGGCGAAGGGGGGCAAAGTGGTGGGCATCAAGCCTGACGGAGTTGGTGACATCACCGATTCCAAAGAGCATATTCTCTGGACGTTGCCCAGGAACACGCCGGACGTTCCTTCTCCTTTGATTCATGACGGGCTGGTCTACTTGTGCCGCGAAAACGGGAACCTGATGGTGCTCGATGCGGTCACGGGGCGCAAAATCTACGAAGAACGGACTACAGCCGATCGCCATCGCGCCTCGCCTGTCTTTGCCGACGGCAAGCTTTATCTTACAGCCCGCAATGGAGTGATAACCGTCGTCAAAGCAGGCCGGAAGTTTGAGATTCTGGCCCGGAACGACATTGGCGAGCCCATTTCTGCA
>JAIOPX010000272.1 GCA_021413705.1 Planctomycetota bacterium | reverse complement strand
TGCCCTGCGGCATTGGCTCGACTATTTCACCGCCCCTCTCTATCCGCTGCTGGGCGTGATGCTTTTGACGCTGCTCGTTATGGTGTTGGGAGTCGTCGCGCGTATCGACGTGGGAGCCTTCGTAGCCGCCGTCTTCTGGCCCTTGGCGCTGTTGGCCGGCTTGCTGATGGCAGCGCTCCTCTTGGGGCTGTTCTTCGGTTGGCCGCTGATGTTCAGCACGGTGAGCGTGGAAGGGAACGATGCCTTCGACGCCCTGAGCCGCTCCTATGCTTATGTCTTTCAACGCCCGCTGCACTATTTGTTCTATGGTTTGGTGGCGGCCGTGCTAGGAACGCTGGGTTATTTTCTCGTGGCGTTCTTCTCTGAAGCGGTGATCCATCTCACCACCTGGGCCGCCAGCTGGGGTTCGGGCAACGCACGCATGAGCGTGCTGACCGGTTTCCCGGATCCAACAAAGATCGCCAGCGATTCCTATGCTGTGAGCATCTTCGCCTTCTGGCACGCTCTGGTGCGGCTCATTGCGGCCGGTTTCGCCATCAGCTATCTGTGGAGCGCTACGACGGCAATCTATCTGCTCCTGCGGCGCGACGTGGATGCCGCCGAAATGGACGAAGTGCAATTGGAGCAGGACGAGCGCTTCGGCCTCCCGCCGCTGACAACCGACGAGCGCGGGGTGCCGGGTGTGGCCGACGTGCCTGATACCGGCACGGGCAAGCCGCTGAGCGAAGACGAGTAGTGCCACGCAGCGAGGACGAGACTTCATGGTTCGTCGCGCGGTACAACCTACTTCTTTCCGTTGTAGCTGGTAATCAGGTTGCGATAGGCCGGCAGATGGTTTGAAAAGAGTTGGGCCAGCCCTTCGACGTCGTTGCGCCAGTCTCGATGCAACTCGCAGGCGACGCCAAACCAACTCATCAACTGAGCGCCGGCCGCCTCCATGCGCGACCACGCTGCCTGCCGTGTCGTCAGATTGAACGTACCCGAAGCGTCGGTCACGACGAAGACTTCATAGCCCTCTTCCAATGCGGACAGTGCAGGGAAAGCCACGCACACCTCCGTGACCACGCCGGCAAGAATCAACTGCTTCTTGCCGGTCGCGCGAACGGCTTTGACGAAATCCTCGTTGTCCCAAGCGTTGATGTTGCCCGGCCGGGCGATGTATGGAGCTTCTGGGAAGAGTTCTTTCAATTCCGGCATCAGCGGCCCATTGGGGCCGTTCTCGAAGCTGGTGGTGAGTATCGTCGGCAGTTTGAAGTACTTGGCCAGGTCGGCCAGCGCCAGGATGTTGTTCTTGAAATCATCGGGTGAAAAATCCCCCACGATATTGCACAGGCCGGATTGGTGATCCACCAACAGCACGGCCGCGTCGGCCTTGTCGAGGCGGCGATATTTGTAGGAACTGTTCATTTTATTGATCCCTAGGGGTCAACGAGTATTATTGACTACGCCGTAGCGAATTAAGTAGCTACGCCAAAGCGCCGCCGATCAGCTTCTCAAACTCCTCCTCCGTAAGCACTTTCACCCCCAGCTTCTGCGCTTTTTCCAACTTGCTGCCGGCTTTTTCTCCTGCCACGACATAGTCGGTGCTCTTCGACACGCTCGAAGTTGCATGGCCCCCATGCTTGGCGATCAGATCCTGAATTTCGTCGCGGCTGTAGCGATTGAGCGTACCCGTGACCACCAGCGTCTTGCCGCCGAGGACCCCTTGGCCTTGCACGGCCGCCTTGGTCGCCGCGTCGGCCGTCATTCGCACGCCGAGCGCTGCCAGATCATCCACCACTTCCTCGCCGTAGGGGCTGTGGAGATAATCAAAAACACTCTGGGCAATAACCTCTCCCACGTCCGGGGTGGCGCTGAGTTGCTCGACATCGGCCTGGCGGAGCTTCTCCATCGAGCCAAACTGGGCCGCCAGAGTCATCGCCACATTGCGACCTACGTGACGAATCGACAGGGCATTGAGCAGCCGCGCCAGTCCGCGGTCTTTACTGGCGGCCACGCCGGCGATCAGATTCTCCGCCGATTTTCGCCCCATGCGCTCCAGCCCGGAGACCTGTTCCACCGTCAGCCGATACAGGTCGCCATAGATTTGCACGAGCTTCTCGTTGACCAGCAGCTCGACCAGCTTGTCGCCCAGACCCTCGATATCCATCGCGTTCCGGGTCGCAAAGTAGCGAACTCGCTCCTTCACCTGGGCGCCGCAGCGCTGGTTCGGGCAGCGGATGTAAACGCCATGCTCGTCCTTGACCAGGTTGCTGCCGCACTCGGGGCACTCTGTAGGGAAATGGAACGGTTTAAGCGGCTTTTCCCGCCGATGTTTTTCCACGCGCACGATGTGGGGGATAATCTTGCCCGCTTTCTCGACGACCACCATATCGCCGACGCGGATATCTTTGCGCTCGATCTCCTCCGCATTGTGCAGGCTGGCGCGGCTGACGGTGGTGCCGGCAAGTTGCAGCGGCTCCAGTTCGGCCACCGGCGTGATGGTGCCGCTCTTTCCGACCTGAACGCGAATGTCGTTCAGCCGTGTCATTCCCTCGAATTTTTCAAACTTGTAGGCGATCACCCAGCGAGGGCTTTTGGCCGTACTCCCCAGCCGCTCTCGCTGCTCGAAGCTGTTGACCTTCAACACCAGGCCGTCCACTTCGAAGTCGAGTTCGTGCAGCCGTTCGATCAAGTCTTCGCAGTGCTCAACTGCCTTGTCGAAATTGGGAAAACATTCGACATGCGGCGTGGGTGAGAGACCCCACTGGCCGAGTTGCGTCAGCAGTTGCATGTGCGTGGTGGCTTGCAGTCCTTCGGCATAACCCAGGCCGTGGCAGAACATACGGAGCCGGCGCTCGGCGCAGATCCGCGGATCGAGCAGGCGGATCGTTCCGGCCGAGACATTGCGCGTGTTGGCGAACGGTTCTTCCTCCTCTTTTTCGCGCTGCTGGTTAAGACGCACGAGATCAGAATTGCGCATGTAAACTTCGCCTCGGATCTCGATCAGCGGTGGCGCGTCGTGGCCCTGCAGTTTCAGGGGCACGTCCTTCAGCGTGCGGACGTTGTGGGTGATGTCGTCTCCCACCTGGCCGTTGCCGCGCGTCACGCCTCGGATCAATTGGCCATTCTCATAAGTGAGAGCGCAGGCGACGCCGTCGATCTTCAGTTCCACCACCCATTCGACCGGCTCGCCCGGCAGCAACTTGGCCACGCGTTTGCCGTAATTCTTCAACTCTTCGATGCTATAGGTGTTGTCGATGGAAAGCATCGGCCGGCGATGGGGGACCGCCGTGAGGGAGGCGACCGGCTCGCCACCGACGCGCTGCGTGGGGCTGTCGGCCGGCACCGGCTCCCCCAGTTCGGCTTCTAGTTTGGCGAGTCGCTCCAGCAGCTTGTCGTATTGCAAGTCGGTCAGTTCCGGCTTGGCTTCGACGTGATACAGCCGATCGTGGCGGCGAATGTCTTCCCGCAGGGCGTCAATCTCAGCGGCAAGTTTGTGTCTACTCATACCAGAACGCTGTTTGTTTCAAGGTTTTTACCACAGAGACACAGAGGGCACAGAGAAAGCAAGGAAGACACTAATAACCGCTTATAATCGCTACTCGGATTAGCGGAGATTAGCGTTTATTCGTGTTCAATACTCTTCACTTTACTTCTCTTCACTTCTCTTCACTTCTCTGTGAACTCTGTGTCTCTGTGGTTCAATGATGCTGCGCTTCAGGCGAACATTCGGCCGCGACGGTCACCGGCGTGCCGGGAGGAATGTGGGGCACCATGCAGAGGAACTTCAGCGCCGCGCTGCCGGTGTTCTTGAATTGATGGACCTCGCCTGGTCCAACATAGACGCAGTCACCAGCCTTCAGCGGCCTCTCCTTGGTTCCTTCCACAACGACGCCTTCCCCTTCCAGCACGTAGATCTCGTGCTCGTAGGGGTGGCTGTGTCGGGGCGTGTGGCCGCTGGGCTCGACTTCGAATTGCCGCATGGCAAAGTTCGGTGCGCCGTCTTTATCGTCCACTAACCAGCGAACGCTGCAGCCAGCGGCCCCTTCCATCTTCACTGGGGCGGCGCTGACGTCAGTGGCCTTGCATACTTTCATCG
The DNA here is from genome assembly GCA_021413705.1 of Planctomycetota bacterium. Taxonomy (GTDB): domain Bacteria; phylum Planctomycetota; class Planctomycetia; order Pirellulales; family UBA7805; genus JAIOPX01. The sequence goes on along the minus strand of JAIOPX010000272.1, from coordinate 6,072 downwards.
AATTACTCCTTGTGCGGTTGGCTGCCGGGTGTGGCCATATCTTGTTGTTCTGCCTTTCGGGCAGCCCGCTTCTCCCAGTAATCGTCCGTCCCCATCGCTCCGACGGTCAACGCCGCCAGGAGGACTATTTGACCGCCTAGGATCAGCGCTCCATGGTGATCGAGTATGCCCAGGAGGCTGGTGTCGGTCTCGGCCAGCGGCTGCGAATCGGGCCGGGCCTGACGGAACGCCATCACCCCATAGGCGCAGGCGCTCAGGACGAACGCCACACCGGCGATCACCAAGAGTGCGTAAAACGGATTTCCACCCCCACGAAGTTTGATCATGATGCAGGGAATTATAGCACTCCCAACTGTTTAGCGGACGAGCACCGCTCGCCGTTTTTCTTGAGCGACGAGATAATTCTGCAACATTCGCCGGTTTAGAATCGCCCCAAAACGCGGGGCGTTGCCCCGCCGCTAAACGGTGCCAGTCCTTGCTTGCCGGCCCTGTCTGGAAGAGAATTGAACCTTAGAAATGGCCGCACCACGCTTAGGCCACCACGCAACGGACGGGGCACCCCTGATGGCCAACAGCACTGGGCAACTCGATGCCACCATTGAGGTGGTCACACCGGAGAATATCGCTTTCTCCTATCGCGCCGCCGGACCCATGCGCCGCCTGGTGGCTTTTGCCATCGACTTCGCCATCCGGGCGGGGCTGCTGTTTCTGATTCTCATGGTGATCGCCCTGGGGTTAGGGCTGGCCGGGCTGCCGGGTATCGGACAGGGTGCCTTCTACATTGGTTTCTTCGTCCTGGCCTGGTTCTATGGCGGGCTGATGGAAACCTATTGGAATGGCCAGACCGTGGGGAAGCGGGCCATGGGCATGCGAGTTCTGGCTACCGACGGCCGACCCATCAACGGGATGCAGGCCGTGATGCGCAACGTGTTTCGCGAGGCCGATTCCCTTCCCCTGTTTATTATTTTCTCGGACGTGGACGCAGGACAAATGATTCCAGTGCCCACCTATGTGTTGGCCTTGGTAGCCATGATGGTCACCACGCGCTATCAACGGCTGGGAGATCTGGCCTGCGGCACGATGGTGGTCATGGAAGAGCGAAGTTGGGCGGCAGGACTGGTCAAGATCGACGATCCGTTGGTGATCCGGCTGGCGGGCGAGCTGCCGGCCGGATTGGAGTTCTCGCGACCTCTGCGCGAGGCTCTTTCGGCCTACATCGAACGGAGGCGGTTCTTTCCGCCAGGGCGGCGCAGTGACATTGCGCGTCACCTGGGGCAGCCCCTCTGCCGGCGATTCGGTTTGCCTGCCAATACGAATCATGATCTGTTGATGTGCGCTCTCTATTATCGGGCCTTCATCGCCGATCAAGACCTGGATCAGGGCACAGCCCAGGACGGAATTTGGAAAGCGCCCGTGAGTTCCGGCCCCCCAGTGCCGGTGCTGGCTGGCGCTATCGCCGGTGGCGCAAACGAAACGATGCCCGTGATTCAGACGAAAGACTCGTCGCTACGCTATGGGGGCCGGTGATAATGAAAGTAGCTGAGCTGCTACGAACGAGACGCGACAACTGGAAAGAGTTGGACGTTCTGTGCGCGCAGTTGGAAAACCGGCGGAGGCGCAGCGTCCCGCCGGCCACGACGACTCGCTTTGCGGCCCTCTATCGGGCGGCCTGCGCCGATCTGGCCTTGGCCGAAGCACATCAGTTGCCACCCGGCACCGTGGCTTACCTGCACCGGCTGGTGGGACGGGCGCACAATCAGTTCTACCGCAGCCGAACTTTCAATTGGGAGCAGTTGCGGCACGAACTGTTGGAGAAGGTGCCGCGGCGGCTGTTTGCCGATCCCTGTGTGTGGCTGGCCTTCACGCTCTTCTGGGGCATTTTTCTCCTCTCCATGCTGATGGGGGCCGAGACCAAGATGCCGTTGACCGGCCGTCCTCTAGCGACCGGATTTGCCGAGCGCTTGGTGGGAGAGAAGGCCTTGCACGAGATGGAGCAGCCGTTTATCAAAAACCCGTTCGGCGCCAACGGCGACCTCAGTTCAGGCATGGCTGCCAGATACATCATGCACAACACGGGTATCGGACTGAAATGCTTTGCCACCGGTTTGATCTTTGGCATCGGCGGCGTTTTTGAATTGGTTTTTGAGGCCGCGTATCTGGGCGCCCAGTTCGGGTTCATGTTCCGCTCCAGCGGCCGGAGCAATTTTCTGGAGTTTGTCACCGCGCACGGTCCCTTTGAGTTGACGGCCATCGTCCTTTCGGCGGCGGGCGGGATGCGGTTGGGCTTCTCACTCATTAGCACTCGGGGCCGCTCCCGGATGGATTCACTCAATCAGAGCCTCAAGGAGGTGGTCCCCACGCTGGTCGCCGCGTGCCTTCTGTTCTTCGGCGCGGCGCTGATCGAGGGATTTATTTCTCCCAGCGCTTTGCCATACGCCATCAAAGCGATCGTCGGCGGCCTGTCATCGGCGCTGCTGTTGACCTATTTTGTCCTCCTCGGCTGGCCTCAGCCAGGTGACGACGAAGAGAATGCATCGGACCGTCCCGAAGAAGACTCGCAAACATCTCTCGATCTCAACCCCCAACCCCTAGCCCCCAACCCCTAGCCCCTTCTTCATGCAACTCGACAAGACCTACATCGCGATCCGCGAGCGGGATTTCATGGAAATCATGGACTTGTCGCTGCATGTGGTCAAACGATTTGCAGCGCCGCTGAGTCTGGCACTGCTCGCCGGCATCGTACCGCTGGCGTTGGCATCGCACCTCTGGTCCTTCGATACAGCCCCGATGGAGGAGAACCTTGCCTGGGGAACTCAGTACACACTTTGGATTTTGTTCCTGGCGGCTTTGTGGGCTCCGCTGGCGGGGGCGCCTGCCACGCTCCTGTTGGGGCAGGCCCTGTTCATGGAGCAACCCAGAGCCCGGCGTATCGCCCGCGATTTCGTGACGGCACTCCCCCAATTGTTCCTCTTTCAAATTGTAGTGCGGGGATTGTTGATCGTTCTGTTCTTCACCTCGTTTATTCCCTTTGTGCTGCGACCCTACCTGGGCGAAATCGTGTTGCTGGAACGGAATCCGTTGTTCAAAGGTAAGGAGAACCGCATCACGACGACGAAACGATCCAATGCGCTGCACGGCGGGAGTGGTGGAGAGTTGTTCGGCCGCTGGCTCAGTTCGATGCTGGTCGGCGGCCTGTTGATCTTGATCATCATGCTGGCCCTGTGGGGCTGCACGCAGTGGGTCACCGGCACGGCCGACCTCGAACGGATCACGTATGCCTGCTACCTGCAAATCGCCATCTGGAGCGTTGTGGGCTATTTCACCGTCGTGCGATTTCTGAGTTATCTCGACCTGCGCATCCGCCGCGAAGGGTGGGAAGTGGAACTCAAGATGCGAGCCGAAGCCACTCGGCTGCAAGGTGAGTTGGTATGAAATACGCTCTTGGACTGTTTGAATTTCGACGCAAAGTCGCAAAGATGCAAAGACGCGCAAAGAAGCAGCTTGGGTGCGACGCGTGTCTGAGCGATAGCCTTTGCGCGGCAATCGTTCCAAATCTTCTCACGGCGGAAAGAATTTTTCGCCTCCACCGGAAAGGTCGCGCTCTGGTCCCGAAGGGACCATCGATAATAGCCCGGCGATTTATCGCCGGGTACGCGTCCCCGAATTTCTCCTTTCCGGGAGGCCCGCCGCCGACGGCGGCGGCGGGCCTCCCGGAAAATGGTTGTTGTTGTCCGGTCCCGGCACTGAAGTGCCGGGCTATTATCGCACGTCCCTCCGGGACGAAACTGTTTTTGCAATTCGCGTTGTCGCACGTCGCTACTTTGGCGTTGTGCGTGTGCTTACTTACTATCACCAGCCCCGCTCCAGCTGATGAGACTGCATCAGGCAATGCCACTCCTCCCCCCGCGATTGCCGAGGGGCGTCAGGCGCTCAAAAACAGCCCCCAGGCGCCCTGGTACGATCGCTGATGGCTATCGCCCTGGCGGCGATCGCCTATCTCTTGATCCGGGCCTTCATCCTCCGCGAGCAGCGGCTGGCCACGCGGCAGGGAAACACCGTGGACATCACCGGCACGCAGGCCGACCGGGTGGAGCATCTGCCGGTGCCGGTGCGCCGCCCGGCGGGAGATCTGCTGAGCGAAGCCCGGTTCCACTACGAGAACGGCAATTTCCGCGAGGCGATTGTCTATCTCTACAGCCACGAACTGGTCGAGCTGGACAAGCTGCAGGTCATTCATTTGGCGCGGGGAAAGACCAATCGCCAATACCTGCGCGAACTGAAAACCCGGCAGCGGCTACGCGAGCTGCTGGAGCAGACAATGGTCACGTTTGAGGATGCTTTCTTCGGACAATTGGACATCGGCCGCCAGCGGTTCGAAACCTGCTGGAATAGGCTCTCGGAGTTCAACTCCATGCTGCCGGGGGCAACCGCATGAGAGTTTGCCACCACGTAGCATGGGCTTCCCAGCCCGTGACCGACCACAACGTAGCATGGGCTTCCCAGCCCGTCACCAAGAAACCACGGGCTAGGAAGCCCATGCTACACAATGCACGGGCTAGCAATCCCATGCTACGATTGTTGTTTCTCCTCGCCTGCCTCACGTTGGCTGGTTGCGAGGAAGAATTGGCGACCCAACATGGCATCCGCGGCACGACGCAAGAAGGACTGAGCGTCAACGGCACCGCGGTGTTGGCCAATATGTTCGAGCAGGCGGGGCATGAGGTCTATACGCGGCGGGCGCTGTCGAAGACGTTGGCCGCCCGGGCGACGACGATCGTCTGGTTCCCAGACACGTTCGAGCCGCCGTCGGAAGAGAACATCGAGTGGTTCAACGAATGGCTGACAGATCACCCTGAGAGAACGCTGATTTTCGTAGGACGCGATTTCGACTCGGCCCCATCCTATTGGGACGCTATCATACCCGGCACATCCGCGGCCAAGGCTCCAGAGTATCGCCGCCGGCTCAACGATGCCCGTCTGGATCGCGCCAACAACCGCGGCAAACCAGACGACGAGGAATGCGAGTGGTTCAATTTCGACTATTCGCCTGCCAACCGCATCGTGACGACACTCTCGGGCCCCTGGGCCGCCGGGGTTAACCCGAAGAAAGCCAAGATCGAGCTTGAGGGGCGCATCGATCCCCACCCTGCCGATACCACGGAGACCCTGCTTGAAAGCCAGGGTGATCGGCTGGCATGGCGCTTCCATCCGGTCGAAGAGGGAGGAAGGATCATTGTGGTGGCCAACGGTTCTTTTCTCATGAACTATCCGCTGGTCAATCACGAACATCGCAAACTGGCGGCGCAATTGGTGGCCGACGTCGATCCCCAAGGGCGTGTCGTCTTCGTGGAAAGCGACCAAGGGGGGCTGCCGATCTCGGAAGACCCGGACTATAAGCTCCCCTCCGCGCTGGCGATGTTCACGGTCTGGCCGATCAACGTGCTACTGTTGCATCTGGCCGCGCTGGGGGTGGTCTTGTGCGTCTGTTGGTGGCCCATCTTCGGCCGCCCTCTTGCGCGGCCGCGCAGTGAGGCCAGCGACTTCAGCAAGCATATCGACGCCTTGGGGGAGATGCTGGAGCTAACTGGCGACCACAGTTATGCTACAATTCGAGTTTTACAATATCAGCAGTCGCAGCGGGGTGAAGCTGTCCCCCCGTCGGCGTTTCGCGGCCCTACGGCTGCACCACCAGTGGGACAGGTAACGACGGGACAGAACTCGGGGGCTTCGCCCGATGCGGAGGGGACACGGTCTGCGGACCATGCCGCCGCTCGCCGGGGCACCCCGCCAGCGCGGGAACAACTTTGAACATGAGCACGTCTTCCTTTGGTTCGCCACCCCAAGGTTCCTCTCCGTCCTCGGGCAGCACGATCGAATTCCGCTGCACCTCGTGCAGCAAGCTGCTGCGCACTGCGGCCGACGCCGTGGGCCGGCAGGTGAAGTGCCCCGAGTGCCAGACCATTCTGATGGTCCCCGCAGCCGATGGACGCGCCAGTGGTTCAGGTGGATTTGATGGCCAACCCGCCGCCGACGGCCGGATGAGCAGCGCCCCGCCTCCTCCGCAAACCGGAC